>DDYW01000054.1 GCA_002348185.1 Candidatus Hydrogenedentes bacterium UBA2224 | reverse complement strand
TGATCGCCATGGCGCTGGCCTGCAACCCGCGCCTGTTGATCGCCGACGAGCCGACCACCGCGCTCGACGTCACCATCCAGGCCCAGATCCTCGACCTGATGCGCGGCCTGCGCCGCGACACCGGCACCGCCATCATCCTGATCACCCACGATCTCGGCGTGGTGGCGGAAATGGCCGACGACGTGGCCGTGATGTACGCGGGCCAGATCGTGGAAAAGTCCCCGATGCTGGCGCTGTTGAGCCGCCCGCTGCACCCGTATACACGCGCACTGCTGGCGGCGACCTCGGACCCGGACGCGGCCAACGCGCTGACGCTGAAGGACGTGCCACCGGGCGAACCGCCCAGTCTGATCGCCCCGCCCGCGGGGTGCCGGTTCCACACGCGCTGCTTCATGGCGAAGAAGGAGTGCGAGGAGGTCTGCCCGCTGCTGCGCGAGGTCGCCCCGGGCCGCTTCGCCGCCTGCCATTTCGTCTGAGGCCCCTTTCACCGCGCCTCGCCGCCGCGCCCGGCGCAACGAAACCGCCGCGCTCCCGCCGCATCCAATTATTTTTATTTTCAAGCATCTCCCACCGACGAAGGAGCCCCGCATGGAAACGACCGCATTCCGCCGCGTCTTCCTGTGTCTGTCGCTTTCCGCTTTCCTGCTCGCGGCGCCCCTCCAGGCCGCGTTCTCCTGCACGCGCGCCGTCTATTTCGGAAAGGACGGCCAGACCGTCACCGGACGCACCATGGACTGGCGCGAGGACATGCGATCCAATATCTACGTCTTTCCACGCGGAATGGCCCGCGACGGCGGGCTCGGCGAAAAATCCCTGCAGTGGACCAGCCGGTACGGCAGCGTAATAACCTCCGGCTACGAAGGCGGCACCACGGACGGCATGAACGAGCGCGGCCTTGTCGCCAACCTCCTGTATCTCGCGGAGTCGGAGTACCCGCCAGAGGGCGATGCACACCCCGCCATCGTCATAAGCACCTGGGCCCAATACATCCTGGACAACTTCGCCACCGTGGGAGAGGCCGTCGCGGAACACCGAAGGGAAGCGTTCCGAATGGTCACCGTGGCAGCCCCCAACGGCGTCGCGGGGAATGTCCACATGGCGATCTCCGACCCCTCTGGCGACTCGGCGATCTTCGAATACATCAAGGGGAAACTGGTCATCCATCACGGGAGGCAGTACCAGGTGATGACCAACTCTCCGATCTTCAGCGAACAGCTTCCGCTCAACGAATATTGGAAACAGATCGGCGGCACCACGATGCTTCCGGGAACAAACCGCTCCGCCGACCGGTTCGCCCGGGCGTCTTTCTACATCAACGCGGTCACGCAGACGGCAGACCCCCGCGAGGCCGTCGCGGCCGTCTTCAGCGTCATGCGCAACGTCAGCGTCCCACGCGGGATCAGCACTCCGGGGCAGCCCAACATCGCGACCACCCTCTGGCGCACGGTCTCCGACCAGAAAAACCGGGTGTACTACTTCGAAGACACCGCGAGTCCCTCTCTGGTCTGGGTCCGGCTGGACCGGACCGATTTCAGTACAGGCTCGGGCGTCCGCAAGCTCTCCCTGGCAGGGAATCCCGGCACCGGCGGGGACCAGACCGGGAACCTGATGAAGGCCGCCCCCTTCAAATTCCTCGCGCCGCATTGAGTGCGGCCGACCGCGCCCGGATCCATGCCCGCCCGAGTAACCTCCGCCGTTTCCCGTGCGGTCCCGTTGTTGCATCGAATTCCCCGCATGGAGTCGACCGGGGAACAACATTCATCGAAGTCCGATGACCGGGAGCTTCGTGTCTCCTGGGCACGCCCGTCGGCGAATCCCGAAGCCGCGCAGCCTGCAAGCGTAACGCTTCAGCGACAGTTCGATGAATGGGCCTTGCTCAATCGCCTGCGCGAAGAGGTCCGGAAAAGACACTACAGCGGCCGGACCGAGGACGCCTACGCGGACTGGGCCGCCCGTTTTCTGCGCGTTCACGGCAACCGCGACCCCCGGGAAATGGGGAAAGAGGAAGTCGAGCGGTTCCTCTCCCACCTCGCGGTGGAAAAGGACGTCGCCGCCTCCACGCAGAACCAGGCGTTCAGCGCGCTGCTTTTCCTCTACCGGGACGTCCTCGACGTCCGGCTGGAGTGGATCGACGGGGTGGTGCGCGCCAAGCGCCCGAAGCGCCTCCCCGTGGTCCTCACGCGCGACGAGGTCCACGCGGTCCTTCGTCACCTGCACGGAGAGAACCTCACCGCCGCGATGCTGATGTACGGCGCCGGCCTGCGCGTGCTCGAATGCCTGGAGCTGCGGGTCAAGGACGTCGACTTCGGCTACCGGCAGATCACCCTCCGCGGGGGAAAAGGGAACAAGGATCGCGTCACGCTCCTTCCGGCGGCGGTCGAAGGGCGGCTCAAACGGCATCTCGAGGACGTCCGCGCGCGGCACGAAAAAGATTTGAAGCGGGGGGAAGGTTACGTTACACTGCCGAAGGCGCTTGGGCGGAAGTTCATTAACGCGGACCGTTCCTGGGGATGGCAATGGGTTTTCCCGGCGCACCGGCAATACCTGGACCCCGAAACCGGACGCAGGTTTCGGCACCACCTCGACGAATCCGTCCTTCAGCGAGCGGTAAAAGAGGCGGCGGGGCTGGCCGACTCGAAAAAGCATGCCACCTGCCACACCTTCCGTCACTCCTTCGCGACGCACCTCCTCGAGGACGGGTACGACATCCGGACGATCCAGGAACTGCTGGGGCACAAGAACGTGAGCACGACCATGATCTACACCCACGTCCTCAACCGGGGGGGGCGCTGCGTCCGAAGCCCGATGGACGTGCTGAGGTAAAAACGCTCACAGCCCATCAATCCCCATCAATCCCTGCATCCCCACAGCCTATCGCCACAACACCTCGTTACCACTTCCCGGCAACACCGCATTACAAGGCGACATACAACCACGTAAGACCATTTCTTAATAAATATAGACTTCCGTTTATTTCAAATTTGAACTTTCTAAAAGCTGGACTTTCGCAGTCCACTTAAAGTTAGGCGAACACTCATGGGATAAATGTACATGATATGAAATTCATAGCGATAGATGTTGAGACAGCAAATCCGGACTTGGGGAGCATCTGCCAGATTGGTGTGGTGTCTTTTGAAGATGGTTCGGTTACGGAAACTTGGCAACGACTTATCAACCCGGAAGATGATTTTGATGATTGGAACGTAGCCATTCATGGGATAACGGAAAGGGATGTTAAAGATTCACCCTCTTGGCCTATTTTGTATAAAGATCTTAGAAACCTAATGGAACAACAAATCGTTGTGTCACACACATCATTTGATCGGGTTGCTATAAACAGAGCATGCGAAAAATACGGGCTTCAAGAAATAAATTGCATCTGGCTTGATAGCGCCAAGGTTGTTCGTAGGGCATGGGCGCAATTTTCATGCAAAGGATATGGGCTTGCAAATGTCACTAAGGCATTAGGAATTGTTTTCCAGCATCATGTCGCACAAGAGGATGCACGCGCGGCTGGGGAAGTGATCTTGCGCGCGATTGCCGAAACAGGAAAAAGTCTTGATGACTGGATTGTTCAAGTCAAACGTCCTATTTCGTACGAACAAATAGCGCAACAGGGAAACCCTGATGGATCTTTATACGGAGAAATTGCGGTATTCACCGGGGCGTTATCAATCCCCCGACGAGAAGCGTCCCAAATGGCTGCTCGCGTTGGTTGCACGGTTGCGGAAACCGTTAACAAGAACACAACGATCTTGGTTGTTGGAGACCAAGATATTCGACGGCTCGCAGGTAAAGAGAGAAGCTCGAAACATATTAAAGCGGAGAAACTACTCGCTCAAGGTCAGCCAATACGTATTCTTGGCGAAAGCGATTTTCGTCTGCTAGTCGGACTTGAAGAGGCGACATGAGTTGTCGTGTCGCCTAACTACAGGCTGAAGCTGACGGCTCCATCGTTCACGCCGCTTGCAGTCTATATATCCAGGCAAGCGTCGTGCCCTCGGCCCGCAGCTTAGCCTGATCGTTAGGCCTGTGGCCTTTGGGTGAAACCGTTGACATGGTGTATATATCTGATATATACAGGTGAGTATGGAAATCGATGACCTGTTGTCGAAATGTACTGGGTTTGAGTGGGATGATGGGAACCTGCAGAAGAATTGGGAGGTTCACCGGGTCAGCGTCATTGAATGCGAACAGATATTTTTCAACTATCCACTGACAGTTGCTTCAGATGCGAAGCATTCGGAGAAGGAAAGACGCTATTACGCTTTGGGTCAAACCGATAAAGGGCGGTTGTTATATGTGGTTTTTACAATTCGAAAGAGTCTGGTTCGAGTGATTTCGGCAAGGGATATGAGCCGCAAGGAAAGGAAGGTGTACGAGCAATCATGAAGAAGATACCGAAGTTTTCCACTGAGGCTGAAGAGAAGAAATTTTGGGCAGAAGCTGATTCCACTGAATATATCGATTGGTCCAAGGCCAAGCGGAGAGGATTTCCGAATCTTAGGCCGTCGTTGAAGACGATATCGATTCGTTTGCCGGAGTCGATGATTGAAGAGTTGAAAGTTCTGGCGAACAAGCGGGATGTTCCATACCAGTCTTTGGTAAAGATCTATCTCGGGGAGAGAATCGATGAAGAAATCAATTCGGTTTCCTCCCGGCGGGCCAAGGCCTAACCACAGGCTGAAGCTGACGGCTCCTTCGTTCACGCCGCTTGCGATCTGGAAAAGGTTGCGGCAAGCGTCGTGCCCCCGGCCCGCAGCTTAGCCTGAGCGTTAGCAACTGTGTTCGTGGT
>DDYW01000103.1 GCA_002348185.1 Candidatus Hydrogenedentes bacterium UBA2224 | reverse complement strand
TTCGACAGGCCCCTGGCGGGGGTGGCCACGAAGCGGACGGGGGTGGACTCTATAGCCCCGGTATCCCCGTCCATGCCGTCCATACCGTCCATAGCGTCCACCACGCGCCACGTAAGGAGCTGACACCGGCCGTCGGTGTTCACCCCCCATCAGCAACGCCGCCCGGTGGGCGAGTGCGGCCTTGGGCAATGGCGAAGGTGTTTGGTGTATGCTGTGTGGCCAGTGTGTTATGGGCCAGGGAGCAAGCATGGGGAGGTGCGGCATGGACAACAGGTATTCGCTTCGGGAATTTGTCGAGCAGACGGGGCAACGGGACCTCGGCCAGGGCGAGTTTGAGCTGGAACGGGACCGGCTGCTGGAGATCAATCTGAACGGCGCGGTCTGGACGAAGATGGGGTCGATGGTGGCGTATGTGGGCGGGATCAAGTTCACGCGGGAGGGCATCCTCGAGCATGGTCTGGGCAAACTGCTGAAAAAGACCGTGACAGGCGAAGGGACGCAGTTGACGAAGGCGGAAGGCCAGGGCCGGCTGTATCTGGCGGACACGGGCAAGAAGATCTCGATTCTGAACCTTCAGGGCGAGGCCATTTATGTGAACGGAAACGATCTGCTGGCGTTCCAGACGGGCATTCAATGGGACATCAAGCTGATGCGCAAGGTCACCGCGATGCTGGCGGGCGGGTTGTTCAATGTGCGGCTGGAAGGCCATGGCATGGTGGCCATCACGACCCATTACGACCCGTTGACGCTGCGGGTGACGCCGGACCGGCCGGTGATCACGGATCCCAACGCGACGGTGGCCTGGTCGGGAAGTCTGCAGCCGGAGTTCAAGACGGACGTCTCGTTGAAGACGTTTTTCGGCCGGGGCAGCGGCGAATCGATCCAGATGTCGTTCCGCGGAGATGGGTTTGTTGTGGTGCAGCCGTACGAGGAAGTGCAGTTTCAGGGGAATGCCGGCGGCGGTTGATGCCGCGGGAACGAGGAGGGCGATGGTGCCGGAACCGCTGAGCGGACCGCGACCCAGGTCGAGACGCAGTTTCATCAAGCACAGTATGGCGGGCACGGCGTTGACGGCCGCGCTCGGAACGATGGCCGCGGGCAGTGCGCCGGCCTGGGCGGGTGTTCGCCAGACGGCGGACGCGACGCTGAAGCTCGAACCCGCGGACGCATCGTACGATGTGCTTGTGGTGGGCGGCGGCCCCGCGGGCTTGTGTGCGGCGATTCAGGCGGGGCGCGCGGGCGCAAAAACCCTGCTTGTCGAGAAGAGCGGGGTCCTGGGCGGGGCCATCGTCCTGAACGGCGTGAATTTCCCCGGGCTGTTTCATGCGTGGGGGAAGCAGATCATCGCCGGCATCGGCTGGGACCTCGTGACGGCAGCCGTGGACCTGTGCGGTCAGACGCTGCCGGATTTCTCGGACTACACGAGGCGGCACTGGCATCTGCAGGTGCGTGTGGACCGCGCGGTGTTTGCCGCGCTGGCCGACGCTGCCGTGCTGGATGCGGGCGCGGCGCTGCTGTTCCACGCGATGGCCGCATCGGCTGTGTTCGAGGACGGGCGGTGGCGCGTGGGTCTTGCCACGAAGGAAGGGATGCGAAGCGTGCCCGCGCGCGTGGTGATCGATTGCACGGGCGACGCCAATGTAGCGGGGATCGCGGGGTTTGCCCGGCGGAGAAGCGCGGCGCTTCAGCCGGGCAGCATCATGGCACGGCTCGGGGGCTACGACGAGCAGGCCCTCGATTACGAAGCGCTGCAGCGGGCGTACACCACAGCCGTGGAACGGGGCGAACTGCGCTCCGGGGATGCCGTCAACAACGACGTAGCCCAGTTGCTGCGGTCGCGTGGCGACAATACCATGCACGTCGTGGGCATTGACGGGGCGTCGAGCGAGGGGAAATCCCGCGCGGAGGTGCTGGCGCGCCAGCAGTTGCTGCGCCTGTTCCGGTTCTGCCGGAAACAGCCGGGACTGGAGCAGTTTCAGTACGACTGGTTCGCGATGGAATGCGGGATCCGGGAGACCTTCACCATCGAGGGACTGGAGACGGTCACCGTACGCGACTATACCAGCGGGCGCGTGTGGGACGACGCGGTGTGTTACAGTTTTTATCCGATTGATGTGCACCGTCCCAGCGGCGACGGCATCGATATCCGTCCGCTGGAAGAGGGCATGGTGCCGACCATCCCGCGCGGGGCGCTGATTCCAAAAGACAGCCGGAACTTCCTGGCGGCGGGGCGGTGCGCGTCGGGCGATCAGGAGGCCAATTCGGCATACCGGGTGCAGGCGTCGTGCATGGCCATGGGCCAGGCGGCCGGCGGCATCGCCGCGTTGGCGGTCCAGCGGAACGAACCCCCGGCGGAGGTGCCGATGGAGGCCGTTCGCGCTCTGCTGCGCGACCACGGCGCGCTCGTCCCCGAACCGGTTGGGTGACCCGCACATTGCACGCGGCCAGAACTCCGCGACCCTGCCCGGGAGGAGAACGAGCCCTCCCTTGCCCTCCCTTGCGCGTATCGTTCGGGGCGGCATAGAATGTGAACGATAGAAGCACACGTGACGACCGTGGAAGTTGCCTCCTGGCATGCAACACCCCGGGGCCGCATAGGTCGCTTTTACTCTCGACGGGCTCCCTGTTCATTCCGGAAGCATTCCGTACGCCGTCCATAGGGGATTCGTAGCTTTTCGCATGCGGGGGGGCGTCCGCGAGAGGGTAGGTTACCGTGCGTGTCAGCGCCGTGGTTCCGGCCAGGAATGAGGCTGGCGGCATTGCCAGGGTCGTCGAGGCCCTGCGACCGTTCGTCGACGAGATTCTGGTCGTGGACGGGCACTCCGTCGACGGCACCCGGGAAGCGGCGGAGTCCGCCGGGGCCCGCGTTCTGCTCGACCACGGGAAGGGCAAGGGGGACGCGTACTGGGTGGGCGTGCAAAACGCCAGCGGCGACGTGCTGGTGTTTATCGACGCGGACGGGTCGCACGAGGCACGCGACGTGCCGGCCCTCATCCAACCCATCCTCGACGGCACGGCCGACCTCGTCATCGCGTCGCGCCACCGGGGCGGAAGCGACGAGTGGCAGGGCGATGTCGACACCTGGCTCCGGGCCGTGGGAAGCGGGTTCCTGAGCCTGGTCATCAACAAGCGGTGGGGCAGCCAGCTAACGGATGTCCTCAACGGTTTCCGGGCCGCGCGGCGCGACGCCGCGCTGACAGCCGGCCTTCATGCCCGCGGTTTTGATGTGGAACAGCACATGATCGTGCAATTCCTGAAACACGGGTTCCGAGTTACCGAAGTCCCCAGCCACGAACACTGCCGAAAATGGGGCAGTTCAAAGCTCCCGACCTTCCGGAAAGCCTACCTCTTCTTCTGGCGGCTGTCTGTGGACCTGGCGACCGGCAAGCGCCGCGCGGCGCCGCGGGCCTTGCGTGTCCCCGGCGAGAGCGAGGCCGCGCACGATCGGCCTGTCGGTCCGCCCGTGGATGATGAAAGAGAGAATGACGGATGGGGGCGCGGGTATCACACCGGAGAAGATGGCGAAGAACGGGGACATGTTCCCGGCGCCGTCCGCGGTGCGACTACGTATCCCTGTTCGGACGCGATAATCCTGGAGGCAGACGCGGCCCTGTCCGGCAACCGGAGGGTCGAGTTTAGCGACTACTACGCGCCGGGCGGCTCAGGCCGCCTGTTCCGGTGGCTGGACCGGGCCAAAGTGCGCAAAGCGGCGAGTGTGCTTGCAGGCCTCGGCGAAGCCCCCCGCATCCTCGACCTGGGCTGCGGCGCGGGGGCGGTATCGGCTTCCCTGGCGCATAGATTCCCGCACGCGCAGGTACACGGCGCGGACGTCGACGACAGGCTCCTCGAGCTGGCGGGTCAGCGAGGCCTTGAGGTGTACCGGGTCGACTTCGACCAAGCGCTCCCGTTCCCGGACAGCGCCTTCGACATGATCCTGATGGTCGACGCCATCGAACACGTCCGGTGCCGCGGCGATACCCTGCGGGAGGTCACGCGGATACTCAAGCCCGCGGGCACATTTCTGGCCTTCACCCCGCCGTACGACACGTTCACCTGGTGGCTGGGAGAGCGCCTGTTCCGTCTCATAACGCGCCGCCCCACCGGCCACGTGTCGCCCTTCACCCGGGAGTCGCTTGAGTGGCTCCTGAACGAGAGCTTCCTGGAGGTCAGGACGGGCTATCTGAACCTGGGCCTGACCCTGTACGGCGTTGGAGTGAAGGCACGAAGCAACCGTGATGGCCAGAAGGCCGGAGCTGAGGATGCCAGTGGGTGACATGGAGCAGGCCACCCCGGTCCAGGCAGGCGAGCCGGTTCGGCTTGTCAAAGCCCTGGCGTCGCGTGTGTGCCTGCCGGACGTGCTGCTGCTGGCCGTGCTCGCCCCGGTGTTCACCGTCTGGTTCCTGCGCATTGACGACATGCCAACGGACCTGATGCACTATATCCCGTTTGCATCGGCGCGATTCGCCGAGGATGGCTTCTTCTTTCACCGTTTCACGCCCCCGTTTCCCGATCTCTGGAGTTCGTACAGCGCGACGGGGTTCACCGTGTGGTACACCCACTACCCTCCCCTGCCCTTTTATATCGGGGCGCTGCTGTGTGAGCTCGGGCTGGGCGCCAAGGCGGCGCTGGCAGCGTTTTTCGATCTTGTGGCGCTGGGATACGTCCTGCTTTTCTACGGGGTGCTCTCGTTGGTACTCAATCGCTGGATTGCGTGCATCAGCACGCTGGCCCTCGCGTGTCATACGGTGTTCATCGAGCAGGTGCTCGAGAACTACCTGAACCTGTCTCTGTTTTTCCAGACGGCGGCGTTTCTGTCGCTGGTGCTCGCGCTCGAGTCAGACCACCGGGTGAAACGGCGCGTTCTGCTGCTGTGCGCCTGGGCCGCCCTGTTCTGCGACGCCTTCTCGAGCTTCGACCAGACCATGGCCAGCGGGTTCATTGTGTTCGCCTACACGCTCTGGCGTCTCGGCCGGAAACAGTGGAAGCGCGTCGTGGCCATCGTGGGATTTCTGGCCACCGCCTCGATCGCGGCGTTTGTGCTTCATCTGGCCACAAACGCATGGTTCTTCGGAAGTTTCCACACCGCTTTCCAGGACCTCTGCGTCAACGCTTTTCACAACAAGAGCACGGGCGACATCCCCTTCCAGAACAGGATTACGCTCCGGGAATACCCGGGGTGGCTGGCGCGGGAGGTATGGGACCACTACAACATGACGTTGCGGGGCGTGACGGCCATGGGCATCGCGCTCGCCTGGGCGCTGCTTGCTGGAAGAAAGGAGCCCCTTACCCGGAAGTTTTTCGTCATTGCGGGCATGATGTGCGTCGCCAACCTCGCGTACTGGGTGGTCTTTGCACGGCTCAATCTGCTTCAGTTTCACATCGCCAATGCCACGCAATGGCTGCCCGCCTACTCCATCCTGCTGGGCGGGGCAGTCTACTTCATGGCCGTCGAAGCACGGTGCCGCTGGGCGTCATTCGGTGTCCGCAAGCTCACCGTACTGGTTCCCGAACTCCTGCTGCTTCTGTGCCTCCTTCAGCTCTCCCTGCAGGCCCTCGCCATTGCCGGGCCGGATGGCCCGGACGCCGGCGCGCCGCTGCCCGAAGAATCGTCGAGTGACGCCACCCTGCCGCTGGTCGACAAGCTCGCGGACGTCATCCCGCAGGGCGCCGTGCTGGTCATCACCGACAAGTCCGCCTTCCGCCAGCACATGCTCCGCACGCCCCGCGCCGCATTCGGTCTCGAGGAATGGCCGTTCACCCTTGCGTTCATGCGGGCGAGCGACAAGAATGCCTTGTTCAAACTGGAGAGCCTGGCCCTGTCCAGAGACATCTACCTCCTCTGCAAATACCCGCGGTTGGTCTCGCCGGAACATCGTCGTGAGGGCATCATCCAATCGCTTGCCGAGGCCGGCGTCCCTCGGGAACAGTGGGAAGAGGTCATCGTCGACCTGAATCCGATTGCCGCGCGGCCGGATTGGGACCTGGTGCGCAGCGGCGAAAACTTCGCCCTGTATCGGGTCCATCCCCCGCACGTGGACGACCTGTTCCCCGGACGGGCCTCGATGCCCACGCGCCTGGCCATCAGCGGGGCGCGGGTCCGCGACGATCACGAACTGCAGGTCATCGGCTGGGTGTACTCTCCGGAACGGCTGACCCGCGTCGAGATCCGCGTCGACGGGGAGTCCGTCGGAGACGCGGTCTACCCGGCTCCCGGGAAGGAGCTGGCCGCAAAGAACATGCGGGGGCAGCGCCAGTGGTTCGGGATGCACGACTACCCGCTGCCCGTGGAGGAGTTCGAGGGGAACTACCCCGAGTACAACGACGACACCCCCCGGTTCGTGTTTCTCCGCAGACACACGCGGCTCAGTGAGGTCTCCCACACGGTGAGCGCACACGTCTATTCCGGCGACACTCTGGTGGCCGAGGCCGCCTATACGCTGGTGTACGCCAACGGAACGCACCGCATTCGGGAGTACTTCGCGGTCGAAGAACCGTCGGCGAGCCCCGCCAGTCCGGGCCGGTCCCACGTCACGGGCTCGGCGTCCCCTCCTTCGTGAAACGGTAGGCACCGGGAGCAGAAAGGGCAAAGCGCGGACCCGGCTCGCCGCTTTCACTGCGCCAGTCCGGGGGAAGTTCGAGCCAGAGGGGGGCGGTGGGCATGGTCTTGAGCGCAACGCTGAGCGTTGAGGCCGTCGCGAGCACATCGAGCGCGGCGCGACGGTAGTGCAGATTGGCCAGCCCCATCTCGGGACACGCCTCGGGCAGGCGGGGAGCCATGCGGAGGGCGTCCGCGCCCGGCTCAAGCCCGAGGAACCCGTAGGTGACGATCGCGGGCAGCAGGCTGCTTTCGAAAAACTCGAAGTCGATGCCCAGCCCGCCGGCGGTGCCGCCGCCTTGAAGGGTCGTGCCGCGCAGGCCGTCCTTGTAGTATTCGCGGTAGCCGCCGTCCTCCCAGACTTCCTTCTCCCACGCCAGGATTTCCCGCAATCGCGCCCATGCGTTGTCCGGACCCAGCACGTGAAGCCGCGCCCACAAATCGTAGAACGTGAATCCGAGCACCGCGCCGCCGTCCTGTACCTGCCCGCCCCAGGGGATGGACTCGGGACCGGTCCACATGAACCCGTACCATTCGACGTTGCGCCGGGTGGTGGCGCGGGGCCCGAACCGCCAGTGATAGATGTCGGCGCCCGTAGACGTATCGCCCTCGACGATGCGCTGTCCGGTAAGCCAGTCCATGATGGATTGGGCGTGTTCGTCGGAAGCAAGACCGTACCAGATGGCGTCGAGATTCAGGAATGTGAAGCCGTAGTCGTGCGCCTGGCCGTTCTTGTCGATGACCGCATGGAAGCGCCCGGTTTCGGGATTCCAGAAGAGGCGGTTGGCCTCGGCTTTCACATCCTCGGCATGCGTGCGCAATGTGCTGGGGTCGAACGCGAGGGCCCCGCCGGGGATGTCCCATCCGGGATGGGCGCGGATTGCCTCTTCGAGCTCGGCCATGATCCGCAGGGACGCATAATACTGGTTCGTTGCGTAGAGATCGTCCCATCCGAAGGGCAGGAGATCCCAGTAATTGCTGCCGATGCCCTGTCCGTAATGGATGACTTTGGCGCCGTCGGGGGAGAGTTCAAGCCCGGAGATGCCGGTATGGCCGATCCATTCGTTGCGGATGCGCTTGTGTGCGAGGCCGCCCAGGACGGTCTGCTGGTAGCGGAGCGCCAGGCGCATTTTGTTGATGACGGCGCGCAGAAAGGCCAGGTCGCCGTTCCACCGGTAGTAGTTCCAGCACGCCATGATGTAGATCGGATTGTTGATCGTGTGTCGTGTGTCATAGGCAGTGAAAAACGAGTCGATGGCGAATTCGACGCCGGATTCACCGGGGGCCAGCGCGATGCGGATGCGCTTGATCTCGCCGTCCCACTGGGGATGCGTGTGCATGGTGATCATCGAATGGGTCGTGCCCGTTGCGCGCTCGTAATCGGGATTGCCCGAGTCAAAACCGAAATGGACGCGCCGTTCGGGGCTGAAGGCCGCGTCTTCTTTGCGCATCCACTCGACATACGGCACCTGACCCGGCGCGGGCGTGCCGGACCGGGTCCACCGCAACTGCAGAAACGGCGCGTTGAACGCGATGATGCGCGGACCTTCCGGCGTCACGAGCATGGGCGAAGGCCCGGTCGCCGCCAGACGCCATTTTCCCTCGACGATTCCCCGGGATTCGCAGTGGACAAGTTCCCAGCCGCCCAGGGCCTCCTCGCGGGCGAAGGGGGAGTCGGGCTGCCTGCGGAGCCCGTCCCAGACCCAGCCGGGGCCGTCCTCCTGAAAATGCCAGCCCGCGCCAAAGCCTTCGGGCCCCGTCGGCCCCTGCGTCCACATGGGAAACGGCCAGCCCTGCTCGTGGGCGTGCGAGAAATGCTGGTTTGTCCAGACGTACCCGTCGGGATTGAGCCGCACGGCGAGGAGATCATCGCGCTGGATGTCTTGTACGGGCGCGGGCCAGCCGGGATGCACTGCGCCGCCCATCCACTGGTCGGACGTTGTGAGGTATTCCTTGTTGAACAGCACGGGGGAATGACCGAGCCGCGTGCTGAAATGATGCCAGAGATACCGGTTGAGGAGCGCGGCGTCTTCGCCGTGGCCCGCAAAGTGAAACCGGGGAAAATCCCCGGGAATGTTGTCGATAAGATCGGCGGGCGGCGTGAACAGCGCGGGCGCTTCGACCCCGGTTGCGCCGGCCTCGCCCAGGCCAAGAAAGACGACGACTCCAAGAACTCCCAGTAGACGTACCATGGCTGAACACCCTCCGGCACCACTGTGGTTGCCCGGCGGGGGCAATGTCAATGTCGCGCCGGCTCGGCCATCACTCGTAGCAGTGCATCGGCATCTGGGGTAGCACGCTGCCGAAGGTCTCGGCGGACAGGCGCGTCACCGGGAAGAAATCGGAGTTGTTGTAATACGAGTACTTGACGAACTCGACGTGCCCGTCCAGGTGCAGCACATTGGCGCCGCGCGGCACGTGGCCGAACTGAGACTCGTCGAGGGGCACGCGGTCCCACATCACGGGAATGGCGTTGGACCCGGCGGCGCCGGGGCGCGAGGAGTTCGACCAGACGGGGACGGGCAGGGTCAGGTCGTTGCTCGCGAACGTGGCGAAGGGCAGGTGGTGGTACGCCTCGAACACGGCGAGGGCCTGTTCGTCGCTCACGAGCGCATACCCGGTGTAGACATAGTAGAGGGACGACACGCATTCGGGCCGCTCGAACCGGATTTTGACCGGACTGCTGGGGCAGACCAGGATGTTCAGATCCGTCAGATACTCGGGATAGATGGTGCGCATATCGAGCATCCAGTTGTTGGGGACCGGACTCAGGGACGGCCAGGCCCCGCTGTGCTCGCCCGCAAACATCTTCATGACCAGTCCGAGCTGTTTGAGGTTGTTCGCGCAGCTTGCGCGCACCGCACTCTCCCGTCCGCGGCTCAACGCGGGGAGGAGCACGGCCGCGCCGATGATGAGGACGAGCACGATGGCCGCCCATTCCCAGAGACGCGGGGTGAGTTTCGAGCGAGACATGGCCGGTCCCTCCTTACGCTTCGTGCTGCGGGGCCGGAGCCGCCTTGTCAACACGAATGGCCGCTTGAGCGCGGGCATAGAGCCACGGCGCTGGAAGCGCGGCGCACGTCAGCACAAGCGTCCAGAAGAGCAGGGTCCAGGGCGACTGGCCGAGCGCGAGCCGGCACGCCAGAACGGCGGCCATCGCGACCGCGGCGAAGAGTATCTGTCCGCGGCGGAGCCGTTTTCCGCGTGCGTGCTGCAGCGCAAGCCACCCGGCGCCGAGCGCCACGGCCCAGCCGGCCAGGAACACCGCGCGTGTGCCGGCGAGCGCCCAACGCGCGTGGTACACATGGAGCGTGAGATGCAATTCCTTGCCTTCGGGCGCCATGAGCCGCCGGAACAGGTACGACACGCCTTCGGTGGGCAAATCGATGCGCACGGGCAGCACGCCGGCGATCTCCGTCTCGGCGGGCGCGCTTTCCTGAAGCTGCTGGCCCTGGTAGCGCGGTTCGCCGGCCACCGCGGAAGCGGCCGGATTGTTGATGTCCTTGATGTAAAACCGTTCGATGCCCTCGCGCAACCGGTAGATGGTCTCCTGCGACACGCTGGTCTGGCCGCGATTGAGGGTGCTGCGCGTGCCCACCGGAACCTCGCGGGCGGGTTTTAGATCGCCGGAGGTCCGGAATACGCGCTGGGTTTCCGGCACCAGCACCTGCCACGCGATCTCGTTGGCCAGGATGTCGGTCGCGGGAGCGTTCAGCGCGTGTTTTCCGTAAAGCACGGGGCTTTTCGGGGCAGACTCCATATACACCAGTTCGACGGGGAACGTGTCGAGCACGCGGCCGGTCTCGACGGATTTGAAGAGTGGGACGAGGATCGCACCGTTTTCGCCGTCGCGGGCGGGTTTCACCACCTTGCCGCCCACCTCGGCCGACCACACTTCGGCGTTTTCGGGCAGGGCCACCCGGAGGAACTGTTTGATGTTGTTGCGGACGTCGTAGCGCGCGCGGGTAACGGCCATGCCTTCCTCGGTGATCATGGTGACGAGCAGGGCGCGGTCAATGCTCGCGACGCGCACGGCGACGTCCTGCAGACGGCGCGCCTCAAGCGGCAGCAGGTAGTGTTCGCCGACGTATTTGTAGCCCAGTAAGAGGGGGTTGGCCGACATGGCGCGCAGGGCTTCCGGCAATTCCGTGATGTCGATGCGCGTCAGATTCTCGATGCCCTCCGCGGGCGCCACCTCCACGTTGCTGCGGGCGGCCAGACCGAGGAACCCCGTCTGCCGCACCATGTCCTCCACGCGGACTTCGGGCACCACGATGATGGGCGCCTCCTCGTCGACGGACTGTTCGAAATGCAGCACCAGCTCGTAGTCCGCTTCGATCGCGTGATTGACCTTGACCTCGATGGCCTGCTCCTCGCCGGTCTCGGTCACCGTCCAGGCCGCCCCCTGCCCGGCGGCCTCCAGCACATTGACGCCCTTCGGGACGGCAATCGTGAAGCTGTCCGCTTTCCCATGGAGCACGTCGAAGCGCAGGTGGGTACGGCAATCGAGGTACCCGTCGGTAATGGTGGCGAGGGTCGCGGCCAGACTGGCGACGCGCGGTGGTTCGGGCGGGCGGGCGGCCTCCTCTTCCTTCATCTTAAGCACGGCAGGAAGCGTCCATTGCACCGCGACGTTCTCCGTGCTGCGGAAGGCGAGGTCGGCGATCAGCCCGTCCGCGGAGGGGTGTACGGCGATGTTGAGGGCGTCCGGAGCCGCCACCTGGGCGTCTTTTACGGGAACTGTCAGCGTCATGTGCGTGACGGGCGTTCGCGCGCAGGGGAATTGCGCCGTCAGGACCCCTTCGCTGGCGGCAATATCGGTGTAGAAGGTGGTTTCGAAGGCATAAACGCCCGGTTTCTGGATGGCGAGCAGGAGCCACCCGTCGGCATTGACCGACAGGGACACCGCCTCGCCGTTGAGTGCGGCGCTTACGGGCGCCACGGTGTTTTTCAGAATGGGAATCCGGGCCCAGCACGCGTCATTCAGCACTTCGATGTCGAATTCGGCGCGCACGCGCAGGCTGTTTCCGGGTTCGACGCTCGCCTCGTAGCGCGCTTCGGAGATGGTCCAGTCGTACGGGGGCGGCGGTGCAGGCTCTTCCTTCTCGAACTCGCGCGACCGGGCCGCATACAGTTCCTCGAGCAGGGAACGCAGATCGTTCCACTCCATCTCCATACGCGCCGAGTCCATCCGGGGGATGGCGGCCTCCTCTGGTTCGGGCTCCTCACCCCAGGATGCGGTCACGGGGAACAGAAGCGCGAGAACGGCGGCGAACAGGTGCTGTGTCTTCATGATTCGTCCTCCCAAACGGTTGCCGTGCACCATTCATTACGCATGGGAGTGCGAAAGGTTCGGTTCTGGAGGAACGGCGTTGCGGGCGGCCCGGACCAGCCGGACACGCGGTCAGCGGCCGGCGTCGATCCCGAGGATGGCGTCAGTTTCGCCGGTCACGGGAAAAGTCTCGCCGTAACGGATGAACCCGACGTGGCCATCCATGAACAGGACGTTTCGGCCGCCGGGGATGCGCGAGCGTGTCTCGAACATGACGGGGATCCCGGATTGCGCGCTCGCGGACGCGGCGGGATTGTTGATGTCGGTGATGTAGAACCGTTCGACGCCTTCGCGCAACCGGTAGATGCCGGTATCCGACTCGAACTCCTGGGCCAGCTCCATGCGCTGGCCGAACTGCTGGGGCCGGGCGTCGCGCAAACGGGCCAGTTCCTCGGAATTGGTGGCGCTCCAGCCAAGGTAGGTGTAGCTCTCGGCGGCCAGCCGGTTCACGGCCGCCCAGTCGATCGGCGTCCGGGTCATGGCGGCATCCATTTCCCGGCCGATCGCCTCCGCACGGGGATGGCTGGGATCAATCAGAAGCTTGGGGTCGGCGAGATACTTGGGATACAGAACGCTCACGTCCAGCCCCCAGACGCCGTCCTGAGGCGCAAGCGGCGGAAAGAACTCACCCGGGTTATCGTTCGCGTACATTTTAAGGACCACGCCGATTTGTTTGAGAGTGTTGGCCGACGACGCGCGCCGCGCGGCTTCCCGGCTGCGGGAGAGCGAGGGAAGCAGAGTCGACGCAACCACCAGCCCCACGGCAACGGCCACGCCATACCCCAGCACGCGGCGGCGGGACGCGGAGCGCTTAAGCTCTGCCTCCGCGTCGCGGGCGTGCAGCTCCCCCATCACCTTCGCGGCCAGATTGCGCCCGGGCTCCAGCCGGGGCAGCGCGTCCAGCCTGGCGAGGGCGATCCGTTCGGCCTCCATCCGCGCGCGGAGGTCTTCGGAGTCGGTGAGACGCGCTTCGAGCCCCACCCGCTCCGTTTCCGGGAGGGTGCCGAGCAGATAGGCGCGAAGCAGTTCGCGTATGGCCTTCGTTTCGCGACTGAATTCGTTCACGCCGGCTCCTCCAGCGCGTCCATCAAGGCGTTCACCGCCGTGTTCATGCGCGATTTCACGGTGCCCACGGGGATCTTCAGGCTCGCCGCGATTTCCTCATAACTCATGCCGTCGTAACGGGCCATGAGAAACACGGCCCGGTGTTTCGTGGGCAGCGCCTGAACCGCCCGTTCCAGACGTTCGGCCAGTTCGGCTTCGGCCGCCTTCTCCGCCGGATTTGGCGCACGGGACGCGTAGCGCTCGCCCGGCGGTGCGTCCCCGGGGTTCCGGCCGGCGTCCAGCGAGAATACCCGGCGCAGTTTCCGGCGGCGCAGGGCGTCGCGGCAGGTGTTGGTGGCAATGCGGTACAGCCAGCCGCGGAAACGGCCCTCGGGCCGAAACCGGTCAAGATGCCCGTAGACCTTCATGAACGTATCCTGAAACAGGTCCTCCGCTTCCGAGGCGTTGCCGACCATCCGCCGGATGTAGTTGTACAGCGGCGCCTGGTACCGCGTGACGAGCCGTTCGAAGGCCCGGACATCGCCATCGCGCGCACGCTCGGCCAGCGCCTCGTCGGTCGGTTCTTCGTCTGCGGTGTTCATCTTGTAGTACGCATGGACGCCCATGAGGTTCAACGGTCCTGGAACGGCATGCGGCCGCGGATACAAGCCGATTGTACGGCGCGGGGCGGGCAACGGACAAGCGAGACCGCGGACGAAGCCCATGAATCCTGCGTCGTCGCTTGTCTGAACGACACCTGCGGCGTCGCTCAGGGCAGGAGTGCCCGCCGGATCCGCCGCGTCCACCGGGCGTCTGGCCGGATTCGGGCAAAAGCGGTATCCAGCCCGCGGAATGTGCTATACCAGACGCGGGCAATGACGCGGAAACCGCTTGTGAAGGGGAGGAGAAGGCCATGAAAGTGCAGGATTTCGCCTACCAGGTTGCCATTCGCACCATTGAACTCCTCGAAGAAACCCAGCACTACAAGATCCCCGAGAATCTCCGCAAAGAAGTCGGACAGAAAATCCTCAACGAGGTCGACAAACTCCTCAAGAAGTCGAGCTGAAACAGGGGCGCCGCGCAAGTAAGAACAACCCGTCCGCCCCATCCGGGCTCACTCACTACGGGCGCACCGGAAACCTCCCCCGGCGCAATTCACCGTTTTAGATGGCACTGACGCCCCTGAATTCGCTATGATCGGTGTTTGTTTCCTGATTCGTGCGGGTGCGCGCACGGCGGGACCGTATCCAGACTCAATCTCCAGGAGCCTATGCCTGTTCTATGCCTGAAACACCCAAATCCCCGGGAAAAGCCCGGAAGAACGCCCCAAAACGCAAGCCGGCCCAGCCGAGGAACCGCAAGGCGAGCGCGGACGGCCTCCCCGTCGCCCCCGCCACGTCGCGCGACAGCATCGTCATCAAGGGCGCGCGCGAACACAACCTCAAGAATCTGAGCCTGAGCATTCCCCGCGACAAGCTGGTCGTGATCACGGGCCTGAGCGGATCGGGCAAGTCGAGCCTCGCGTTCGACACGATCTATGCGGAAGGCCAGCGCCGGTATGTCGAGAGCCTGTCGTCGTACGCACGGCAGTTCCTCGAACAGATGGAAAAACCCGACATCGATTCGATCGAGGGCCTGAGCCCGGCCATCTCAATCGAACAAAAGACGACACACCGGAACCCGCGGTCGACCGTCGGCACCGTCACCGAGATCTACGATTATCTGCGCCTGCTCTTCGCGCGTATCGGGACGCCCCACTGCCACAGTTGCGGGAAACCCATCCAGTCGCAAACGCCCCAGACCATCGTCGACGGGATCCTGGCGCTGCCCGAAGGGACGCGCGTTCAGTTGCTGGCCCCGGTCGTGCGCCAGCGCAAGGGCACGTATCAGAAGGCCTTCGAGGACATCAAACGGCGGGGCTATGTGCGGGTCCGGGTCGATGGCGAATTCCGCACGGTGGATGAGGACATCGAGCTGGAGCGCTACGTCAAGCACGACATCGACGTGGTCGTGGACCGGCTCGTGGTCAAGCCGGGCATCGGACGGCGCCTGACGGATTCCGTCGAGGCGTGTCTCAAACTGGGCGAGGGCATCATCCGGATCTGGCGCGAGGCCCCCGACAAGACCGTGAGCGAAGTGTTGCAGAGCGAACATTTCGCGTGCGTAGACTGCGGCCTGAGCTTCGAAGAGCTTTCCCCGCGCATGTTTTCGTTCAACAATCCCCACGGCGCCTGCCCGACATGCACGGGCCTCGGCGAAGTAATCGAGGTCGACCCCGACCTGGTGGTCCCCGACACGACGCTGTCCATCGCCAAAGGAGCGGTGCGGGCGTGGAGCATGCGGCGGGTGCTCGACGGCATGTACCGCCACGCCTTGCGATGCGTGTGCAGTCATTACGGCCAAGACGCCGCCACTCCGTGGAAGAAGCTCCCGGAAGACTTCCGCCAGGTCGTGTTGTACGGCTCGGGCGACGAAGTCATCGACTTCACCTACACGGGGCGGCGCAACACGTTCGAGCTGCAGCGGCCGTTCGAGGGGGTCATTCCGAATCTCACGCGGCGCTATCACGACACCGAATCCAACCGCGCCCGCGAAATGATCAGCGAGTTCATGGCTTCGCGGCCGTGCCCGGACTGCAGTGGCGCGCGGCTCCGGCCCGAATCGCGCGCGGTGACCATCGCCGGCAAGACCATCATGGACGTGACGGCCTTTTCGATCCGCGACGCGCTGGTCTTTTTCGAATCGTTGAAGCTCAACAAGACCCAGCGCATGATCGCCGAGCGGGTGATGAAGGAAATCCGCGAACGCCTGACATTCCTCGTGAGCGTCGGGCTGGAATACCTCTCGCTCGACCGGAACGCGGGCTCCCTGTCGGGCGGGGAATCGCAGCGCATCCGCCTCGCCACACAGATCGGTTCGGGCTTGATGGGGGTGCTGTACATCCTCGACGAACCCAGCATCGGCCTGCACCAGCGCGACAACAAAAAGCTCATCGCCACGCTGGAACGCATGCGCGACCTCGGCAACACGGTGCTCGTCGTCGAGCACGACGAAGAGACGATTCGCCGGGCCGACCACGTGATCGATCTGGGCCCCGGCGCGGGCGTGCATGGCGGACAGATTGTCGCGCAGGGCACGCCCCAGGAAGTGGCGGCAGACCCGGACTCGCTCACGGGGCAGTACCTGTCGGGCCGGTTCCAGATTCGCGTGCCGGAAAAGCGCCGGAAACCCAACGGCAAAACCCTCAAGGTGATTGGCGCCGCGCATAACAACCTCAAGAACATCGACGTCGAGATCCCCCTGGGCGTGTTCACCTGCGTGACGGGCGTGTCCGGCTCGGGCAAGTCGAGCCTCATCAACGAGACCCTGTACCCGGCGGTCGTCCGGAAACTGTACGATTCGGCGCGCGCACGGCCGGGCAAGTACGGCCGCATCGAAGGCCTCGAACATCTCGACAAGGTCATCGACATCGACC
>DDYW01000095.1 GCA_002348185.1 Candidatus Hydrogenedentes bacterium UBA2224 | reverse complement strand
CGGGGGGTTCTCGGCCGGGGCGTTAAAAGCGCCGCGACAGCGTTGTGGCTTGGGCGCAGCCTGTACAAGTCCTGGCGGATTCTGCGCGAGTTCAATCCGGACGTGGTCCTGGGCCTTGGCGGATACGCCGGCTTTTCCTGTCCGCTCGCGGCCAGCTTCATGGGCATCCCTTCGGCCATCCATGAGCAGAACAGCGTGCCGGGACTGACCAACCGTGTCCTGGCCAAGCGCGTGAACCGCATCATGGTCAGCATTCCGGGCATGGACGATCCTGTTTTTGGAGGCGCTGGCGCCGTGCTGACCGGCAATCCCGTGCGGGCTGAGATTCGCGGGTTGAGGGATGAGCGGCGCATGCCCGGACGCAACATCTTGATCGTCGGAGGCAGTCAGGGCGCTTCGGCCCTGAACGGCTTCGTGGTGCGGGAGTTGGACCGGCTCAAGGCCCTGGGCCTGGGCATCTGGCACCAGACCGGCAAGGACGAATTCGGGGCCATCCGCGAAGTCTATGCCCAGAAGTACCCGGAGGCGCGCGTGGAGCCGTTCATCGGCGACATGCACGAAGCCTACCGGTTCGCCGATCTGGTCATCTGCCGGGCCGGAGCCACGACCATCGCCGAGCTTGCGGTGGCCGGAAAGCCGAGCATCCTGGTGCCCTTTCCGTATGCCACCCATGACCACCAGCTCAAAAACGCCCGCGCGCTGGAAAAGGTCGGGGCGGCCCTGGTCATTCAGCAACGCCAGCTCGACGAACTCAATCTTTCCTCGGTGGTGGGTGATCTCTTTCAGATGCCGGAAAACCTGGGCCGCATGGCCAGGGCCGCCCGCGAAGCGGGAATTCCCGATGCCGGGGAACGGGTGGTGGCGCAATTGCAGGAATTGGCGTCAAGCAAAGCACGACGCGACAGACGGTGAATATGAAGTCGAAAATCAACAAGATACACATGGTAGGCATTGGCGGCGCAGGCATGAGCGGCATCGCCGAAGTGCTGCTGACCCTCGGGTACGAAGTGTCGGGCTCGGATCTGGTCAAAGGGCCGGTGGCGCGGCGCCTGGAGTCTCTTGGCGCCACGATTCACGCCGGACATGCCAGGGAAAATGTCCGTGACGCCCAGGTCGTGGTCCGTTCCACCGCCGTGCGCGACGACAACCCCGAACTGGCGGAAGCCAGGGCCCACGGCGTGCCCATCATCCCCCGCGCCGAAATGCTGGCCGAGCTGATGCGGCTTAAAGTCGGCGTGGCCGTGGCCGGAACGCACGGCAAAACCACGACGACATCGCTTTTGGCCACGATTTTCATGGAAGCCCGCCTCGACCCCACCGTCATCATCGGCGGGCGTCTGAACGCCTACGGCTCCAATGCCATGCTCGGCCAGGGCCGCTATCTCATCGCCGAGGCGGACGAGTCCGACGGATCATTCCTGTGCCTTCTGCCCAGAATATCCATCGTCACCAACGTCGATGCCGATCATCTCGATTTTTACAAGGACCTTGACGATATCCGGGACAGTTTTGTCGACTTCATGAACAGCGTGCCGTTTTACGGACTGAACGTGGTCTGCGGGGATGATCCGGGCGTACAGTCCATTCTGCCCCGGGTCCGCCGTCCGGTCCTGACCTACGGCTTTGGCGGGGACAACGAGCTGCGCGCCGAGATCATCACCTGCGAGGCGGGATCGTGTTTCAAGGTGTATCGCCACGGGGAGTTCTGGGGCGAGGTGTCCCTGACGCATCCGGGGCGGCACAACGTCTTGAATGCCCTGGCCGCCATTGGCGTGGCCATGGAGGCCGGCGTCCCCAAGAAGGACATCATCCACGGTTTGGGTGCGTTTGGAGGGGTGGGCCGCAGGTTCGAACGCAAGGGCGAGAAGAACGGCGTGCTGGTGGTGGACGATTATGGCCATCATCCCACCGAGATCGCCGCGACCCTCGAAACGGCGCGCCTGTGCTACCCGGACAAGCGCCTGGTGGTGGCCTTTCAGCCGCATCGCTTCACCAGGACCCAGGCCCTTTTCGGGGAATTTTCCAAAGTCTTCGCCGGAGTCGATCTGCTGCTGTTGACGGAGATCTACCCGGCCAGCGAATCGCCCATTCCCGGCGTGAGCGGACAGAGCCTGGCTCAGGCCATTCGGCAGGTCACGAGCACCCCGGTGCGGTTTTTCGAGGACTTCGGGTCCATGCAGGCCGCGCTGGGTGAGATCCTGCTGCCGGGCGACCTTTTCCTGACTCTGGGCGCGGGCAGCATCTGGACCGTTGGTCAGGGGTATCTGGATGAAGGGGCGGGGGGACAGTGAGCACAGCGGTATTGGGCAAGAAGATCCGCCGGAACGTACCCCGGCGCAAGGCGCGCACGCAGCCCGTGGACAAGGGCGCGGTGTTCGGTGGCCTTCTTCTCGGCCTGTTCCGCGCGGTTTTCGCCCTGACCCGTTGGGGCCTGGGCATAGCGGTGGTCATGGTGGTCAGTTTTGGAATCCTGTTCGCCTACAGGTGGGTCACGGCTCATGAATTTTTCGCGCTCGTCAATCTGCGGATCGAGGGTTCCCACCGGATCAGCCAGGAGGAGATCGCGGAGATGGGCGGAGTGAGCACAGGCTCCAATGTCCTGAGCATCAACATCGCGGAGGTGCAGCGCCGCATCGCCGCCAGCGAATGGATTGAGAGCGTGGCCGTGACCAGGGTTCTCCCCGACGGGCTGACCATCGAGGTCAAGGAGCGCGAACCGGCCTTCCTGACGCGTCGCGACGAGGATCTGTACTACGCTGATGTGAACGGGCAAACCATCGCTCCCGTGGACGTGGACAAGTTCATCTCGCTGCCGCTGCTTGAAACGGAAGACGGCTTGCAGGTCGGGAGCGGGATCAAGATGCTGCTGGGCGAGGTCGCGCGGAACTCTCTGCCTTTCGGCATGAGCCAGATCGCCTGGCTGCGCCAGGACAGCGCGGAGCAGTTCAGCATATTTTTGGAAAAGCCGCGGGTGCTCGTGCAATTGGATGGCGCGGATCTGGGTGCCACGCTGAAAAGCCTGAACAGGCTGTGGGCGGATTTGGGGGGCCGGGGCGAGCTGGATCGCACCGCATTCATGTTTGTCATGCCCGGACGGGCATGGATCAGGCTGCATGCCGATCAAACACTCTAGGGAACGCACGCCGGCACAAGCCGGGAGATGAGGGGAAGTATGGCCAAGTCTGAATTGATCGTCGGTCTGGATATCGGAACGACCAAGATATGCACCGTCGTCGGCGAGGCGGGCACGGACGGGATCGTGGACATCATCGGCATCGGCACCAGCCCATCTACGGGCCTTCGGAAGGGCGTGGTCGTCAACATCGAGCAGACCGTGCAGTCCATCAAGAAGGCTCTGGAAGAAGCCGAGCTCATGGCCGGCTGCGAGATTCGGGCCGTGTACGCCGGGATCGCGGGCAGCCATATCAAGGGCTTCAACAGCCATGGCGTCATAGCGGTCAAGGGCGGCGAAGTGACCCCGCGCGACATCGAGCGGGTCATCGACGCGGCCAAGGCCGTGGCCATTCCGCTGGACCGCGAGGTCATCCACA
>DDYW01000044.1 GCA_002348185.1 Candidatus Hydrogenedentes bacterium UBA2224 | reverse complement strand
TGAGTAGCCGCGGGTGAAACCCGTGGACCGGGCGAGTCCCCCCTATCCCAACCCCCGAATGGGGGTTGGGCCGTTGTGTCCGGATGATCCCTGGGCTGCGCCCAGGGCTACTCACATTGGACCCCGTTCCGGGGTCCCCGAGTCCGATCCGGTCCGAGCAGGGACACGTAGTCGCGCCTGCATGGCTGCCCATCCGGGTATTGTAGGGGCAGCCCCCCGTGGCTGCCCTCCGGTCCGAACGGGGATATTCTTGTCTTGTAGCGCAGGCGTCTCGCCTGCATTCTTGTCTTCTAGGTACGAGCCGGATGCAGGCGAGACGCCTGCGCTACAAGATTCCCGTTCTTTTTCGGGGTGGGACCCTTCACACTCGTTCAGGCACGCACGTCCATGAGGTCCATACCGTCCATAGGGTCCATTTGGTCCACCTCGCCACCGGCGAGGCGATCCGGGCGCACGGCACAACACATGACAGGCGCAGCAGTTATCCTGAACCACTTGCCGTCATCCGGCGAACGCGCTCCCGCCCGGTCTTGCGCAATTGTCAACCATATCGTAGACTGCAGCGTACTGGTGGAAGTGGGCCCGGGGGAGTGCAGACGTGCCGTGCCTGCCAAAACCGTGTGGCGAAATTCCTGACGACTGGAAACGTGGAGGTGGAAGGGGCCCGGTGGCTCCTGCGGTCTTCAAAACCGTCATGCCGCCTGACCGCGGCAGGTGGGTTCGACTCCCATGCGCCTCCGCCATTCTCTACCTGAGGTTCCGTGAAAGACCAGACCGATCCTGGGACAGAGTCCGACCCGCGGCGCAGCCTGCCTTCGGTTTCGGCGCTGCTGGATACGGCGCCGGTGCGGGAGTTGCTTGCGGCGCATCCGCGCCGGATGGTCGTGGACGCCATCCGCCGGGCGCTCGGCGCGTGCCGGACCGGGCCGACGGGCGGAGCGGCGCTCTCTCCGGGGCTGGCGGAGCTGGCCGAACGCGTCGTGGCCTGTTTTGAGGACGGCCGGCGCGAACGCATCCGCCCGGTGATTAACGGCACGGGCATCCTCCTGCACACCGGGCTGGGGCGGGCTGTGCTGCCGAAACCCGCGGTGGAAGCGCTCGCCCGGCTCGACGGGTGCTGCAACCTCCAGATCGACCTCGAAACCGGCCGCCGGGGCAAGCGCCACGACATGGCGGAACGGCTCCTTTGCCAGCTCACGGGCGCCGAGGCCGCCCTGGTGGTCAACAACAACGCCGCCGCCACGATGCTTGTGCTGGCCAGCCTGTGCGCGGGCCGGGAAGTCATCGTTTCGCGGGGCCAGCTTATCGAGATCGGCGGCTCGTACCGGCTCCCGGACTGCGTCCACCAAAGCGGGGCCATTCTGGTTGAGGTGGGCGCCACCAACAGGACCCATCCGCGTGATTACGCGCAAGCCATCTCCGAAAACACCGCGGCGCTGCTGCACGTAAACCCCAGCAACTACCGGATCGTAGGCTTCAGCGCGTCGGTATCCATCGCGGAACTCGTTGCTCTGAAAGGCGATAGCCCGATTCTCGTCATCGACGATCTGGGCTGCGGGGCGCTGGTGAATCTCGAGGAATACGGGCTGCCCCACGAACCCACCGTGCAGGAAAGCCTCGCCGCGGGAGCGGACCTCGTCTGTTTCAGCGGAGATAAACTGATCGGCGGCCCCCAGAGCGGCATTATTGTAGGCAGGAAAGCGCTCATCGAGCGGATCCGGAAGCATCCGTTAACCCGCATGCTGCGCGTGGGCAAGCTCACCGACGTGGCGCTGGAGCATACCTTGTACCTCTTTCTCGAGCCGGAATCACTGTGCGAACGGCACCCGACGTTCCGCATGCTCTGCCTGCCGCTGGACCGCGTCCAGGCGCGGGCGGAGGCGCTGTGCGCGGCGCTGGCGGCGCTTGGCGGCCCCCTCGACTGCGCGGTGGAACCGTGCGCCGGCGCCATGGGCGGCGGCGCGCTCCCGGATGTGACCCTTCCGAGCGCGGCCGTCTGCGCGACCGTTCGGGGCATGTGCGCGGAGGGGCTTGCCCGGCAGTTGCGCCGCAATGAACCCCCGATCATCTCCCAGATCCGCGACGAGCGGGTCGTGCTGGACCTGCGCACCGTGCTGGACGGCGAACAGGCCGCCATCGTCGCGGCGTTTCAGCACATTGTGGAACGGGCGCGGGAACCGCGCTGACCGGCGCCGGCAGGAGGAATCATGCAGGAAATTGACATGGCGCGGCGCCAGGCCGTCATGGCCCGCTCACAGAAACTCGGTCATTGCATCTGCAATCCCGCCCATGCCTGCCCGTGCCCGCCCCTGCTCGATTTCAACGTCTGCCCCTGCGCGGGGGAGCGCCCGCCGCGAAAGCCGGGCGACACGGCGCTGACGCGTCATGTCCGCAAAGCGGGCTGCGCGTCCAAGATTGGCCAAGCGGATCTGCTGCAGATTCTGCGAAACCTGCCCGACATCACCGATCCCCGCGTATTGCTGGGAACCGCCGCGGGCGACGACGCCGGCGTGTTCCAGCTCGATGACCACCGTGCGCTGGTTCAGACCGTGGATGTGTTCACGCCGTGCGTCGACGACGCGTATATGTTCGGCCAGATCGCCGCGGCCAATTCCCTCAGCGACATCTATGCCATGGGGGGAACCCCGCTGACCGCGCTGTCCATCGTCGGGTTTCCGATCGACGAGCTGGACGGCGCTTTCATGGAAGCCATGCTGCGCGGCGGAATCGAGAAGCTCGACGAGGCCGGGTGCGCGCTGCTTGGCGGCCACAGCATCAATGACGCAGAGATAAAATGCGGATTCGCCGTGACCGGCCTGATCGAGCCGGCCGCGGTGGTGGCGCGCGACCAGGCCCGGCCGGGAGACGTGCTCGTGCTCACCAAACCCCTGGGCTCGGGCATGCTGGCCTTTGCGGCGCAACTCGGACTCCTGGCCGGCGGCGTGCTCGAGGAAGCCGGCGCCTGGATGGCCGCGCTCAACAAAGACGCCGCCGAACTGATGGTGAAATACCACGCCCACGCCTGCACGGATATCACCGGGTTCGGCCTGGCGGGCCATCTGGTCGCCATGTTGCGGGGGAGCGGTCTCGACGCGGAAATCGAGCTGTCGGCGGTGCCCGTGTTCGGCACGGTGCCCGCGTGCATTGCGCGCGAGGTCTACGGCGGCGGCGTTGACCGCAACCAGGCCTACGCGATGAGCTTCGTGAAGACGCCGCCGGATGCCGTGCCCGGCGGGCTGCCGGTCTTGTTTGACCCGCAGACGTCGGGCGGCCTCCTGATCGCGCTGTCCGAAACCGACGGCCATGCATTCGTGAGCGAGATGCTGGTGCGCGGGCACGCGGCGGTCTCGATCATCGGGCGGCTCGTGGAACGCGACCCGGGACAGGTCTCGAGCGAATTGCGCGTGACCTCGACCGAATTGACGCACCTGATTGGCTCGACGGCGCCGCTCAACCCTGCTGCTGTGCCGGCCGCGCCCGTACAGGACGCCCGAGCGTCCGCCGCGGAACCCTGGGCCGTGTGCTGCGACCATGTTCCTGAAAGCGAAACACCGGCGGCGAAGCCGGAAACCGCCCCGTCTTCCCCCGGCGACGGGCCGTTGCGGGGATTCCGGCAATTCATGAAGGAGGCGAACGCGCCGGGGACCATCGACGCGCGTCACAAAAAGCTGATGGCGATCGTCCTGTCCATAGCGCATCGTTGCGCGCCGTGTCTGAAGACGCATCTCGACAGCGCGCGCGCCATGGGCATTCCCCGGGCGCATATCGACGAAGCGGCGGCCCTCGCCGTCGCGTTCGGCGGCTGCACAGCCATGGTCTTCTACGAAGACGCGTGCCGGAAGCTCGGATGGTGAGGCCGTTGTGAGCGCCACGGACAAATACACGCCGCCGGGCCTGCTTCGGCCCCGCGACAATCCCGACATGCGGATGATGCTCTGCACCGCGGGCCACGTCGACCACGGCAAGACCCGGCTCGTCAAACTGTTGACCGGATGTTCCACGGACCGCCTCAAAGCGGAGCAGGAACGCGGTCTGACCATCGAACTCGGATTCGCTCCCTGCATGCTGGGCGAAGATCTGGGCGTAGGCATCGTCGATGTGCCCGGCCACGAAAAATTCGTCAAGAACATGGTCGCGGGCGTGTCGGGCATTGACATGGCCATCCTGGTGGTCGCCGCCGATGACGGCGTGATGCCCCAGACCATCGAACATCTCCAGATCATGACGCTGCTCGGGGTCGAACAGGGCATTGTGGCGCTGACCAAGATCGATCTCGCGACTCCGGAACGGGTCGCGGCGGTCCGCGACGACATCCAGGCGCTGTTGCGTGGCACCTTCATGGAAAACGCGCCAATCTGCCCGGTGTCGTCCGAGACCTTCGAAGGCGTTTTCGAGTTCTTCGACGCGCTCAAGGAGCGGATCCGCCGCCTCGAGCGCCGCAAACGCGACGGCGTATTCCGCATGCCCGTGGAACGGACGTTCGTACAGAAGGGTTTCGGCAACGTGGTCACGGGGATTCCGGTCGCGGGCGCGCTCGAAGTAGGCCGGCAGGTGCAGCTCATGCCCGGCGGCGCGGTGGGCCGGGTGCGCGGCATGCAGCGTTTCCTCCGCCAGGCCGAGAGCGGCGGATTCGGCCAGTGCCTGGCGCTGAACGTGGCGGAGTTCGGCAAAGCCGGCGCGCAGCGCGGCCAGGTCGTGTGCGAGCCCGGCAGCCTCGAGGCGGTCCAGATGCTGCATGGAACGCTCGAGACGGTCGGCACGCTCGAACCGCCCCTGCGCAACGCGGAGCACGTCAAGGTGCATACAGGAACCAGCGAATGCAGCGCCGTCCTGTACCTGCTCGAACCCACGGCGCTCAAGGCCGGCGAGACCGGGCTGGCGACGCTGCTGCTCCAGCATCCCATCGCCGCAGCCGCGCACGACCGGTTCATTGTGCGCCGCCTCTCGCCCGCGACAACGGTGGCCGGCGGAGAGATTCTCGAGGCCTGTCCCGGCGAACAGCGTCCGCGCAAGAAGGCCCTCCTGGCGCACCTCGAAGAATACCGCGCCTGGATTGAGGGGCTGCCCCGGCAGGGCGCGGAGTTTGACCGGCGGCGCGTGCAGTATCTGTTCCGGAAGACCCTGTCGCGGGGCGCCGCCGCGCCGGAGGTGGCCCGCCGGCTTCTCCTGACTCCCGCGATGGCGCGGGAACAGATTGGGACACTCGTTGACCAGGGCGCCCTCATCGAGCTGGAACCGGCGTATTTCATCGACGCGGAAACCCTCGAGCAGGCCCTGCACGACGCCGAAGCGCGCGCGGCCGGACTCGAACAGACTTCCACGCTGACGCTGACGGCGCCGGATTTTCAGAAAGGGCTCGACTGGCCCGCGCCGCTGTGGCGGCATGTCCTGCGCACGCTGGAATCGCAGGGCCGGATTGAAGTGCGCGGCAACACGGTACTGTTGAAGCGCTCGGCGGGGGCGCTGCCCCCGGCCGAGCACGCCCTGGTGGACGCCATCCTGCGCCTGTACGACGCGACCGCATTTCAATCGCCCCGGCCGGATGACGTGCCCGGGCTGGTCAACGGCCCTCCGGAGACGGTGCAGCGGCTGCTCGACCTCATGTATCACGACCAGCGGCTGATCCGCCTCTCACCGGCGGTCGTGTTGACCCGGGATCACTTCCGGCAGGCCCAGGCGCGGGTGGTCGCGCTCATCCAGGAGACCGGCGCCGTGGATTCGGCCGAGTTCAAGCATCATATCGGGTCGACGCGCAAGTATGCGCTTGCGATTCTGGACTATCTGGACGCGCGGAAGGTCACCGTGCGCGCGGGCAACCTGCGCAAGCTCGCCCCGAACTACGAGGCGCACCTGGTATGACGTTTTCGCGCACCATAAAGGAAAGACTGGCTGCCGCGGCGCTGATTGCGATGGCCATCGTGCTGCTGCTTCTTGGGGCGTTGCGCACGCACAAGGTTTTCGACCCGGTGACCGAGGAATTCGGGATCGTGGGGTTTCAACTGATCTCCGAGCGGGAGCTGGTCGAGGATGCCACCTTCGGCGGGGTCCGGCTCGACAAAGGCCAGTTGTACACGACGTATGACCGCGCCCAGCCCCGCGGCAAACGCACCTGCCCCACGTGAAGCTGAACCTTTCGCGGCCAGGGCGGCCGCATCCGCGTTCGTCATGTTCAACTGTGAGGATTTTCCCGTGACGCGATTTGGCACAAGGAATTGACAGCATGCTCAAGGCCTGGCGGAGAATCTCACTGACCGCCAAACGCCGCGCCGTCCAGCTCGGCTCGCTGCTGCTGCTGCACTCGTCGTGGGGCGTCGAAGCTAAATGGCTGTGCCTGCCCGTGTTGAACTGCCATTCCTGCCAGCTCGCGTGGTTTGCGTGTCCCATCGGGGTGCTGGTGCATTACGCCGGGCTCCACGTGTTCCCGTTTCTCGCCCTGGGCACGGTCGTCCTGCTGGGGGTGCTGGGAGGCCGGATTCTATGCGGGTGGGTATGTCCGTTCGGGTTTCTTCAGGATCTGCTGCACAAGCTCCCCGGACCGAAGTTCCGGCTCCCCGCGTGGACGTCCTGGATCAAGTATGTCGTGTTCGCGCTGACGGTGTTGCTGTTGCCGTTTTTTCTGGGCGCGGAAACCCTGGCCTCGTTCTGCCGGTTCTGCCCGGCCTCCGCGTTACAGGTGACGGCGCCCCGGCTCGTCGCGTCGGGCGCGGCCGCCTTCTCGGCGATGACCGTGGCGAAGCTCGCCGTGCTCGCGCTGGTGCTGCTTGCCGTGACGATGTCCAGCCGTGCGTTTTGCCGGGTGCTCTGCCCGATCGGGGCGATGCTGGCGCCGTTTAATTACGTCTCGTTGTGGACGATCCGGCCGCCCACCGCCCACTGCCAGCACTGCGCGGCCTGCCGCGAAGCCTGTCCCGAAGGCGGACGTCCCGGCGACCGCATTGCCGCGGGCGTCGCGCCGAACCGTGCGCTGGACTGCATTGTGTGCCACGAATGTCAGAAGGTTTGCCCGGAAGCGAATACATCCGGGGTTTCGGAGGTACTACCCTCGAAACCGGACACGAAGGATGCCCTTGCAGTGTCCTCGGAAGAAACCCTAGAATGATGTGCAGCTACTCAGGAGCAGTGACCTGCCTTTTTCACAAGAGGCCGGGAGGATGGCTCGTGCGGGGGATGGGACCCAGAGCGGTTTCGACACCGAACGCCCGATCCGCGGTGCGGTTCCTGCCGTGCCTGTGCGTCCTGGCCTTTCTGCTCCCGGCAAGCGCGTTCGCTGCCGTCTCCGAAGCAGCCGAAGCTCCCGCCGGGCTGCTGGATTTCACTCCGGAAGGGGTTCTTCTCGCGGTCGACATCCCCCTGGGGAGCCGTGAGGTACGGTTCAAGAACGAGCCCGCCTATGAAGGGGACGACCTCCTTCGCGCGGCCATTCCGCTGGGCCGGAACGAGGCGGAATTCGTGGGATTCGCCTGGGATAAGAGCGCCGACCGGCTCTATGTCGACACGAACCGCAACCTCGACCTGACCGACGACCCCGGCTCGCCGTATCGTCCATCCGGCGTCGGCGGGCCGCTGACCGTCTTCAAGAATGTCCGGCTGACCATTGAACGCGACGGACTCCCCCTCGAGTATGTGCTGCACGTCCGCCTGGGGCTCGAGTGGATGTCCAACGCGTTGGTCGTTTCCGGCTGGCAGGGCCGCGTGACCTTCGGCGAAACCGAATTCGAAGTCACGGTGGTAGACAATCTGGACGGCACGCTCGGCGTGGAAGACCAGTTATACCTGACCGCGCCGGGAGAAAAAACCGATGCATCCGCCGGGGTGCAACCGGACGACCTTTTCATCGACTCGATCGCGTGGGGCCTGCCGGGCCATCTCGCCGTGGCCGGGGCCACCTACGCCGTCGACACGGCATTTGAGATGACGGAACGAGGCGTGGCGGTCCGGGCGCGGTTTCTCCCGCCGCGGGAGCCCCTCGGCGAAGTCCGCATCCAGGGGAAGCACATTCGCGAGCTGGTGCTGACGGGCTCCAATGTCCCGGTATGCATAGCCTTCACGCCGGGGGACCGCCTGCGCTTGCCCGCGGGCATGTACAGCGTGAATTCGGTTCGCCTCGAAGGCGGCTGGGAACTGGGCTACCCGCGAGACGGCAACGCGTACCGGGTCACGCCGGAGAAACCGGTCACCCTCCCGGTGGGCGGCCCGCTTCGCCAGCGCATTACGGCCGAACGGCACGTGAACCGGCTCGATCTGTCGCTTGCGGTGACGGGCGCGGGCGGCCTCCCGTATTCCCGCGAGGGCCAATTCGATGCTCCGCCCCAATTCGCGGTCTACCGCGGCGATACGCAGGTCCACACCGGCACCTTCGAGTATGGGTGAGGGGGAACCTGTTCGTACTCATGGAGAGTACCCTTGACCATTCACGGAGAGATGAGGATCGTTCCCCTGTCGGGGTCCGGCGGGGTCTTTGAGGGCCCCGGGGCGGTGACGGTCGTCTGGCCGTGGGGTCTCCACGCGATCCGTTTCATCCCGTGGGCATTTGTGCTGTTTTTGGCCCTGCTCGCGGCCAACCGGACCACCGGCGCCTGGCTGGTCCTGCTGCCCGCGGCGGTGCTTCAGGTGATCTCCATTCTCCTGGAGTATTACTTCCCCCGGGCAACGGACATCATCGACGGTCTGCTGCTGCTCGCCCTGGGGCTGTCGTTACTCTGTCTGCTGGGGGCCGTGCTCGCCCGGCGGTCCATTCCGGAGGTTGTGCTGGGCGCCCTGTGCGCGCTCGCCCTCCCGGCCCTGCTTGTCGCCTTGGGATGGGTGGTCCCGCTCGCAGGCGCGTGGTCGGCCGAAACCGGTCTCTGGGACGCCCTCACGGTGGTGAGCAGGACGCTTCCGGTGGTGCTGCTCGCCCTGGTCGTGGCGGCCGCACTGGCCGTCGCCCGGTTTCTGTGCCGCAGAGAATTCACGTGGCCGCGGTTCCACGCCCGCCTGTTCGCGGCCGCGATGCTGATGGTTTTGCTGCCGACGCTGCCGCTGCTGTTGCTGGTTGTGCTTCAGTTCGCGGTGATGGGCGGCCTTGAAGACGCGCTCGGGATGCTGGCCCTGGGGTGTGGCGTTCTGGCCGGAGGCGGCGCGGCGCTGTACGCGCTGATCGCGTTGTATCTGGAAATTGTGCGCCGTGTTCCGGCCCTGCGCGAACGGTTTCTCAGGATGATGCGTTTTAACCGGCACGAACCGGATGAGACCACCCCGGTTTCCGGCCGGATCACGCCGGAAGACATAGAGGAGGAAACGATATGAAGCCACGAGGAAGTCCCGGACGCATGTTGGGGGTAGCGGTGCTCTGCGTGCTCTGCGCGGGAGTGACGGCCAGCGCGCTCGACGTCGAGATCGCGTACCGGACGCGGTCGGATTCGCAGCAGGGGTTCTTCCCCTACGGCCACCAGTCCACGCAGCTTTCGTACGACCCCCCGAAAGGGGAATGGAAGCTGCCCGATACGCTGACCGGCAAGCCCCTGTACGGAACCATCGAATTCGGCGACCGCGCGCATCTGCTGGTCTTCGACCGGGAGAATGAATCGGACGATTTCTACAACCGCTTCCGGTTCGATGGTAACGGCAACCGCGACCTGACGGATGATCCGGTCCATACCGCGGAGTCCGGCCAAAGCGACCGGCGCCGGTTCCTGAGCATCGAGCGCGTCGCCGCCACCGTGATGCTGCAGGGGAAGGAACTGCCGTACCTGTTTGGCGTCCAATTCCATGCCTACAACCAGAATGCGGACAGCGAACTGGACTTGCGGTACGTCAACTTTTACATCAGTAGCCACTCGGCCTACCGCGGGACGTTTACGCTGGACGGCGCCGCGTATGACGTGTGGCTGGGCGACGGCAACGCGAACGGCCGGTTTGACGATGCCTTCAAACCGCTGCCGAACCGGACAGAAGGTCCCATCTACGCTGTGGGGGACGCTCTCTTTCTCGGACGCGCGGGCGAGGCGATCGGGTATTCGCATAGCCAATCGTTGGGTCGCTACCTGGTGATTGGCAAGCACGTGTTCGAGTCCGAGGTCGACATTCCCGGCGGAGTCATGAGACTCACGCCCGTCGACGGGCCGCACGCGACGCTGTCGTTTCCCGCGGAGCTCGCGTCGCTGCAGGTGTACCAACCCGACACAAACGCGGTCGTCACCATCCTGCCGGATGGCAAGAGCGCTCCGGTGCCGCCGGGCAAGTACCGCCTGCTGCGCTACCGGTTGCAGAGAGAAGATGCCGGAGACGCGCTGTGGGAAGTGGTGAGCGCCGGCTCGGTAGACGGGCCCCTGGTCCAAGCCGTCGCGGGCAAACCCGGGACGCTCCCCCTGGGCGAGCCGTTCGCCCCCAAGGTGACGGTGCAATACCACGGGGTCAGAAACAACAAACCGCAGGCGCGTCTGGATCTCAGCATCAAAGGCAGCGGCAACGAGATCGTTTCTGACCTGCGCCTCGTGAACGGCAAGTCGAAGGTCAGACTTTCGTCCAATGACAGCAACCGGCCCGCCGAGCCCACCTACCGGATCGTGAACACGGAGGGCGAAGTGGTCGCCAGCGGCCGATTCGAGTATGGGTGAGGGTTCAGTTGCTCAGCCACATGGGATGGCTACACGAAAGGCGAGACCTACCGCGTACTCTGCTCGTACGAAGTGGGACCGTTCAAGACGCGTCTCGAACCTCAGGAACTTTCATTCTAGATGGCCCGGCAGCCCGCCCCGCGGCGGCCCCGAGGCCGTCGTGGGGCGGGTTCCTTTTTTCGCAGGCCCGATGCCGCCCGAAACCGGCGCATCCGGCGCGCCCGCCCCGATTCCAAACCCCGGTACAAACCATGTGGGAAATCTGCCATGACAGCAAACAAAGTCACGCCCTGTTGCGGGGGCGCCGCCCCATGCCGGGAGGAACCCTCGTGGTTCGCGCACATGCTCGGCCACTGCCTCGACTACGCGCGCGAGGCCCACGCGGGTGGACGCCCCATCGTCGGGATCCTGTGCGAATATACGCCCCGCGAACTCATCCTGGCGGCCGGGGCCGTGCCCGTGTGCCTCTGCGGCGGTTCGGCGGAGACGATTCCCGCAGCGGAACAGCACCTGCCGGCGAATCTCTGCCCCCTGATCAAGTCCACCTATGGGTTCAGCGTCTTGAGGTCCAATCCATTCCTCGAGATGGCGTCGCTTATCGTGGCCGAGACCACCTGCGACGGCAAGAAGAAGATGTACGAACGGCTGGGCGAACGTTATTCCATGTACGTGCTCGAGTTGCCGCAGAAGCCCCTGCGCGCCTCGGGTCTGCGGTACTGGGAGGAGGAACTGCACCGGTTCAAGGCCGAGCTCGAGACGCGGTTCTCCGTACGCATCACCGACGAGAGGCTGCGCGAGGCCATCGGCGTCATGAACACCGAGCGCCGGCTCCGGCGCGCGCTGGCCGAGCTCATGAAACGCGACCGTCCCCCGTTGACAGGCCGCCAGCTGCTCGCCCTGAAAAGCAGCATCTCCGGCATCCCCGCTGAACTCGAGGCGCTCGAAACCACGCGCGCCACGTTGGACGCGCGGGAAGGGCCGCCTGAATACGGCGAACGCGTGCGGGTGCTGATGACCGGCGTGCCCATGGTGCAGGGCGCCGAATGGGTGCTCGAGCTGCTCGAACGCCGCGGCGGGCTGGTCGTGTGCCTCGAAAGCTGCACCGGCGTCAAGCCCATCCTCGACGACGTCCGCGAGGATGCCCCCAATCCCGTCGCCGCCCTGGCGGAGAAGTACTACCACCTTCCGTGCTCGGTGATGAGTCCCAACGAGGACCGCCTCGCGCTGTTGCGGCGTCTGGCCCGCGACTACCGCGCCGATTGCATAGTCGATCTCGTATGGCAGGCGTGCCTCACCTACGACGTCGAGTCGTACGCGATAAAACGCCTGGCCGAAGATGAGCTGGGGTTGCCGTTCCTCCACATTGGAACCGACTACGCGGTGGCCGACAGCGCGCGCGTCGAGGTCCGGGTGGACGCGCTATTTGAGTCCGTACGGCCGCGTGGACGGAGCGGCCGCGGCACACGGCCCGACCTTGCGCACGCGCATCGAGGCCCTGGTCGAGATCGCCAGAGAAAGGCGCCAACATGATCTGCGCAGGCATTGACGCGGGTTCCCGGTGCATCAAGGTGGTTCTGTTCGACACGCGCGCGGAGTGCGTCGTCCGTGCGGGCTGTGCGGACCAGGGCGTACAGCAGCGGGCCCTGGCGCAAACCCTGTATCACGACCTCCTCCGCGATGCCGGGCTGGACGAATCCGCCGTCCACGCCGTCGTCGCCACCGGATATGGCCGCGCCCGCATCGACTTCGCGGATACCACCATCACCGAGATCACCTGCCACGCCCGGGGCGTCCGGCATCACCTGCCCGATGTCCGGACAATTGTCGAGATCGGCGGACAGGACAGCAAGTTGGTACGCCTCAACGGGACGGGCGACGTCCGCGATTTCGTGATGAACGATCGCTGTGCGGCGGGCACAGGCCGGTTTATCGAGGTCGTCGCCGAACGTCTCGGCGTGACCCTGGAGGATATGGGCGCCCTGGCGGGCCAGTCACAGGCCCCGGCGCGCATCAGCAGTACATGCGTCGTGTTCGCCGAGACCGAGATCGTCGGTCTGCTGGCTTCGGGGGCCGCCCCGTCCGACATCGTGGCGGGCGTTCTCTGCGCGATCTCGAACCGCGTCGGCGCCATGGCCGGCCGAGCCGTCGACGCCCCCGTGGCCTTTACCGGCGGGGTCGCGATGATCCCGGGAATGCGGGGCGTTCTTGAGAAAACGCTGGGCACCCCCGTGCTCGTACCGGCTGAACCCCAAATGACCGGCGCGCTCGGCGCGGCCCTCCTCGCCGCAACGCTGCCCCCGCGGGAGGATGCAGGCCCCCGCGCATAGGTGAAGCCCGTGGATGGGGCGGCCGGCAGCGGACAGCAATGGGAGAGCAGAGAAAACTGACAGAATCCCCCTTGAACCGCTAAAATGCGGGCACGGTTCGGCGGCATGTCCTTAACAGTCGCCAGGGTCTTGGCGGCCGGATTCGTCAGCCATTGGAAGGCCCCCGGAACGCGGCGAAACATCCGCGCGGCCGGGGAGGAGGTCGTCATGTCGCGTGTGCTGTTCTGGCTCGTCTGTGGTGCTTCCGCATTGACCGCAGTGGCGCAGGGACCCGGTTCGCCGCCGACACCCCCGGTCACGGAAGGCCAGCCCATGCCGCTCAGCCTGGACGGAACCTGGCGGTTTTTCCCCGCGTTCAAGGAGATCGAACTGGGGCATGCCTTCCTGCAGGAAGGCCTTGAGATTCCCCCGGGGGCAACAGGAGCCGCCGAAGAAAAGCACTACGGCTGGATGATGCCTGCGTTCGACGATTCCCGGTGGTGGGATATCGCGGTTCCCGGCAGCTGGAACACGCAGTTCGAGGATCTCTGGAGCTATGAGGGACAGGGCTGGTACCGCCGCAAAGTGGTCATTCCGCGGGAATGGGCGGACCGGCACGTGGAATTCGTCTCGGACGGCGCCAACTACCGCACCGTGCTCTACGTGAACGGCCGCAGGGCGGGCGCGCATGAAGGGGGTTACACGCAGTTCCGGTTTCCCGTGCACGAGTTCCTCCGGTTTGGCGAGGAAAACGTGTTCGCGGTGTCCGTCGACAACGAGTCGCTCCTGGAACGCGTTCCGATGGAACGTCATGATTGGTGGCACCACGGCGGGCTGTACCGGCCCGTGCGGCTGGTCGTTCGCGACCACATTCATGCGAAGGCCGTCACGGTCACCACGGATGCCCTTTCCGAACCCGCCGCGGTGCGCGCCCGCATCGCGCTTGCGCCCGTCCCGCCGGACGCGCCCGCGCTGTATGCCGTGGCGCGGCTGAAGGACGCCGGCCAGAAAGAAGTCGCATCCGCGCGCTTGGAACTCCCCGCGGCACCGTCGCCAGTAGAGGTAACGCTTTCGGTGCCGGATGCGCGCCGGTGGTCGCCGGAGGACCCCTATCTGTACACGTTGACGGTCGAACTGCGAGAGGCGGCAGGGGATCGCTGCCGTGACACGTGGCAGTCCGCCATAGGCATCCGCACGGTCACGGTCACCGCGGACCGGCTTCTGCTGAACGGGCACCCTATCCTGATAAAGGGGGTCAACCGCTACGAGAACTACCCCGATTCGGGCATGACCACGTCCGGCACGGCCCTCGAACGCGATTTGTCGCTGATACAGCGATTGGGAGCCAACGCGGTCCGATGCCACTATCCGTATGCGGCGGCCACCTACGACGCGCTGGACCGCTGGGGGTTCCTGGCCGTGTGCGAGGTGCCCTTGTACCAGTGGGGGCGGCTCGGGCATTCCCGAAAAAATCTGGACGCCGCCCGCGCACAGCTCGAGGAGATGATCTGCACGCTGGGCAATCACCCCAGCATCATCTTCTGGAGCGTCAGCAACGAAACGCGCGTCCACCCCCGTCAAGAGGGCGAGGAATACGAGCAGATATCCAGGATGGTGGCCGAGGGGAACATCGAATTGGTGGCGTTCGCGCACGGACTCGACCCGACGCGCCCGGCTATCGAACCCAGCAACGAGTGGCCCCGGGATGTCGTGCTCGACAAGACCGATCTCAACTCCGTCAACGTCTATCTCGGTGTGGATCCGCCCGACGTGCGGGGGCTCTCCGCCGCGCCGGACGTCATCCGGTCCCGGTTCGCCGAACTTCGAGAGCGGCATCCCGGCAAACCCATCCTGGTTACGGAATTCGGTTCCTGGGCACTGCGGGGTCTTATGACCACCTATTTCCCCGGCGAGCCCTTTCAGGCGGAATTGCTCAAGACGGAGTGGGAGACGTTCACGACCGAGCCGGGATTCGTCGGGGCGTTCATCTGGTGCTTTGCGGATTCCGACGTGCACCGCAAGTACACGGGCATTTACGAGATGCGCTGTGCCTATGGCCTGTTTGACCTGCACCGCCGCCCCAAGGCCAGCGTGCAGACCGTAAGCGCCCTGTGGGCTGCCGCTGACGCGAAGGAATGAGGCCTGCGCGGGCAATGCCAGGATTCTGCTGAAAACGGCGTCCTATGCGCGATGGCCTCTCTGGCCTGGTGTTCTGGCATGGGGAAAGGAAAGAAACGATGCGTTTCCGAATCGGACACAGGGTCGCAGGGATGATGGCGGCGGCTTGCGTAACCGCCTGGTGCCTGGCCGGGCTGGCCGCAAACCCCGCCCGCGCTGGAGAAGGCGCTCCCGTGGAGCTGCGCTCGCTGAGTCCGGATGACATCCTCACCAAACTCGATCTGGAACGTCCCGAACTGGCCGGCGTGAAGGCCGCGGCGGAGAAGGGCGATGAACTCGGGGCGCTTGGCGCGTTGCTGACACATTACCGCGCCCGATTCCCGCTTGCTGAATCTTCAGGGAAGATCAACGAGGCCAACCGGCGGGTTGCGGACGACGTCGTCCACCGCATCTTCCAGTGGGGACCCTACGAACCCGCGCAGTACGGCGAAGACATGCGCTGGGACTGGGATCCCCGGGGCGACATCGAATGGGTCGCCGCCATGTACCGGTTCCACTGGGCGGAACCGCTCGAGCAGGCATACCGCGAGACGCGCGACGGGAAATATGCCAAAGCGTATGTTGACCTCACCCGTGACTGGATCGCGAAACACCCGCTCGAGGAGCACGCGAAAGTCCACTACGTTTACGAGCGGTGGCGCGGGTTTGCCTGGCTGGATATTCAGACGGGCATTCGCGCGACGCGTCTGTGCCGGTCGTTCCCGGTCATGGTGCACGGGGAAGCGTTTACGCCGGAATTTCTCGGCGTCTTTCTGGCCAGCCTCTACGATCACCAGGTGAAGACCGAGAATCTCCCCATGAACGCGGTGCACAACAAAGCCGTGTTCGAACAGCGGGGATTTGTGAACATCGCCTACACCTTCCCCGAGTTCAAGGAGTCCCGCCGCTGGATGGAATTGGCCATGGACCGCCTGAGCGGCAATCTCATCGCGCAGGTCACACCCGACGGAGTCCAGCGCGAATGGTCCGGCGGGTACCACAGCGGTGTGCTGCGGGACGCGGTGGAGATCATGGAACGCATGGAAGCGTTCGGCATCAAGGTGCCGGAAGCGTACCGCGACCGCGTGCGGGGGATGTTCGAGTACATCTACGGCATTGCCACGCCGGATCTGGGCTATCCGATGTTCGGAGACACCGCCCGAACTATCGATCTGCCGCCGGACCGCGCACAGTGGCCGCTGTATGCCACATTGATGCAGGGCGCCGAGGTCTTCGGCGAGCCCAAATACGCCGCGCGCGCCACGCTGAACCTCGAACACCTGCCCCGGCAGGCGAGCTGCGCTTTCCGCGATGCCGGCATGTATGCGCTGCGCAACGCGTGGGGACCGGAGCAGATCTATCTCGCGCTCCACTGCTCGCCACCCGCCATCAGCGGACACGATCAGCCCGATAACGGCACGTTTGAACTGTATGCCTGCGGCCGGTGGCTCATGACCGATTCGGGATACTACACCTACGGACACGATGTCGAAGGGCGAAACTGGCACCGCCAGACGCGCGTGCATCAGACCCTGACGCTCGACGGCAAAGATGCCCGGGTGGACGGAAAGCCGCTGCTGTGGCATGCGGCGCCGGACCTCACGGCGGTGGCGGTCGAAAACGCGTCCTATGATGGGCTTGTCCACCGCCGCACGGTGTGGTTCGTCGACGGCCGGTACTTCGTCGTGCTCGATGAGGCCATCGGCGGCGCGCCGGGGGCGCTGGATCTCCATTTCCAGTTCGCGCCCGGCGACATCAACGTCCACGGCGCGGAACACTGGGCAAGAACGCGCTTCGATGATGGCAACGTGCTGGTGTGGCAGGGGCCCGATGCCCCCGTAAGCCTCGTTGAGGAAGACGGATGGTATGCCTGGTCGTACGGACACCGGACTCCGCGAAAGGCCGTCCGGTTTCGTCATCATGCGCAGGCCCCGGCGGCGTACCTCACCCTCCTGGTCCCCTGGCAGGGCACGGAGACGCCGGTCGTCACGGCGGCATTGCCGGAAGGATTCGAGATCGGCGCCGGGCGTGTGGAACTCACCGTCGAAGCCTTCGGCAAGACCTGTACCCTCGGCCGCGACCTGAACGAACAGCGCGCGTGGTGCGCGGGACCGGACGAGTAGAACCCGTTCAGCCCCGGATTCTCATCTGCGTGTAGCGCAGGCGTCTCGCCTGCATTCTTGTCGTTTCGGGCCGAGCCGGAAGCAGGCGCTCGGGTGTGGGATCGCCGCCTCCGGCGGTCATTCGAACGGGGACACNNGAACATGTCCCCGTTCTTTGTCTTCATCTCCGATCCTCCTCCATATCGGGATCGAAATCGAGTTCGAAATCGGGATGGCCATGCATGGCCCCCTATGTCGAGAATTTGATGAAAAACACGCGTGAGATTGGAGCGTGGTTTGCCCCTTCAGGGCGAAACGGGTTCTTCGTCTTGTTCTCCGGAGCGTCTCTCCCGGGTCCGCGGCTTAGGCGAGCTTCCAGGGTTCGCGGTACTCGCGCCGGATGAACTGCGCGGCCTCGGGCGCGTTGGTGGCCTGAAGCGCGACGGGGTCCCACTCGAGTTTTTTGCCGGTGCGGTAGGCCACGTTGCCGAGGTGGTTGGCCTCGGTCAGCCAGCCCGCGTACTCGAAGTTGCAGGTGGTTGGCGCGCCGGTTTTGCAGGCGTGCACCCACTCGGCATGGTGTCCGAGCGACGCGGGGATGAACGGTTCGGGCGGCACAAAATCGGCGTAGCTGGCTTCGGGCAACAGCATGTACCGGTTGTAATCGGCGAGCAGCATACCCTTCTCGCCGATGAACAGGGCGCCGCTGTTCCACTGCGGGATGCCGCCATCGGTAAGAATCTGTGGTTTTTCGTGGCCCTGGTACCAGGTGAGCCGGACCGGCGGCAGGTCGCCGCGCGCGCCGTATTCGTAGGCCGCCCGCATCGACGCGGGCGCGAGCTCGGGGTGCGGCGGCGCCCCGCTTGCCTCGATGGTGCGCGGAAAATCCAGGTTCAAGGCCCAGAACGGCAGATCGATCCAGTGCGAGCCCAGGTCGGACATGGTGCCGTTGGCGAAGTCCCACCACCGGTACCATTTGGGTCCCGGGAAATACACCTGGCTGAAGGAACGCACCGGCGCCGGCCCGAGCCAGAGGTCCCAATGCAGTCCTTCGGGAACGGGGTCCTCGACCGCGGGCCGCTCCTGCACAAATACAATATCGTTCGCGGCCTGGGCTTCTTCCTGCGTGGCGTGCCATCCCCAGGCGCGTCCCACCCAGACATGCACCTCGCCAACCGTGCCGATGGCCCCCGACTGGACCAGTTCAACCACGCGCCGGTAATTGTCGGTAGCGTGGATCTGGGTGCCCATCTGGGTGGCGACCTGGGCCCGGTTCGCGGCTTCCCGGATGATGCGCGCTTCCCACACATTGTGGGTGAGCGGCTTTTCACAATAGACATGCTTGCCCAATTGCAGGGCGGGCAGCGTGGCGAACGCGTGGGTGTGTTCGCAGGTGCTGACGACCACCGCGTCGAACTCGCTCGCGTGATCGTAGAGTTCCCGGAAATCGACGAGCTTGCGCGCCTGGGGGAATTTTTCAGCCGCGGCGGCGAGCGCGGGCTCATAGACATCGCAGAGCGCCACGATATTCTCCGAACTCACGGCTTTCAGGTTCTCGGCGCCGCGGCCGCCCGCGCCGATAATGGCGATGTTGAGGCGTTCGTTGGCGTTGCTCTGTTGCGCGATGGCCGGTGCGCCCAGCGCGACGGCCCCGCCCGCAAGCAGCGACGTCCGCAAAAACGCCCGGCGGGTCAAACGGTGGAGGAGCCTGCTGGATTGGGAAAGACGGTGGTTCATGGCGGTATCCTTTCGCTGTCGTGCCTGTGCCCCCGGGCGCGGGGACCAGTCTACTGAGCGTGCTCCGGGCATTCAAGAGGAGTGACGCTCTCCAATCCTCGCCCGCGCCGGGTCCGGGCAGGGCAATCGCACTTAATTT
>DDYW01000188.1 GCA_002348185.1 Candidatus Hydrogenedentes bacterium UBA2224 | reverse complement strand
CCCGCTGTTCGGTGCGGAAGGAAAGGGAGAAGCCGTGCTTGGCGAGGACGGGCTTGATGGCCTCGTTGATGTCCTCCCAAAGGGCGTACCGGCTCTGGACGTTGCCGGCGCGGTCCTTGATGCCGCCACGCTCCTTGATGGTCGGGAGGTCTTGCTGCATCTTGGCGAACGCCTCCATGAAGGCGGCGCGCGAGCGGGTGGCCAGAATGCGTTCCTGCATCTGGATCAGGCGCTCCACCTTGTCGATGTCCACGCGCGGATCGAGCGCGGCGCGCTGGATGGCCTGGATGATGGACGCGACTTCGCCCATGGGCGCGGGCACGTCCGGCTGGACAGTCTCGATGGCAAGCTCACCCATTTCGGTCTCCGATCGTTCCATTGAGGGCCGGCACGTCGCCGTAGATGGCGGCTTCTGCTTCAGCTTCGGCGGCAGCCTGCGCGGCCCGCATGCGCTGGATATCCGCCACCGTGGGGCGGCGGTCTTCCTTGGCGCGGGTGATGAACCAGCCAAGGGCAAGGCCCACGACCAAGCTCAACGTCGCCCATGCGGCGATGAGAAAAAGAGCGTCGGAGAGGGTCATGACACCACCTCGCAGGATTGAGGAGCCGCCGCAGGAGATGGGGGACGGACCTGCGGCGGCTCCGGCGCCGGCCCTTGGGGGCGGGCGGCGCGTCGGGATTTCTTCGGGAGGATGAAGTCAAGAACAGCCATCACCAGCTCCCGTTCTGAATGCGCGCGTACTTCTCGTCCGCAGCGATTTCCTGGATCTCTTGTTCGGTCAGCGGTGGCCGCTGGCGCGAAAGCTCTTCCGAGCGCGCCAGGATCGCGGCCAGCTTGGCCTTGCTCATGCGCGGGGGCCCGCGCCCGAGGGCGGCGGCAATCTCGCGGTTCGTGATGGTGGCGCGGGGCTTAGACATCGGCCCGGCCTTTGGCTTTGGAGATGGCACGACGGTTGTGCGCTTCCACAACGTCGTTGATGGCGGCAACAAGGTCCTTCGCTAGATCGGCGTTGCGCATGTGGAACGTCACATCGTGGTACGAGTGCCGGTCCAGGCGCAGGCTGAAGCAGCCGGGAGTTGCCGAAGGCACTGCGACAAGGGCCGGCGCAAAGACGGTCATCGAACATGCAACCTGCGCATTGTCGTGCAGCCTGTCTTGCATGGCGATGGCCCGCTCGGCCTGGGCTTCGGAGCACTGGACGCGCTCTTGCGTGGGGGCGTCGAGCGGGGCGGTCACTGTCCGCCTCCCGTGGCCTTGGCGATGGCGGCGCGGCGAAGTTCGGTCGCGCGGTCTTCAAGCTCCTGCCAGTGCTCATAGCCTTGGCTATCGGGGCCGTCGATGAGGGCCTGTTCTGCGGCCTCCTGTGCTTCCAGCGCCTCCAGCATGTCGAACGAGGCGGCGAGAAGGTCAGCCGTCGCCCGCACAGCCTTCGTGAGCTTCGGCTTCTTCCCGGAATAATCAGCCGGGACCTCAGCGACGACCCCGCCGTCTGCGGCAAAGATCGGAATGAACGGGCAGCGCTCGTATTCATCATCCATGCCGACGACGTACGGACCCAATGCGTGCTGTCCCATGCTCCCCTCCATTTGAGGGGCGGCCCCGCGAAGGGGCACGCCCGCTCGTTGGTCAGTCCATCTGCTGGCGCGCCAGCTTCTCGTAGGGGTCGAACTCGCGGGCGATCCGGAACTCGTACTCGCCGGGGGTGAGCATGATCGGCTCGTGCGTGTCGTGCGGGCGCTGGTGCTCCAGCGGGGTCGCCTGCTCGACGATGGCGCGAAGGATGCGCATGCCCTCCGGCGGCCGGTCCATGACCGCCACCGAGCACGACTTGGGATCGAGCACGTGATGGTGGCCCGTCTCGCTATGGCCCACGATCAGGTGCCCGGCCTCCACCGACAGCGCCGTGTATCCGTCCGGGACCTTGCGGGCGGCCGGCAGATCGCCGATGCGGCGGATGTAGATTTCGCCTTGAGCGGCGCGTTCGTTGAACGACTTCATGGTCTTCAGCTCCTGACTTCAGGGGGGGTGAAATCCTTGGCGCTCAGGCCAGCCATCCATGCCTGCCCTTCGAGCGCCGTCTTGGTGGTTGGCGGGACGCACACGGCGAATTCCCGGCCGGTGCCACAGCGCACGCGCACGAACCGCGCGGGGCCGACATCGGGCAGCGTCACATGGACGAGGGTGCCGATCTCGGGATCGCCGTCCTCATTGATCGTTCTGGCGTCGAGTTCTTGGAGGATGCGGTTCCACCCGAGGATTTCGCAGGCGGCGCGGCGCAGTTCCATGTTGGTCTGCCCCAGCGCTTCCGCTGCGGTCAGGGACGCTTTGTCCTCGATCCACTTCCCAGGGACGCGGGTGCCATGCCAGTAATGGAGGCCCCACCCATCGCGGAAAGCGACCGCAGGGCCGTCTTCCCGGTGAAGCCGCGTCGGCATCCCGGCGCCGTTGCGTCGATCATCGAATTGGACATGGGCGAAGCGATCGGACACCACGCAAACGCCGTCGCGGGGATACCAAAACCCGACAGACGCGGCGATCTGCTCCATGATGATCAGCCGGTTCAGTAGATCGGCTTTCTGCGGGCAGCCGATCATAGATGGGAAGCGAAAGTAGGCGATCCAGAAAGCATCCATCTGGCCCCACCACCAAGTATCGCCAGTATTCGCGGGAATTTTGCCATCCCACAGGCCATCCCCCAGGCCAGCCCGC
>DDYW01000135.1 GCA_002348185.1 Candidatus Hydrogenedentes bacterium UBA2224 | reverse complement strand
GTCCATACCGTCCATACCGTCCAGCGCTCCGCACTCGACCGCCAGGGAGGCCACTCGTTTCTCTGGCCCCCAGCTAGCGGCAACCGTATGTGCGTCGTGCTTACCCCGCGATTCGGGGCGGAGCGCCGGCCTTGTCTTGCGACCGCTCAACCGGTAGCATAATCGCGAACCACAAAACACCGGAGATCCCCCGATGAAACGCTGTGCCCTGGCCATCCTGCTCACACTCTGCGGCGCCGCCGCTTTTGCCCAGACCACCGAATGGCAGCTTGACCTCGCGGCCGACCCCCAGGCCCCGACCCTGTTCCCCGACGCCGCTCATCCCTCGGGAGTGGTCGCCGTTGCAGGCGACGAACTCCTTCGCATCGACGGCCAAGGGACCGTGGTCTGGCGTGTGAAACAGCCCGCGGCCTTCGGTGCGCCCGCCACGGTCGCCAGCCTCGACGGCGACGCGGAAGCCGAGATCCTCACTGCGACCGTCGACGGCGAGGTGCTCTGCTTCAACCAGTCCGGGGAACTGCTCTGGCGCTTCGCAACCGGCTCCCCGCTCGGCGGATTCGAGTGTCTCGTTGCCGCCGATGTCATCGACGAGCCGGGCGTCGAGCTCGTGTTCGGCTTCAACGACGGCTGGCTCTGCTGCCTGAATGCCCGGGGCGAGCTGATGTGGCGGTTTTTCGGCGACAAATTCCGCGTCGGGGGCATCGCCGTGGGCGACGTCAACGCCGACGGCGCCGTCGAGGTCGTTTACGGCACCGATAACGGCCATCTCTACTGCCTGTCCGGCTGGGGGGAAGTCGAGTGGCGCTTTGCCGAACGCGCTCCGTACGGCCGGTCCGGTCCCAACATTGCCGATCTGGACGGCGACGGCCGTGCGGAAGTCCTTATCACCCGCAGCAACGTGGGCAACGCTACCTGCCTCATCGCCGTGGACGGCGCGACCGGCACGCTCCTCTGGCGCACGAACGACCTCATGCAGGGCTACTTTTCCAACGCCATCGCCAATCTCGATCACACCGACCGGTATCAGGTCATCCACGCTGACAAAGGCAACCGGGTCTACTGCGAAAACCCAGACGGCACCCGCCGCTGGGAGCTCGAACTGGACGGCAGGGGCATTTTCTGGGCGCCCGCCGTCGCGGACATCGACGGTGACGGCCAGCTCGAGGTCATTCTCGTCACCTCGGGCCCGGCCCGCATCCAGGCCCTCTCGTGGAACCAGGCCGGGCGGGTGGCATGGCCCTCCCTGCGGGGCAATTCTGCCATGACCGCAAACGCCAACGTGCCGCTGGGCGCTCCGGCCGGCAGACCCGCCCCCGCGGGCGCGTCCGGCGACTCGGCTGCCCCCCTCTTCTGGGGCGATAACGAATTCCGTCACCCGCTTCCCGCCCCCGCGAAAGACAGCTGGTTCGTTGAACTCTCGCTGCAACCCGCGCACGGCCCGATGCAGACGCGCATCCGCGACCTCCGGGAAGGCGACCAGGAAGCGGCCCTGACCCTGGAGCTTCAACACGGCGGACCGCACAACGTCAAGGCTGTGCTCCATCGCGAGCCGGGCGAAGCGCCGGCGGTCCTGCTCGCCGCGATGCGAGACGTCCTCCCGCCAGAGACCTGCGGTCTCGAGGAGACCGCCGCCGCGTGCACAGAAGCGCAAGCCGCGGCGGACCGCGCCGGGGCCGATGCCTCAGGCCTGGCCGTGCTCAGCGAGACCCTGCACGCCCGGGCGCGCACCGTGGCCGCCGCGGCGGAACAGAGCCGGCCCCCGCAGGAAATCGCGGCGATGGCCACCGAGCTCCGCAGGCACGCGCACTCTCTGCAGCGCACCGCCACCGCATTGACGGGCCTGCGAAACGCCGGCGACGCCGGGGCTTTCGTCTTCTGGCGCGATCCCAACCCCTGGGACCGTTTTGATCCCCGGGAGGTCCAGACCGAGCTCGCCATGAACGCGCCCATCACCATCCACGCGTTCGGAAACGAGTTCGAGGATGCCGCGCTCACCCTGCTCAACGCCACCGCGGAGCCGTTGACCGTCCGGTGCACATTCCAGAAACCCAGCCTCGGCCAGCAGCGCCCCCAGCCGGCGCCGGACCTCGCAGCGCGGGTCACGCTACGCCGGGCCGTCCCGATCGCCACGACCATGAGCGACCGGGTCTTTGACGCGCTTCCCGAACTGGACCGGTCGCAGACCCTGACGCTCGTCCCCGGCGAGGCCACCCAGCTCTGGCTCGTGTTCAATACCCACGGACTTGAACCGGGCGCCCACGAACTCATCCTCTACATCGGCAGCCTCACCCGGCCGGCCACCATCCGCGAGATCCCCCTGCGCATCGAGGTCTGGCCCGTCGCCCTGCCCGGCGACGTCTACGTCAAGATGAACTGGGGCGGTATGGATGCCGGCAGCGTGTCCGGGCAGGTCGTGCAGGACATGCTCGACCACGGCGTTTCCTGCATCTATGGTCCCGCGCTCCCCGCCGTGCCGGTTGACGAAACGGGCCAGCTCGCGGGCGAGATCGACTGGGCCCACGTTGACGCCACCCTGGCCCGCGTTCCCGGGCACTTCTTCCTGCTCTGGGGCGCCCCGCCCGCGCGGCGCTGGCCCGACGGCGTCAACCCGCCCGAGGATTCCGAGGCCTGGTTTGCCGGGTTCAAAACCGCCATCGACGCCCTCGCAAATCACCTCCTCGAAAAGGGCTTCCCGTACGGCCAGTGGGCCTTCTACCCCATCGACGAACCCTGGAACACCGGTTTTCAGGAGATTCCCCGCCTGAAGGCCTTCTGTGAAACGGTCAAGCGCGCAAATCCGCAGGCCCAGCTCTACACCGACCCCGCGGGACTTGTCCGCGTCGAATATCTGGCCGAGTTCAAGGACCTCATCGACATCTGGCAACCCGAATTCAACGTCCTCAAGCGCGACCCCGCCCTCGTGACCTGGTTCCAGGAAAACGCCAGACACTTCTGGACTTACGAGGCCATGGGGCCCGGACGCGACCTGCTTCCCCTCGGCCATTACCGCGCCCTCGGATGGTCCGCCTGGAAACTCGGCGTCGAAGGCCTCGGCTACTGGGTCTATCGGGGCATGGACATCTGGTGGCCCATCGAAGGCGGCGATTATGCCATCGTCTACCAGAACGGCGAGGAGGTCGTCCCGTCCCGACGCTGGGAGGCCGACCGCGACGGTGTTGAGGACTATCGCGCGCTCCATCTGCTCGCGCGCGAGATCGAGGCCGCCCGGCAGGCCGGACGCAGCGCCCAGGCCGACGAGGCCCAGCAGCTCCTCGACGAAGCCGTGGACACCCTCGTCGGGTGGCACATGGAAAACGTCGACGAAATCACCGTCATGACCAAAGACTACGACATCGAACTCGACCTGTTTCAGATCTGGCGCGCCCGTATTGCCGCCATGATCCAGCGCCTGCGCAGCACCCCATAACCTGCAGAAAACCGAAAACGCCCGGAAGGGGAGAACGCACCTCATGAAAGTCGGAATCATCACCGCATCGCTGCCCATGGACACCAAAGCGGCCCTCCGCAAAGCGAAGGAGCTGGGCGCGCACGGCGTCCAGCTCTGGATCATCGATAACGACCTCGACCCCCGGAATCTCACCCAGAGCGGGCGCGAGGAACTCGTCGCGCACATGGCGTCCCTCGGCCTCGAACGTTCCGCGCTCTGCGGAGATATCGGCGGATTCACCGACCCCGCTACCGTCGACGAACGCATCGCCCGCACAAAGCAGATGTTCGACCTTTGCGTCGACCTCAGAACCCCCATCCTCACTACCCACGTCGGCGTCGTCCCCGACGACCCCCTCAGCCGCGAATACACCGGCCTGCTCGGCGCCGTCCGGGAAATCGCCGAGTATGCCGCCAACCGCGGCTGTTGTTTCGCCACCGAGACCGGGCCCGAGTCCGCCGAGGCCCTCGCGGACTTTCTCACCCGCGTCAACAGCGACGGCGCCCGGGCCAACTACGACCCCGCCAACCTCGTCATGTGCGGGTTCGACCACCTGGACGGCCTGTACGCCCTGCGCGGCTTCATTGTGCACACGCACGCGAAAGACGGCATCGCCCGGGCCATGATTGAAAACAAAGCGGTCCAGGAAGTGCCCCTCGGAAAAGGCGACGTCGATTTCCCCCGGTACCTCCACATCCTTCGCGATGAACTCGGCTACTCGGGGTACCTGACCATCGAACGCGAATGCGGCGCCGACCCCGTTGCCGACATCGCGGAAGCCATCGCCTTTCTCAAGCGCCAGCCCGGCGTGGCCCGGTAGCGCACGCAAAACGCGGGTTCGGCTCCAGAAAAGTGGCGTGCGGTTCCGCCGCTAGCCCAGCCAGACGTCGAGGAACATCATAATCGCGAATCCCACCATGACGCCGATGGTCGGGATGTCGGTGTCGCCCCGCCGCTGCGCTTCGGGAATCAGTTCCTCCGCCACCACATAGATCATCGCGCCCGCCGCAAACGCCAGCGCGTACGGCAGGAACGGCCGCATGACGATCACCACCGACGCGCCCAGAACCCCCGCGATCGGCTCCACCATCCCCGACAATTGCCCGTACATGAAACATTTGAACCGCGAAAGGCCTTCGCGGCGCAGCGGCATCGCGACCGCCGTGCCTTCCGGCAGGTTCTGCAAACCGATGCCCAGCGCCAGCGCCACCGCCCCCGCAACCGTCGCCCCGGGGATCTCTGCCGCCGCCGCGCCGAACGCCACGCCCACCGCGAGCCCTTCGGGAAAATTGTGCATCGTGATCGCCAGCACCAGCAGCGTGCTCCGCCGCCACGATGTCGAGACGCCTTCCGCGTCCGACATCGCGAGCCCCGGATGCAGGTGCGGCAGCAGCCGGTCGATGCCCCACAGCGCCGCGCCGCCCGCCAGAAACCCCACCAGCGGCGGCCCCCACCCCGGATACCCCATGTCCTCGCTCAACGTGATCGCCGGCGCCAGCAAGGACCAGAAGCTCGCCGCAATCATCACCCCGGCCGCCATGCCGAGCAGACCGTCCATCACCTTGGGATTGACTTCCTTCGTGAAGAACACCGGCACCGCGCCCGCCGACGTCATAAACCACGTGAACAGCGTGGCGAGGAACGCCTGCCAAACGGGATGAAGTTCCGCCAATGCCTGCATACGCCCTCCGTGCCTGCGCGTCCCCGCGCCCCTGAACTACATCTCCAGAACCAGAATATTGACCGCGGGTCTCCAAAAAGGCAAGCGGAGCATGGGCCGCTGATCGAAATATGAAAACCGGTGCCGCATCATGGAACGCCGTTCGGACGGGAAGATCCTCGGAGGAGGCAATCCGGGTGGCCGAGGAACCCTGTGGACCGTATGGACGTTATGGACCTTATGGACGCCCTGCCTGAATGATTGTGAGGAGGGTCGAACAAAGCTGCAGAGGCTTGTTCAACCCCCATTCGGGGGTTGGTATAGGGGGATGCGCGCGATCCACGGGCTTCGCCCGCGGCTACTCAAATTCGACACCT
>DDYW01000040.1 GCA_002348185.1 Candidatus Hydrogenedentes bacterium UBA2224 | reverse complement strand
GGACGGCGCTTGGAACATGTCCCCGTTCTCCGTCTTCTCCTCCGGAGCTTCGCTCGCGGGGGCATTCGGAAATCCCGGGAACGATTCCCGCTTGCCCCTTGGGGTTGCCCTGAAGGGCATCCCGAGACCACAAATAGAGGAAACAGGCCATGACTCAATCGCGTTCTCAGCTCCCCCTCCATATCGAAATCGCGATCGAAATCGCCGTCCATGATCTCATGTGATGAAAACATGATGAAAAGCACGTGTGAAATTGGAACTTGGATTGCCCTTCAGGGCGTAACGCGTTTGGGCATCCGATTCCGGGGCGCCGTCACGCGTTCCGCGTGACTTGCCCCGGGCTATTCTCGGCCGCCCCTGCGGGGCTGCAGGAACGGAGACACGGTCCACACGGTCCACACGGTCCACACGGTCCACACGGTCCATTCTGTCCAGGGTCCATTCGCGGCGCCAAATTGACACGCGCGGCCGGGAGCGGTACTATTTCGCCGGAGAGCCGGTGGACCCGGGGGAGGACCAGAACGGATTCCCAATGGTCACCACGGTGAGCGGCATCGCGCACCCTCGCGAACACCACGGCGTGTTGTATCCGGGGTGTACACCGTTTGATTTCACTTGCGGATTTTAAGTGGAAGGTTGTATTCCACCAGCCAACATCTGTTCAAGGACTGACAATACATGACAATTCATCCTACGGCCATCATCGACCCCAAAGCTGAACTCGCCGACGACGTGGAGGTGCAGCCCTACAGCATCATCGGCCCGACCGTGACCATCGGCTCCGGCACGGTCGTGGGCCCTCACTGCGTGATTACCGGCCGCACCGTCATCGGCAAAAACAACCGCATCTTCAGCGGATGCCAGATCGGCGTGCTCTCCCAGGACCTCAAACACAAAGAGGGCCTGGTCGGCCGCACCAGCATCGGCGACGACAACATGCTGCGGGAGCACGTCACCATCAGCGCCAGCACCATGACCAGTTACGACGACGACCACCGCACCACGTCGATCGGGAATTCCTGTCTCATGATGGCCTACTCGCACGTCGCGCACGACTGCCACGTCGGCAACTTCGTCGTCATGGCCAATTGCGCCTCGCTCTCGGGCCATGTCGATGTCGAGGACCGCGCCACCCTGGGCGGATTGAGCGGGGTGCACCAGGAATGCGTGGTCGGCACGATGGCGTTCGTCGGAGGCATGACCCGCGTGGTCAAAGACGTCGCGCCCTACATGATCGTCGAGGGCAACCCCGGCCAGTGCCATGGCCCCAATTCGGTCGGGTTGCGGCGGGCGGGATTCGACGCCGAGGCGCGACGCCGAATCAAGCAGATGTACAAGATCATGTTCCGGTCCGACCTCAATACCACCCAGGCCTTGCACGAGATCGAAGCAACCGTCGAAGAGAGCGACGAACGCAACCATTTCGTGGATTTTGTTCGGAAATCCATTCGGGGAATCACGAAATAGGCTCCGCCTCAACCTGCGGACGTGCGGCGCGCCGCGGCACCGGCGCCATGCGCGGCCGCGAAGAAGGGTTTTCATGGCTTCCACTCGCGTTGGCGTCATCGGAGTCGGGCACCTCGGATACCATCACGCGCGGAACTATGCCGGACTCGACGGCGTCGAGCTCGTTGGCGTCGTTGATATCGACGGCACAAACGGGGCCAAGGCCGCCCACGATTTCCAGATCCCCCATTTCCAGAACCTGGACGACCTCCTCGCGGCGGGCATCGACGGGGCCAGCGTGGTCGTGCCCACCACCCTCCATCACGAGGTCACGCTCCGCCTTCTAGAGGCCGGCGTCGACGTCATGGTCGAGAAACCCATCGCCCAGAGCGTGGAGAAAGCGGCCGAGATGGTCGCGGCCGCCAGGGCCGCGGGCCGCATTCTGCAGGTGGGCCACATCGAGCGGTTCAATGGCGCTGTGCGCGCGCTGTTCGACGCGGTCCGGCAGCCCCGGTTCATCGAATGCCACCGCCTGAGCCCGTATCCCAGCCGGGGCGACGATGTCAGCGTGGTGCTCGATCTGATGATCCATGACCTCGAAATCGTGCGCGCCATGGACGGCACCCCGCCGGTGTCGGTCGACGCCGTCGGCGTACCGGTGTTTTCCAGGTATGAAGACATCGCCAATGCCCGCATCCGGTTTGCCTCCGGATGCGTCGCCAATCTCACCTGCAGCCGCATTTCCATGGACCGCATGCGGAAGATCCGCATCTTTTCGCCTGAAATGTACGTCTCCACGGACTATTCCGCCGAAGAGGTGCTGATCTACCGCAAACGGCCCGGAGAACTCGCGCCCGGGCAGAATCCCATGGACCTGATCTCGGTGGATTCGCTCCCCGTCGCGCACGAGGAACCGCTCCGCCTGGAACTGGCCTCGTTCATCCGCTGCGTGGGGGACCGGACCCGGCCAGTCGTCGATGGTGAAGATGCGCTCCAGGCGCTCACGCTGGCCCAGCAGATCATTGACGGCATTCGGACGTCGCCGTGAAACGCCTCTTCTTTGTAGCCGGAGAGTCTTCCGGAGACATCCACGGCGCCCACCTGATTCGGGCCGTGAACGAGATGGAGCCGGACGTGCAGTGCGAAGGACTCGGGGGACAGCATATGGCCGCGGCCGGCATGACACTCCATTTTGATTTGGCCGGCCATGCGATCATGGGGTTCACGGAAATCGTAAAGTCGCTGGGGATGATCCGCCGCCTCTTCCACGACACGGCGGCCCGGCTCGAGGCTTCTCCCCCCGATGCCCTGGTGTTGATCGACTACCCGGGCTTCAATCTCCGCCTTGCGCGCGAGGCCCGCCGCCGGGGCATCCCGGTCATCTACTACATCAGCCCGCAGATCTGGGCGTGGAAACGGGGCCGCATTCGCACCATCGCCCAGCTCGTGCGCAAGATGCTCGTCATTCTGCCGTTCGAAAAAGAACTGTATGAGCAGGCCGGCGTGGACTGCGTCTATGTGGGCCATCCGCTGCTGGATCACGTCCCCACCGTACGGATTGACGGGACCCTGCGCGACGGACTGATCATCGGGGTATTGCCGGGAAGCCGCCAGCAGGAAATCCAGCGCCTGCTGCCGGTCATGCTGGAAATCGCCCGCGGCATCCGGCAGCAGTATCCGGAGGCCCGGTTCGTGGCTCCCTGCGTCAACCCGGAACGCGAAGCTCAGATACGCGCCATGGCGGGCGCGTTTCCGCTGGAAATCCTCGTCGGCAAGACGTATGAGGTGCTGGATGCGGCCCGCTTCTGCCTCGTCGCCTCAGGCACCGCCACCCTCGAGGCCGCGCTCTTTGGCGTACCGTTCGTGGTCCTGTACAAGATCTCGCGCCTCTCGTACTGGATCGCCCGCGCGGTGGTCCGGGTCGACCACATCGGGCTGGTCAACATCCTCGCCGGAAAACGCATCGTGCCGGAGTTCATTCAGCACGAAGCCACCGTGGAAACGGTGCTGCCCACGGCGCTCGAACTGCTCGACGACAGCCCCGCAAGACGCCGGATGCTCGACGAGCTGGCGCGCGTGCGCCAATCCCTGGGCGCCGGCGGAGCGTCCCGGCGCGCCGCCGCCGAAATCCTCAACGTAATCACGGAGACCCGCAATGGCCAAAAAGCTGTTTCTGATTGACGGGAGCGCCTTCGCGTACCGGTCCTTCTTCGCCATTCGCGGATTGACCGATTCCCAGGGCCGCCCCACCAACGCCGTGTTCGGTTTCGCCCGCATGCTCACAAAACTCCTGCGCGAAACCGACCCCGACTATCTGGCCGTCGTCTTTGATGCGCCCGGAAAAACGTTCCGCGACGCGCTCTATCCCGACTACAAAGCCAACCGCCAGGAAACCCCCGAAGACCTCGTGGCCCAGATGCCGCTCATCGACGCCGTCGTCGAGGCCTTCTCCCTTCCGCTCCTGCGCATACCCGGGGTAGAGGCCGACGACGTCATGGGTACCCTGGCCCGCACCGCCACCGCCGCGGGAGTCCAGACCGTCCTGATCACGGGCGACAAGGACCTCCTGCAACTCGTGAACGAGCACGTGCGCGTCTACGACCCCAACAAAGAGGCCGACAAAGCCTGGTCCGGCATCGAGCAGGTTCAGGAGCGCTTCGGCGTGGGCCCCGAACATGTGATCGACGCGCTCGCCCTGATTGGCGATGCCTCCGACAACGTACCCGGCGTGACCAAGATCGGCCCCGTGGCGGCGAAGAAACTCCTCAGCCAGTACGAATCGCTCGAAGGCATCTACCAACACATCGATGAGCTCAAGGGAAAACAGCGCGAGTACCTCGAACAGGAGCGCGAGCAGGCATTCCTCAGCCGCCGCCTGGTCACCATTGAGACCCAGGTGCCGCTCGACGTCACCCTCGACGACCTGCGGCGGCGCCCCCTCGAGCCCGGCCGCCTGATTGCCGTGTTCTCCGAACTTGAGTTCCACTCCCTCGCCGAGGAGCTCATTCCCCAGCCGACCGCGGACGAAACCGGCGAAGACTACCGCCTCATCGACACCGAAGCCGCGCTCCGCGAGGTGGTGGCCGAGCTGCGCGACGCGGGCGCCTTTGCCGTCGATACCGAAACCACCTCTACCGACCCCATGCAGGCCGAACTCGTCGGCATCTCCCTCTGTGGTTCCCCCGGCAGGGCCTGCTACATCCCCGTGGGACACCGCGCCCCCGGCGACAGCAACGACCTCGAAGGCCTGGCGGATACCACGCCTCCGCGCCAGATCGGCCGCGAGACCGCTCTGGCCATTCTCCGTCCCCTCCTCGAAGACCCCGCCGTCCCCAAGACCGGCCATAACATCAAATACGATATGGAAGTACTGGCCAGAGCGGGAATTGCCCTGGCCGGCATTACGCTGGATACGATGGTCGCATCCTATTTGACAGACCCTTCGCGCATAAGGCATAATCTCAGTGATGTAAGTCTCCACTACCTCAAGCGCAAGATGATTCCCATTGCCGATTTGATTGGCAAAGGGTCCAAGCAGATCACCTTCGATCGAGTCCCCATCGACAAGGCATGCCGGTATGCATGCGAAGATGCGGACATGACGTGGCGGCTCGGGGAGCGCTTTACCGCGCTATTGCGTGAGCACGATCTCGAGGCGCTGTTCAAGGAGGTAGAGCTTCCGCTCATTGGCGTTCTGGCACGCATGGAGCAGGCCGGCATCGCCATTGATGCAGACCTCTTTCGCTCGCTGAGCAAAGAGGTGCGGGGCCGGTTGGAAGCGCTGGAGCACGAGATATTTGAACTGGCTGGGGAGTCGTTCGTACTCAACTCGCCCAGGCAACTCCAGCACATCCTGTTCACCAAGCTCGGACTGCCGCCCATGCGGCGCACGAAAACGGGGTATTCGACGGATGTCGACGTGCTCGAACAGCTGGCGAGGGAACACGAACTCCCCCGGAAAATGCTCGAGTACCGCGTGCTCGAAAAGCTTCGGGGTACGTATATAGACGCGCTGCCCAAGTTGGTGAATCCCGAGACGGGGAGGATTCATACGTCGTTCAATCAGACCGTGGCCGCCACCGGGCGGCTGTCGAGCAGCGACCCGAATCTTCAAAACATCCCCGTGCGGACCGACGTGGGCAAGCGCATTCGGCAGGGGTTCATTGCGGAATCCACCGGGATGAAGTTGATTTCCGCCGATTATTCGCAAGTTGAATTACGCATTCTCGCGCACCTGTCGCAAGACCCCGCACTCGGGGAGGCCTTTGAGCAGGACGCCGACATTCACAGCGACACCGCGGCGCGCATCTTCGGCGTCATGCCCGGACTGGTCACTTCGGACATGCGGCGACAGGCCAAGGCCGTCAATTTCGGCGTGGTGTACGGCATCAGTGCATTCGGGTTGTCCAGGAACCTCGGCATCTCCCGCGCGGAAGCCGCCCGGTTCATCGACAACTACTTCGCGCAGTACCCCCAGGTGCGCGCCTGGATCGACCGTACGATCGCGGAGGCCCGCGAAAACGGGTACGTGACCACCCTCCTCCAGCGGCGGCGGCCCGTGCCCGACCTCAACAGCACGGACAACAACCTGCGGCGCGCCGCGGAACGGGTGGCCATCAACACCCCCGTGCAGGGAAGCGCCGCGGACATCATCAAGGTCGCGATGGTCCGGCTGGACGCGGCCCTCCAGGGCACCCGCTCGCGCATGCTGCTGCAGGTGCACGACGAGCTGCTCGTGGAAACCCCGGCCGGCGACGCCGAGACGACCGCGGCCACCATGAAACGGATTATGGAAGAGGCGTTCCCCCTGGCGGCGCCCCTCAAAGTGGATATTGGGATTGGAGACAATTGGGCGGAGATCCATTAGATCGCGTTCAGTAGAAGTAAGCGCAGCCTCACAGGCTCCCGGGGAGGGAGCGGAATGGCGAGGCAGCGAAAGGAAGACGCATGGCCGAAAAAACCGACGCACCAAAAGACCGTACAAAAGCCAAGAGCCGCGCCCCGCGCAAAAGCGCCTCCCGCCCCGCGGGCCGGCCGCGGAACAGCGTAAAAAAAGGCGAAAACGAATCTCAACGGGCGATCGAAGCCAGAAATGGTGCCGCGATGCAGGATGACGCTGAAAACGATGTCCAGCAAGAGCAGATCCAACACACCGACCGCGAGATTTCCATTCGTGAGCTCAAACAGATGACCATGACCGAGCTCACCGAAACCGCGCGCAAGCTCGAAGTGGAAGGATACAGCGGCCTCAAAAAACAGGACCTTATCTTCAAGATCCTGCAGCAGGGCATCGAAGCCGCCGGGTCGATCTATGGCGAAGGCACGCTCGAAATCCTCCCCGACGGGTTTGGCTTCCTCCGCTCGAGCGACTACTCGTATCTCCCCGGGCCCGACGACATCTACGTCTCGCCGTCTCAGATCCGCAAGTTCAACCTGCGCACGGGCGACACCATCCAGGGCCATGTGCGGCCTCCCAAGGAGGGCGAGCGTTACTTCGCCCTGCTCAAGGTCGAAGCCGTCAATTTCGAGAGCCCGGAAGTCGCCCGCGACCGTATCCTCTTCGACAACCTCACCCCGCTGCATCCCGATGAGCGGTTCCGCCTCGAGACGACGCAACAGGAAGTCAGCACGCGCATCATGGACCTGATCTCCCCCATCGGCAAGGGGCAGCGCGGCCTGATCGTGGCCGCGCCGTTCACCGGCAAGACGGTCCTGCTGCAGAAAATCGCAAACGCCGTCGCGCAAAACCACCCCGAGGTCTACGTCATCGTCCTCCTCGTCGACGAACGGCCCGAGGAAGTCACCGACATGCAACGCTCGGTCAAAGGCGAGGTGGTGGCGTCCACGTTCGACGAACCCCACGAACGCCACGTCCAGGTCGCCGAAATGGTCCTCAACAAGGCACGGCGCCTCGTCGAACACAAACGCGATGTAATCATCCTTCTCGACTCGATTACACGTCTCGCGCGCGCCTACAACACCATCGTGCCCGCCAGCGGCAAGGTGCTTTCGGGCGGCGTCGATGCCAACGCCCTCCAGCGGCCCAAGCGCTTCTTCGGCGCGGCCCGCAATGTCGAGGAAGGCGGAAGCCTGACCATCCTCGCGACCGCCCTCATCGAGACCGGCAGCCGCATGGACGACCTGATCTTCGAGGAATTCAAGGGCAC
>DDYW01000137.1:23438-26230 GCA_002348185.1 Candidatus Hydrogenedentes bacterium UBA2224 | reverse complement strand
GGCGGATGTGCTGTTCGCGGGCCTGGAGGGTCAGAACGAATCCGCGCCGGCCCTGCGCGTCTTCGGTAGCGGCAGCCAGACGGCCCGGCATGCGGCGCACGTGTTCCTTGCGGGTGCTCAGAATGCCGAGGTAGGGACCGCCAAAGCTCAACGGCACCCCCAGACTCTGCCCTTCGGCGACTGCGATGTCCGCGCCCATGGCGCCTGGCGTTTTCAGCAGTCCGAGCGACAACGGATAGAACGACATGACCAGCAGCGCCCCGGCCTCGTGACAGCGTTGGGCGAGCGGCGCGAAATCGCGGACATCCCCCAGAAAGGCCGGGTTCTGAACGATGACGCAGGCCGCGCCGGCCGGGTCATCGCCGTCCCCGAATTCGAGCTCGAGATTCGCGGTGTGCGTCGCCAGGAGCGCGCGGTAGAGGGGGTTGAGAGAATCGTGGCAGACGATGCGCCGGCGGCGCGTAAGGCGGACCGCCATCGTGGCGGCTTCGAAGACCGCCGTACCGCCGTCATAGAGCGACGCGTTGGCGAAATCCATGCCGGTCAGCCGGCAGACGGCGGACTGGTATTCGTAGATGCTCTGAAGAGTGCCCTGAGCGGATTCGGGCTGATAGGGGGTGTAGGCGGTGGCAAATTCCCCGCGGGACGCGAGCGCATCGACGGCGGCCGGCACGAAATGATCGTAGTAGCCGCCGCCGAGAAAGCAGATGCGGGGCCCGGCGTCGCGACTGGCCAGTTGGGCGAGCCGGGCCCGCACGGCCATCTCGGACTGGCCGGCGGGCAGGTCCCACGATGTTGCGCGGAGGGTTTCGGGGATGTGCTGAAAAAGCTCCTCGATTTTCGTGAGACCGATGGTTGCGAGCATTTCGGCCTGTTCCACCGGAGTGATTGGGACAAAGCTCATTCGTCGAGTTCCTCCACGAAACGGGTGTACTCGCTGGAGTTCATGAGCTTGTCGTACTCGCGCAGATTGCCTTCGGCGATCTTGAAGAACCAGCCGTCCTCGTAGGGACTGGTGTTGACGAGTTCAGGGCGCCGGTCCAGTTCGTGATTGACCTCGCTGACATGGCCGCCGATGGGGGCATAGACGTCGCTGGCCGCCTTGACCGATTCGACGGCGCCGGCGGCCTGCCCCTGGTCGAGCATCATACCGGGTTCGGGCAATTCGACGTAGGTCACATCGCCCAGTTGTTCGGCGGCATGCCCGGTGATGCCGACGGTGTAGACGTCGCCGCCGTCGTCGCGGATCCACTCGTGTTCGCGGGTGTACTTGAGTCCTTCGGGGAAATTCATGTTCGCTCTCTCCTTACTTCCTGCACGTTCCCGCCCTGTAAAAGGGAAGTTCCGTGACCTCTATGGCGATACGGCGCGGTCCCGCGGCCAGGACGGCGCCGGGCGCGGCCAGCTCGGCCGGCAGATAGGCCAGCCCGATGCCCCGCTCGACGGAAGGCCCGTACGTTCCACTGGTGACAAGCCCCACGGTCTCGTCACCGCGGTAGACCTCGAAGCCATGGCGCGGCGCGCTGCGTGAATCCGTCCACACCGGCGCCAGGACGGAGTATCCACCGGCCGCCCGCTGTTTTTCCAGCGCGGCGCGGCCCGTGAAGGGCGTGTGCCAATCGATGAAGGCGTCCTGGCGCGCTTCGAGCGGCGTGCGCGATTCATCGAAGTCCTGGCCCGAGAGCAGGTATCCCATCTCCAGGCGGAGGGTGTCGCGCGCGCCGAGGCCCGCGGGCGCCACGCCGGGATGCTCGAGAAGCCTGCGCCAGAGCGGGACGGCGGCGGCGTTGGGCATGTAGAGTTCATAACCCAGCTCGCCGGTGTAGCCGGTTCGGGAAACGAGCATCGGGTACCCGGCCCATTCCGCCCGCGTGAGCCCGAAATAGCGCAACTCCGCGGCGGCGGTCAGGCCGATGGAAACGAGGATGTCGCGGCTGAGGGGCCCCTGAACGTCGATCTTGGCCGTTTCGGCGGATTCGTCGGCCAGTCCGGGCACGTTTGAAGCGAACAAAGCAGCGACCCGGTCGAGCGGCCCTGCGTTGGTGACCACGAAGAGCTCTTCATCGCCGAGCCGCATGGTGATGAGGTCGTCGATATAGCCGCCGTCGTCATTAAGCAGGGCGCCATAACGGGCGCGTCCGGGCTGGATGCGGCCGGTATCGGACGTGATGAGGGCATCGTACGCGTCGATGGCCTTCCTGCCCTGAATGCGGAACTCGCCCATGTGGGAACAGTCGAAGATGGATGCGCTGGCGCGGGTATGCGCGTGCTCCTGAAGGATGCCGGCGTACTGGACGGGCAGGGCCCAGCCGCTGAAGTCGATAACCTTGCCGCCGAGTGCCTTATGTTGGTCGAGTAAGGGCGTTTGCCGCATGCGATGCCTCCTGTGGAGACCCTTGGAGTTAGAAACGTTCCTGTGCGTTTCACCGGTACGTTTGCCCAGGCGCGCGGCGGGATTCGCGGCCCGTACGTTTCCCCGTGGTCGCTTCCACGTTGCATCGCCAGTCACGCCGGGCCCCAGAACTTCTACACGATGCCACCGCGGCGGCGGCGATGTCAACAGGCAGGAAAGGACCCCGTTCGCCGGATGATGGCAAGCGATCCAGCCTGCCCGCTGCGGCTCTTGTGTGTTGAACCGCGCGGCCGAATCGCCTCGCCGGTGAGGATGGACCCTATGGACTTTGTGGACTCTATGGACGTGCCTGCATGCACGATTGCGAAGGGGTGGCATCTCAGAGCATGGTTTGCTGTGTTGCGCAGGCCCGCGGGGGCGACCGAGAATAGCCCGGGGC
>DDYW01000137.1:0-23410 GCA_002348185.1 Candidatus Hydrogenedentes bacterium UBA2224 | reverse complement strand
TAGCCCGGGGCAAGTCACGCGGGCCGCGCAGCGGGACGCGTGACTTGCCCCGGGAACCGATCCGCCAACGCATTTCACCCTGAAAGGGGGATCAGGGAACGCGATTGAGGCATGGCCGGTTTTCTGTGTATTCTGGTTTCGGGATGCCCCTTCCGGGCGTAACTATTTTGCGATACATATCCCAGGGCGTTGCCCTGGGCTATTCTCGGTCGCCCTTTTAGGGCTACCCGGAGGGGCAAGCGGGAATCGTTCCCGGGATTTCCGGATGACCCCGCGAGCCAAGCTCCGGAGGACAAGACAAAGAACGGGGCATCTTGCAGCGCAGGCGTCTCGCCTGCATCCGGATCGCCCGCAGAAGACAAGAATGCAGGCGAGACGCCTGCGCTACAAGACAAGAATGACCCCGCAAGAGAAGTGCCGGGGGAGGAGGCCAAGAATGGGGACATGTTCCAAGCGCNNGCGACAACGTGTCCCCGTTCGGATGGCCGGCGAGGGCGGTGGTCCTACACCTGACCGGTCCCACACGGGAAAAGAACGGGAATCTCATAGCGCAGGCGAGACGCCTGCATTCCTGGAGAGGACGGCGCCGAGCTGGGGCCCGGCGGGCCCGGGCGGCCCCCCTGGCGTGAGGTGGGTTGTCCCCCGTTGTCGCGGAGATTTGACACGGGGTCCCGGGATTTCGCATAATTCCGGTTCGTGCGCGAAAGGGGTTTCTTTCGGAAGCCAGCGCATATCGGGATGGACACAACGCAGCCGCTGCGTATAGCTTACGAACGGAGGATTCGACCGTGGCGAAGAAAGAAAACCGCATGCAGGTTATCCTGGAGTGCACCGAAGCGCCGGGCACTTCGCGGTATCACACATTCAAGAACGTGCGCAATACGACAGGCCGCCTGGAGTTGAAGAAATACAACCCGCGTCTGCGCAAACACACGGTCCACCGCGAAAAGAAGTAGCGCGCGTCCGTCAACCAGTTTGACACGAAATTCGCCGCTGCGGGGCCTCCCAGAGCCTGCAGCGGCGTTACGTTTGTCTGCTCCTCCGGTGCTTGCGCGCCCAGGCTCGCGCGACGCGTTCGGCCGCCGCGGCCAGGAGTTCGGGTGCGCGCGCCATCGCCTCCGCGAGGGGCATGGTGCCGGCCTGGATGGGAATCACCTCGCGTATCCCGCAATCGTGCACGGCTTCATGGCCGGGCCCGAGACTCCCCGCAATCGCCACAACGGGTATGCCCAGTTGGCGCGCCGCCCTGGCGACCCCCGCCGGGGTCTTGCCGTGAGGCGTCTGGCCGTCGATGCGGCCCTCGGCGGTGATGACCAGCTCCGTCCCGGCAATCCGGGATGTCAGGTGGCAGGCGTCGGCCACAATATCCACCCCGGGCCGCAAGACCCCGCCCGCAAATGCGACCAGACCGGCGCCCAGCCCCCCTGCCGCGCCCGCGCCGGGCACGTCAAGCACCGGAACGCCCAGTTGCGCCTCGATGACTTCTCCGAAATGCCGCAGCGCGGCGTCCAGTTCGTCAACCACCGCCGGCGCAGCGCCTTTCTGAGGGCCATAGACACGGCTCGCGCCCGTTGGACCGCAGAGCGGGTTGTCGACGTCGCAGGCGACCTCGAGCACGCACGGGTGGAGCCGGGGATGCCGTCTCGAAAGATCAATCGTTGCCAGGCGCGCCAGGGCGGCCCCTCCCGGAGGCAGTTCGCGGCCGCCAGCGTCGCGCAGCGAGACGCCGAGGGCCTGGGCCGCGCCCGCGCCGCCATCGTTGGTCGCGCTGCCGCCGAGCCCGATGATGATGCGGGATGCCCCGCGGTCCAGGGCATCGCGGAGCAGTTCGCCCGTCCCGTATGTCGTGGCGATGCGCGGATCACGCGTTTCGGGAGGCACGAGGGGCAGGCCGGACACCGCCGCCATCTCGATTACGGCACTCCCTCCATCGCCGAGCAGACCGTATCGTGTCGCCACCGGCGTGCCCATGGGCCCGGTCGCCGTCAATTCGACGATACGGCCGTTCGTTGCCGCGACGAGGGCGTCGACGGTGCCCTCGCCGCCATCGGCCATGGGTACGCAGACCGTGTCGCAGTCCGGGAGCGCACGGCGGACGCCTTTGGCAATAGCCCCGGCTACCTCGACGGCGGAGAGGCATTCCTTGAACGAATCCGGCGCAATGGCGATCTTCATGACGTGTTCCCGGGAATCTGCGCTCCCCTTCGGCGCGGGCCATTCGGAGAGGCATTGTGCCGTCCGGCGTGGGGATTGCGCAAATCGCCATGGTATGATGCGAGCATGGCGGCAGCAATCCTGCCGCAGCGGGGAAAGCCTGATGTTCAATAGGCCACAAAGAGCACCCGAGCAGGCCGCACATGCGATGGCCGGCCGGGAACCGGTGCGCGCCGCGGCGCGAACGCTGGACCGCTGATGACGTTGCCCGAACCCGTGAGACGTTCCCGTATGCCCGTCGTGGTCGTATTGGCGGCAGTGTGCGCCACGGTGTTCCTGGGACATGGCGTTCTCGGGGTCGCGTTTCTGAGCGACGATGTCGCCCTGGTTACCTGGGGCCGGGAGGCCGTTGGCCCCGCGTTCTGGAAACCGTGGCTGGGCAACCGGCTTACGGGGGAGGCCGGCTCCCCGCCGTACTACCGCCCGCTGACGCTGCTTTCCCATGGATGCGACGCCGCGCTGTGGGGCTGGACGCCTTCGGGTCATCGCCTGACCAACCTGATGCTGCATCTCGGCAATACGCTGCTGGTCTTTGCGCTGGTGCGGGTGGCCCTGCCTGACCGGCCCGGGACCCTGGCCTTCTGGACCGCCCTGTTGTTCGCGCTACATCCCGTGCACGAGACCGCGGTGTGGTGGATATCCTGTCGCATGGAACTCCTGTGCGCGTTCTTTTACCTCGCTTCCGTGACGCTGTTCGGCCTGTTCATGAAGAAACGGGGCGCCTGGCTGCTGCTCTTGAGCGTATCGGCCGGAGTGCTGGCGTTCACCGCCAAGGAAATGGCGTATACCCTGCCGTGCGCCTGGTTCGGGCTGGCCCTGCTCAAGACGGACGCAGCGTCGCTCCGCGCCCGTTTTCGAACGGCGCTCGTCTGCGCATTGCCGATGGCCTCCGTCGCGGCGGGGTTTATGGCGCTGCGGCTGACGCGCATGCCCGCGGAGAATACGCTGTTCGCGCTCGATGTGACGCCCGGACACGTCCTGATGGTCATCCGGCTTGCCGCGCGCTATCTGGTGTTTCCATTCCATCTATCATTGCGGGCACTCGTCCGGGAATATCCATGGGGCGTGCTGATAGTCCTTGCCGTGCTGGCCGGCCTGTTCTGGTCCCTGCGACGCCGCATCTGCTCGCTGCCCGTGGCCGCGGGAATGGCGTGGACGGTCATCACGGCCCTGGTGCTGATCCGCACCATGAGCCCCTGGACTTTGTACCTGCCCTCGGTGGGGTTCTGCCTGGCCCTGGCGGGGTTCGCACCGGCGGGGCTTGCTCGCCGGGAATGGACCGCGGCGCTCGTGATGCTCGCGGTACTGCTTGCCTATACGGTGCAACTCGAAGCGCGCAAGACCGCCTGGAAAGAGACGGATCGCGTGACTCGCGCGTTTATTGACGAATTCAGACACGCCGTCGCCGAAGAGGGCCTATGCGGCCCGGTCGTCCTTTGCGCTCCGGGCGCGGTGGCGGATGTTCCGGCGCTGCTGCACTATTTCGAGATGCGGATGCGCCTGGAGACCGGCCGGCAGGATCTGGAGCCCGAGGTTCTGGCGTTTGTGATGCTTCCGGTGGAGCCCGCCCGCCGGGGAATCGCGATCGAGAAAGCAGACGCGGCGTCCTGGCGCGTGACACCGGCCGATCCCGCCACGACGTTTCTGTTTCCGCACAAGGGCTATGAGTTCCAGCAGTATCCGTCAAACACGGCGATCGAGACGCCGTGGGGGGGCGTGACCCTCCGTGGAGCCAATGTCGCAGGAGAACTCACCGCGCTTGAGGTCCGGCCGAACCCGGCGGCACTCGCAGCATGGCAGGGACGGACGTGGTATACGTTTGATGGGGAACACCTCGTTGTCCTGCCTCGAGAATTCACGAGTTCGAACGGGGACATCTAGTCGCGCCGGGGACGGCGCGTGTGCTGCCGGGCAGGACAGGGCCGCGCCTGTTATAATCGGTAAGAGGCGGCTACCCGAACCGGAGAGGCTAGAATGCACCATTTCATATGCGACGGGTGCGGCAGAGAGATGAAACCGGACGACACCCGCTACCGGGTCAAGATAGACATCCGTGTCGCGAAAGGAAACCTCGAATTTTCGCTGCTGGACCTGTTCCGGGACCACCGGAAAGAGCTGGAAGACCTTGTCAAGAAGTTCGAAAGTAAAGACCCCAAAGAACTCGAAGAGACCATCTACAAAGGGTTCGAGCTCGATTTGTGCCCCACATGCCAGCGCGCCTACATCCGCGATCCCCTGAGGTTCCATCCGGAGCAGGGCCTGCCGGATACGGGCATAGACATCGACGCCTTCCTGCGCTCGCTGGGAACGCATCCGGACGACCTGGCCGAACCGGACGCGTGACCTCTACGACATGGTCAGGACCTGGCCCAGGATCGATGAGGTGAGGTCGGGGTCGGACGGTTTGAACTCGAGTCCCACATACCGGTCGTAGCCCGCGGCGGCAATCCGATCAAACACATACGGGTAATTGATCTCTCCCAGCATGGGTTCGTACCTGCCGGGATGGTTGGCCACGTGAACATGGCCAATCTTAGCGATGTTGGGAACAATTTGTGGCGTGAGATTCCCCCCCATGACATGCATATGGTAGATGTCGAACAGCAGCTTCACCGCCGGACTGCCCACCTCGTCGACGATTTCAAACCCTTCCTTCGCGCTGCACAGGTAATACCCCGCGTGATCGACCAGGGTATTCAGCGGTTCTAAGACCAGCGTAAAACCGGCATCCTCGGCGATGGGCGCGGCGGCCTTCAACGCCGCCACGCACGCGGCATGCTGAGCGGCGGCCGACAGCTCCGCGAGCGCGTTGCCGGTCGTGACGATAAACGACGGGCACGACAGGCGTTTGTGGACATCGACACAGTCCCGGACGGCGAGCATGAACGGTTCGCGCCCTTCCGGGGCGAGGATCGAAGGCGTGGCGGGATGGGTGAACGCCGTGCGCACACAGCAGGCCGAGGCGATCAGCCCGTTGTCCTGCGCCGTCACCTCCAGGGCATCCAGATCTTTGTCCCACCAGGACCAGAATTCATAGGCGTCGAACCCCAGAGTGGCCACCCGCCGGACGCGCTCTTCGATAGGCGCATCGGGCCAGAACATTTCGACACAAGGCGAAAACCGCAGCATAGCCCCCCCTCAGGTTTGTTCGCCGCCGCGCTCGACGGAATCTTCGTGATCTTCAGCATCCGGATCAACGGCGCTGTGGGCCCCGGCGGACAGGTCCTCGGTGGTTTCTCGGTTTCCGGCGGCGCCATGGCGATCGTCGCGGATGGCCACGATGGCCCACAAGGCCAGCGTTGTGCAGAGAAGCCCCATGAAAAGCAGATAGCCGATGTTCATGACCCGTCCTCGTCCGTGCGCGTTCCAGCCGGCAACCCTGTCAGGATGATACCACCCGATCGGAACCCGCGCAACCGACGCCGGTTTCCCCGCGTCACCTGTTCGTGTTAAACTTCCAGAATGATAAAGGAGGTTTTCATGCGGCGCTCACTTTACTTCACCCCGGCGGGGAGCGCGTTGCTCGCGCTTCTCGTGGCCTGCACGCTTGCGGCCTGCGGCAACATCGTCGACAAGGACCGCATCCGCATTGCGAAGGTCGGCGACACGTATATCACCCGGGGCGACCTCTACAAGTACCTGCGGCTGATGTCGCCGGAGGAGCGTCCGCACATCAACAACCGGGGCGATCTGCTCAAGGTGCTCGACAAGTACATTGATGACGAGCTGCAGAAACAGGTGCTGGCCGCGGCGATGGCCGAGGGCAAGCTCCAGGCGCCGCCCGAAGACAAACTGGCGGAATTCTATGACGCCCAGCACCCGGAGATGAGCATTTCCGTTGAGCAGCTCGAAGAGTTCGGAATGAACCAGGCCGATTACGAGGCTCTGCAGCAACGGCGGCAGAAGGGGATCGATGAGCTCAAGGAGGGCGTCATGCGCCGGGAGGCCATCGTCCTGGCGGTCCACGATGCCGTTCAGAGTGAGGAAATCACCATCACCCCGGAGGAGTATCAGACCGAGTACGAGATGCGCAAGGGCGAACTGTTCAATCCCGAGCGTGCGACCTTCCGCGGCCTGATCTTCCCGGTGCAGATGCCCGATGCCGGGCCCAACTCTGCCGAAGCCCGCAAACGTCTCGTCACAGGAGACCCCTGGGACGAGGTTGCGAAGTCGTTTGTCGATGCGCGAAAAGCCATCCCGCTACAGACGACGTTCGTCAATACAGGACAGCCCAAGTTCCAGTCGTTCTGGGAACAGGCTTCGGGCACGCAAAAAGGGCGCGTTCTGGGCCCCATGATCATCGAGGACTGGGAGATGATGGCGCAGGGGGCCGCGGGTGACGCTCAGAGCACCAGCCTCACGGGGTACCTTGTGGCGGAAGTGCTCGAAATCGTCCCAGCTTCCCAGAAAACCCTCGAGGAAGCCGAGGAAGATCTGGCCCCCGCGATCTACTTCGTCAAATTCATGAAGTCGTTGCGGGAGAAATCCGGGGTCGAAATCTACGAGGACTACCTTCCGGAACCCGGCATGTTCCGCGAACAAACGGATGACCCGCTCGTCGAATCGCTTTAGGCGCTGTTCTTCAGGCCATCACGCGTCCAGGCCGGCCGATACCATATACCGCGACCGCGTTGTCGTTCAGGAACGCCTGGGCGATCCCGAGGAAGCCGTCGCCGGATACCCCCAGCCTCGCTGATTGTCCCTCGAGCACGCGGGCCAGGATTTCGCGTGTAAAGAGCGTCGCCCCCGCCGCCATTTCGACCGAGGTTGCATCCTGACCGTGCATGATCTTGTTCAACGGCACGTAGTTGATCCACGATTCCAGGGCCTCACTCAGAAAGACAGGATTCAAAATGGGCATCCAGCAGGTGTCGATATAGACATTGGCGTGGAACTTGGCCAGCCATCCGGCCTCGCGCGTAAAGGGCCAGCAGTGCAAGAGCACGATTTTCTGCCCGCCGTAACGCTTCGCGAGCGCCGCCAGCGGCATGGGGGAGGATTGAGTGAGGTTGTGGGTCCCCGTATGGATCTGGTGCGGCCAGCCCCGGTCGGCCGCCTGTCGGCAACATTCATGAACCACCCAGTCCTGGAAGACCCGGACCTCCTCCTCGCTGAGGTCGCCGCTCCATCTGATGTCCTTGTCTTCGACGGGCAGGAAATCGAGGGAGCGCGAATAGGCCTGTGCCTGTTTGATCCCGACGGCCCCTTTTGCCGCGGCGCGATCGAGCAGCGCACCGATGAACTGCTTCCAACTGGCGACGTCGTGCGGAGCGATACCCAGGGTCTGTTCGAGCGTATCGCGGCGCGGGAACGGCTCTTTCCAGAACTTCAGCAGCGGATCGATGCGCATGACGGTGTGCGTGAATGCCGCTTCGTGGCGAGCGGTTTCGCTCGCCGCATCGTGCAGGTAGAACTCCGGATGAACCGGGCGTATCAGTTCCGAGAACGCGGACTGTTTCATCGCGTCCTGGTACCACTGAAACATGCCCGCATAGTTGCGCGCGATCGTTGCGTCGAGCGCCAGCCAATCCGGCGCGGACGTGTTCAGGATATCGATGCCGTACAGGGCCAGGAGCCCGCGCCGGATGCATTGGAACCCGCCCGTAAGCTGTTGGCGCTCGAGCGCGGGCCTGAGCGCCGCATACGCTTCGGAGGGGCGCTCGCGGGCCCAGTCCAGAAAGGTGCCGGCATGGGCCTGGCGCGCCCACCCGTCAAGGTCCTCGCCGCCCGCCGACAGCCACCCGCGGAAATAGGGGTCAAGCAGGATGTCCATGAACCCGGTATCGCGCCCGGGCGTCGCTCCCCGCTCCATGTCCGCGCGGAACCCGCCCTCCACCATACCAACCGAGTCAATGCTGCCCCAGTGTTCGTGCGAGCAGAAATTAGGGACGCGCGACAGATCCAGCATATGACGTCTCTCCTCCCCCCGCCACGCCGGGCGCCGCGCCGTCCGGAGACCGTTCAGGACTCTTCGGTCTTGTTCAGTGCGGCGATCCGATCATACACATCCTGTTTGTCGTTCTCGATATCATAATCGAGGTCGATGTGCCGGATAACGCCTTTCTTGTCAATCAAAAACACGGACCGTTTGGCGAATACGTTGCCGTTTGCATCGCGGACGGGGATCTTGAAGGTCTTGACAAGCTTTTGCTGCTCGTCGCCCACGACGTTGAACGGCAGTTTGTATTCCGCCTTGAACCGGTCGCTGGCGTCCTGAGGTTCCACACTGATCGCAAAGACCTCGGTATCGGCGTCCTTGAAACGCGCAAAATCGTCGCGGTAGCCGCACATCTGTTTCGTGCATCCTGACGTGAATGTCCTGGGATAGAAGGCGAGCAACACGTTCTTTTTGCCCAGGAAGGATTTCAGTTCCACCTGCGTTTTTTCTCCGTCGGCGCCAGTGGTTGCCAGTTTGACGTTGGGAGCGGGGTCGCCGACCTGCAACGCCGCCGTTTCCGCATCGCCTTTCGGAGGGGGTGTATCCTGGCCCGCTCCGGCCAGCGCGGCTATGCCCGCGCCCAGGAACATCACCGCGCTTCCTACCGCAAACCATTTTCGCATGGGAAATCTCCTCCGGTGCGTACCGATTTGGACCTGCTCCACCCCAGAGGAAACGTTCTGGCGGGCGGTCCTATTTCTCCGGACCGGCGACCGCCAATCCGAGCGCTTCAGGCCCCGGAAGCGCCCGGTCCCTTTAGCGGAGGCACATAACGTCCCCGGGAGATGATGTCGCCGGGGTCGAGGGTCTGTTTGATTTCGCGGGCCACCTGCCAGAAAACGTCGTCCCCGTCCCGAATCTTGTCCATGCCGCGCAGTCCGGTCCGGTACGGCACATAGCCATCGTCGATCAGGGTTTTCATGGCCGCATCATAGCAGGCCATGGCGCGGGCGACTTCGTCGGGCACGGATTTGTCGAAGGCCACATTGAGGATGCCGATCATCGACCGTTCATTGAGCAGGGTAAACGTCGCCAGCAGGTCGAAATCGTACTCCGCAAGCACCGGCCTCACGAGATTGAGCACGCGCCGCGCGTCGCGCCCGGTCATGGGGACGACGGGCGAGAACCACATCAGCCCGCATCCGGTCTCGAGGGGGTCCCTGGGGTCGCTTGCGTGGTCGGGAGGATGCCGCAGACGCCATTGGGTACCGTGGACCGATTCGTCCGCCGGCGCGCCTTTCATCTGGGCGTAGACCGGCCGCAACGATGCCAATTGCTCGGACAGCGTGGTCATGCCGAAGCGTTCAATAACCCGGGCGACGCGTTCGCCGAGGGCCAGTTTCGCGTCGTCCACGAAGATGAGCTTGCCCAGGGGCCGAAGCGTACGCCGCAGCAGGCGCCGCATGTCGCGCACATGCCCGCGTGTGCCCGTTATCGCGCCGCCGACACTCCATTCGTCAATGCCGTGCATCTGCCGTAACTGTTGCCGGAACCGTTCGGAAAGCGCCCCGGCTTCGCCGGCCGACTCCCAGGGATAGTGGATTCGGCTGCTCAGTACGCGCAGATCATTTCCGATATGAATGGCCGAGTCGAGCATCCGGCGCAGACGGAACGGACGCAGGGCATCGATCAGGCGTTCCAGGCCCGCGTCATCTTTCACGGTGCAGAAAAAGAAACAAAAATCTTCGGGCTGCGGCATGAGCCAGAGGCCGATCTTCGTCACGATGCCAAAATTGGACTGGCAGAAGAGCCCGTCGAGAAAGGGCCCCACGCCATAACGGTAGACGCGCCCGGCTTTGGCATTCGCGAAATGACCGAACCCCGTCTCGAGCACGCGGCCGTCAGCCAGGACGACTTCCATCCCGCAGCACGTTTCGAAATGGTCGCCGTAGCGGGTGTGCCCGAAACCCCGGTCGAGGGTGTTGCCCACCAGGCTCGATTCGGGACCGGCGCCGGTGCTGTCCATCCATAAGCCGGTCTGGTGCTCGGCCAGGTACGCGTACAACTGCCCCTGCGACACGCCGGGTTGAATCACCGCATACGCCAGTTCGGTGTTCACCTCGAGGATCTGGTTCATGCGCGACAGGTCGAGGATGGCCGCGCCGGGCGTCGGCGCGCAGGCGTCGCCGTACCCCCAGTTCCGTCCGCGCGAAATGGGATAGACCACCACGCCGTACCGGCCGGCGATCCGCACGACCTCCTGGACCTGCCCGGTGGACTCGGGAAACACAACACAAGCCGGCCGGGGCGCGGAGTCCTGCGTGGTTCGCGAATACCGCGCGAGGGTTTCGCCGTCCGTTCGAACGTTTGCTTCGCCCAGGAAGCGTGACCAGGAATCGACCGCCGCGCGAAGTGACTCTCCGGTAGACATGATATCCCCCCATCAACCTTTGCCTCAGGGACACTATACCGCTACGGCGCGGAAGAAGAAAGGGCCGGGGCGGCCTTACCGTGCCCGAAGTTTGCTTTCCGCGGTCCCGGCATCCTGGACCGGCCGCTCGCCCAGCGTTTCGCGGATCCGGTCCAGCGCAATCTCACAGAGACGCGCGTCGAGCCCCAGGGGTTGCGTGACCGCCAAGGCGACTCCGGGGTGTTTCGCGGCCGCCAGGGCCGCCAATCGCGGGATGTCCTCCCGGCTGTGCCGTCCCGGCGACAGGCAATACGGGTGAATCACCACCGTACGCGCCCCCTGTTCGACACAGCGCGTGAACGCCTGCTCGACCGTCGGCTCGGCGAGCTCCATGTGGGCGGGCTCGACAATCGGCATGCCCGAGACTGCCTTAAACAGCGCGGCGACATGGTGCATCATCGCGTTGGCCTCGTCACGGCGCGAGCCATGATCGACCAGCACAATACCGACATCCGCGGAAAGTTGTGCCCGTGTGCTCATACTCTCTCCAGCATACCCTGCCGGTCTCGAACAGTCACGTCCAGAGCGATACGAAAACATCCGTCGCCCACCCCGTATTTCAGGCTGGGGAGGGAGAACCGGCCCCCGTGGACACTGCGGACACGGTGGACACCCTGCCCGGCGCGCCACAATGACGACGCCCGGAGAAGGCTTCTCCGGGCGTCGATTGGGGTCGGTCTCGGTGTACGGCGGGGTTACGCCATCGCCGCAAGCTCCTGTTCCCCCAGCACGACGGATTCGAGAGCGGCTTCGGGCGTCACGATGGACGGTTTGACGCCCTTGTCGATGCATTCGAGGAAGTACTTGTCTTCGAGCAGGTATCCGTCCGCGGAATCGAGTTCGGGCACCAGTTCGCCGCCCTCTTTGGGGTACACATGCAGGTTCATGTCCACCATCGAGTTGAATTCGAACGAGGCTTTCTCGAGCGACATGCTGAATGCCATCCGGAATGGGAACTTCGGCATGAAGTTCCAGGCGCCGTGCAGGGTCACCACCGGGCCGCCCTGGTAGGTATAGAGCGCCATGATGTCGCCCACGCCCTCGCGGGGAAGCTTGACGCCGGCCGCTTCGATCTTGTCCGGTTTGCCGAAGCAGTAATTGACGAAATCCACGTCGTGAATGTGCAGGTCCACGAGGGCGCCGCCGCCGCGGGGGTTGTCCAGCAGCCAGTTGTCCCAGCTCCACGTGGGTTTGGGGCTGTTGCGCACGAAATGGGCCGACAGCACCTTGCCGTACTCGCCCGATTGGACGTAATCATAGGCCTTCGCGTAAGCGGGCCAGAACCGGATGCACTGCAGCACCATGAGATTCTTGTCGCAGCCCTTCATGGCCGAGAGGATTTCCTTTCCTTCTTCGGAATGGCGCACGAACGGCTTTTCGCACATGACGTGTTTGCCGGCCCGGATGGCCTTCAGCACGTATTCCTTGTGGAGGCTGGTCGGCAGTGCCACCAGCGCGATCTCGACGTCCGGATCGGCCAGCAGTTCATCCCCATCGCTGTATGTCTTGACGCCGTCGAGGCTGAGATCGCCTTCCAGGGCGATATTGCCTCCCTGCGCGGCCCCCTGGCCCAGGTTTGCGGGATTCTTGTCGGCGACGGCCACGATTTCGGCCATTCCGGTGCGTCGCAAAGAGCCGAGGTGCATCTTACCGATGAACCCGAGTCCGATAATTCCCACCTTGTGCATGATCTTCTCCTTCATGGCTTCGTTTCGAGGCGAAGCGTTGCTTGCTCAGCCATACTGTTCGAGCAGTTTGCGCATGTCTTTGGCGACCTGGCGCGCCAGCTCGGCATCGGGCAGGCCCTTGTCGCTGACGAGCATCTCCGGGGTGATATAGCCATCGTACCCCGCATTCTTGAGCGCGCCGAACACGGCTTCCCAGTTCAGGGTACCGTTCATCAGGCTGCCGGTGAAATCCGCCAGCGTGCCGCCGCCGTCGTGGGCCGTGAAATTCTTGACATGCACCCGGCCAATGCGTTTCCCGCCCAGAATCTCGATCCAGTGCTCCGGATACCCCGTCAGCAGCACGTTGCCCGCGTCAAAATAGGATTTCACAAACGGCGACTGGAAGGAATCGATGTACTGGGCCAGCTCGAACGGACCCGTCAAGAACTTGTTCCAGACGTTTTCAACACAGATGGCCACGCCGGCCTTCTCGGCAAACGGCAGGAGTTCCTTAATCGAGCGCTGTGAGATGTCCCACACCGTTTTCGACGGCACCACCGGACGCGACGGGTCGAACGGCACGTTGACAGCGCCCGGCACCACCAGGATCGCGTCGACCCCAAGCACGCTGGCGGCATTGATGTAGGCCTTGGTGAACTCGACGGCTTCCTTGCGTTCCGCCTCGTCCGGGCTCGACAGGGATTTCGCCCAGTACACGCCCGTCGCCATGGACGAAATGGCGAAGCCCATCCCCTCAATGCCCTCTCTCAGAGCGGTCAGAGCTGCATCGGAGGCATCCGGACTCAGCTCACCCGCGCCAAAACACAATTCGATGGCGTCAAAGCCCGCGTCTTGTGCCAGCTTCGCTGCTTCGAGAACAGGCGTCTCGTTGTTGAACCCCCCGACGGTCCATCCGCTTACGCTGATTTTCATGGCATGACTCCCCTGTAGATGGTTCCAGCCTTCCGGCCGCGTGTTTGCATTGCTGTGCGCCCCCCCGGCGCGCCCGCGCGAAGACCATCGGCCTTCCGGCCTGACGCCAGGATGACTTGCACCGCCTCTAAAGTACCGTAATCGGGCGGGAGGATCAATGTGGGGAAGCAGAGGAGCTGGGATTGTCTGCCTGAAACCTGGTTGCGAACCCTGAAGGTCTTGCGCGGGGGGGGGTTAGCGCCCGTGCTTCTCTTCCCATTTGCGGAGACGGCGGGCTTCTTTGTGGATCAGCCGCCAGCGTTTTCGTTCGACGCTGCGGGCGCCTTCGTCCTGGCGCATGGCCAGATAGCGCAGTTCCCGCTGAAGTTTCTGGTAGCTCTGAAACCGGCCCGTGTCGAGTTCACCCGTGTCGAGCGCGGCCCGGACCGCGCACCCCGGCTCAGCGCCGTGCTGGCAATCGTGAAACCGGCACCGGACCGCAAGCGCTTCGATATCGCGGAAGGTCTGTTGCACCCCGGATTCATCGCCCCACAATTGAATCTCGCGCATGCCCGGGGTGTCGATGAGCAGCCCGCCCCCCGCCAGGGGCAGCAGTTCGCGGCGCGTCGTGGTATGGCGGCCGCGGCTGTCGTCCTCCCGCACGGCGCGGATGGTTTGCCGCACTTCGCCCAGCAACGCATTGATCAGGGTGGATTTGCCCACTCCGGAGGACCCCACGAACCCCGCGGTTATTCCGGGGCCGGCATGCGCGCGCAGGTCCTCCAGGCCCACCCCGTCCGCGGCGCTGGTTACGCAGACCGGCACGCCGAAGGCCACGCCATCGATCTCCTGGCGGCAGGGCTCGAGATCCTCGCAGAGATCCGCCTTGTTCAAAACGATCACCGGGGCCGCGCCGCTGTCCCACGCCAGGGTCAGGTACCGTTCCAGCCGCCGCACGTTGTAATCGTGGTCGAGCCCCATCACGAGAAAGACCACGTCAACATTGGCCGCGACGATCTGTTCCTCGGTACGCCCGCCCGGCGCCTTGCGGACAAACGCGCTGGTGCGGGGCAGGATGGCCTCCACCAGCCCGAGCTGCCCCGCGTCCGAAACACGCACTGCCACCCAGTCGCCCACCGCCGGCAGGTCCGAGCGCGACCGGGCCGCGTTGCGCATCTTGCCCGACAGCTCCCCCGTGACGTCGCCCGCGGCGCACACGAGCTGGTACTGGCCGCGATCTTCACGGGTCACGCGGGCGGGATGACATTCCACGGCCGCCAGCGCGTCCCACTGTTCCTGCCAGTACTCGTTCCAACCGAAATCGTGCAAAAGCCCGTTCATCCCGAGTCAACCTTTCCCCGAGTATCACGCGCTATGCGCATTTCACTGCGTGTCAGACGGGTCGGCACACAACGATCTGGCGGCCCAGACCCGCCACAAACGGTTCTCCGGAGAACGTGCCCAGCTTTTCCAGAAGCTCAAACCGGTTGTAGTAGAGCATCATGTCGAGTTCCTGCGGGTAGAAGCAGCGGAGATGGATGGTCTCCTCGCGGATCTCGTCGCTCCCCCCTCCCGTGCAGTACCAGGTGATATGCGAGACCTGCGCCGCGTCGTCGTAGTCGATCATCTCTTCAACGAAGACGTCTTCGCCCGATTCGTGGTCCGTATACGTGAACACGCGGACACGCTCGCCGGCGCCGCTCGCGAGGATTTCGACGTTGGGGTTGAAGACGTCAAAGATGAAAATGCCCCCGGCCGCCAGATGCGCCCGGACACGCTCCAGGAAGGACTCGAGCGAGGCGCGCTCCTGGAGGTGTTGCATGGCGCTGAACGGACAGATGATCAGCGGGAATGGGCGGCCGAGCGCGAAATCCCGGCAATCGGCCTCCACAAGCGAGACCGGGAGGTTTTCGCTGGCGGCCTTGTCGCGAAGCCGTGCCAGCATGGCCGGCGCGACATCCAGCCCGACGATCTCGATGCCCTCGCGCGCGATGGGCAGCGTCACGCGGCCGGTGCCGCACCCGATCTCGAGCACGGGTCCGCCGGAACGTCTCGCGCGTTCGACATAGAACGGGATGTCCAGGGCGTAATCGTCGTTTTCGGCGTCGTATTGCCGGGCGTCAAGGTAATACTCTTCGATGCGTCCCAGGTCCATGGCGGCCCCCTTTCCGGGGGCGATCCTACCCGAGCGCCGGTCGGAAAGCGAACCGGACAGACAGAAAGACGAGGCACCGCGAGACCCGGGCCGCCGGCGGGCGCCGCCCGCGCGTTCTATCTGCGCGATCAGGCGCGGGCCAGGTTCTGCTCCGCAAACTCCCAGTTGAGGAGATTGTCAAAGACCGCCTCGATATACTTGGGCCGGGCGTTGCGGTAGTCGATGTAATAGGCATGTTCCCACACGTCAATCGTCAACAGGGCGGTCTGCATGTGTTTCATGGGGAGATCGGCGTTTGAGGTCTGCACAATCTTGAGCTTGTCGTCGGCGAGGACCAGCCACGCCCAGCCCGAACCGAACAACTTCGCCGCCGCAGCGCTGAATTCCTCCTTGAACGCGTCGAACGACCCGAAATCGCGGTCGATGGCCGCCGCCAGCGCGCCGGAAGGTCTCCCGCCCCCGCCAGGCTTAAGGCAGTTCCAGTAGAAACTGTGGTTCCATACCTGCGCAGCATTGTTGAACACGCCGCCTTCGGCGCTCATGATGAGGTCTTCGAGCGTCCTGTTCGCCTCGGGTTTGCCGTCCACGAGCCCGTTAAGGTTGTTGACGTAGGCCTGATGGTGCTTGCCGTAATGGAATTCGAGAGTCTCCGCGCTGATGATCGGTTCCAGCGCGCTCTTGCTGAACGGAAGCGACGGAAGTGTAAACGCCATGGCTGCCTCCTTGTACACCGGGCTCCGCCCGGAACTTACTGCGGACTGCGGATTCAGAAAGAATGCGCACCAAGCCCTCAAAACGCCGGACCGCGTGCGCCCCAGCCCCGGCACGTGTTGACGAGTTCACAGTAGACCACTCCGCGGGGCGAATCAAGCGATCGCCCGGACTCCGAATCGCCGGGTACGTACTGACAGGGGGGGGCAGGGGAACGAGCTGCGTGCCTGGTGGTCGAGCGCGGGGTCGTGGACGGGGTGGACGCCCGTTTGTTCAACCCCTTTCGGGGTTGGGGCGTTGTGGTGGGGTGATCCCTGGGCTGCGCCCAGGGCTACGCAAATTGGACCCCGTTCCGGGGTCCCCGGGCGATATTCGATCCCGAGACGTTCGGCGGAGAGATGACCACGCGGGCCCGCGGGATCCTCCACCGGAGAAGATCCGGAGATGAGGACGAAGAACGGGCCATCTTGTAGCGCAGGCGTCTCGCCTGCATCCGGATCGCCCGCAGAAGACAAGAATGCAGGCGAGACGCCTGCGCCACAAGACNNGTCCATATCGTCCATAGGGTCCACCATGGCGCCACTGATTTCCTCACTTGAAGATCTCCTGGTCCGAACGGGGTCCGAACAGTCTTCTCGTTTCCGGCTTGCAGTGCGGTGGGATGGCTACTATCATCTGAAGGGATGGCCCCGAGGGTAAAGGAGGTTTGGATGAAGCAACGGGCAGCATGGACAATTATCGCGGCGGTACTGGCAACGTGTGCGGGCGCGGCGTTCGCAGGAGAGGCGTGGCCCCCGGCGGGCGAGGTCGCCTGGGACGGCATCTACACCGGCCAGGGCACACCCATGGAGGCGGTTCCAAGCTGGCGGGAACACCTGGGCCACCACACAGAATACCGGCTCGAGGACGAAGGCCTGCGCATCATCGACAGCAGCACGGAGAACGGCACGCTGCACTTCTACACGTCGTCGTGGCGGGCACGGCCCGCGGACGGCGCGGTTGTGGAAGGCCGCATCAAACTGGTGAACAACNNCCAGCCGTTCGGGCGCGTTCCTTCACGCGTCCGATGGCGTGCATGAGACCTCCATCACGCTCTACCCGGGGCGCCTCTCCATCCATGTCGAGGGGGACCAAGAAGTCCGGCATGACATGGACACCACGTCCGATTTCCACACGTACCGGCTGGCCATCCGCGAAAGCGATTTCCACGTGTGGGTCGACGGCGCGCTGGTCTTCGACGGAACGGGCAGGCTGGCGGTCCCCGCGCATTCGGGCCGGAACTGTGTCATGTTCGGCTCGTGCAGCAGCCCGGCCGTTTCGGAGGCCATCTACGCCGGCGTGCGGTACGCGGCCTTTGGGGAAGCGCCCCCCCTGCCGCCGCGGCATGCCGGGGCCCAGGATGTGATCATCTACAAGAAACCGGGCACGTACGCTTGTTTTCCCAGCCTCGTGCGACTCGACGACGACACGTTTTTCACGGCCTTCGGCACACGCACGCGGCGCTCGCACATCGACAACACCGGAGGCTCGGCGCGGTACATCTCCCGTGATCGGGGCTACACGTGGCAGCCGTACGACGGAGAGTCCCCTATCGCCGCGTTTCTGAAGAACGAGGACGGCTCGCTCGTGGATGCCCGGGCCTATGGTTGGCGCGAAGTGCCCGCCGACCAGCGCGCCCAATTTGAGGAACAGGGCATTACCGTGCGCGATGTCCGGCCCGGCGTTGTCGCTTACCTGCAGGGCGCGTACGCGCGGCGCAGCGACGACAACGGCGCGACCTGGCAAAAACAGGAACTGCAGCTTCCCGCGCACCGGTCGCTGATGACCTACAACAGCTCCTCGTACGCGCGCCTTGCCGACGGCACGCTCCTTCACGCCGTCTACGGCGAGCTCATGGAAGACACGGCCACGCGCACCTTTGTATTGCGGTCGGCGGACCGCGGCGCCACGTGGTGGTTTCTCCCCCTCGCGGCAGACCCCGAAGGGAAGGCATCGTTCAACGAGACGGCGCTGTGCGAGAACGGCCGCGGAGACGTGGTCGCCCTGATCCGTTCGGAACCGCCGGAAGGCGGATACCTGCGCCTGTCCATCAGCAGCGATCGCGGGATTACGTGGTCCCCGCCCGTTGAAACCGGCCTGTGGGGCTACCCCGCCAACCTCCTCCTGCTGCACGATGGCCGCATGCTGTGCACCTACGGTTACCGGAAGGAGCCCATGGGCATTCGCGCCGCCCTGAGCAGCGACGGCGGGCACACGTGGGACACGGAGCATCTCATCGTATTGCGGAACGACGCCGCGCCCTTCGGTTCCGACCTCGGCTATCCCCTCAGTGTCGAGAAATCGCCCGGCGAGATCTTCACCCTCTATTACTTTACGCAGGACGATGATATTACCCACATCGCCGGGACCCATTGGACTCTTCCTCCGGCAAAGCCATCGGAGTAACGCGCGGCCATGCCGATCTTCGATCTGAACGTGACTCTGGGCCGGACGGCATCGCCGGCAGGCGCTCCCTTTGAGACGCCGGAACAGCTTCTCGAGGAGATGCATCGCCTGCGGATCGACGAGGCCCTGGTCTGCCATGCCATCGCCCTCGAGGCGGATGTCGAGTACGGCAATGCGTTGCTGATTGAACAGGTCCGCGGCCACGCGGATCTGTTCCCCTGCTGGGTGATGGCGCCGCCGGCGTTCGGGGATCTGCCGGATGCCGGGGCCTGGGTCGAGCGCGCCCGTGCGGCCGGGGTGCGCGCCGTCCGCCTCGTACCGAGGCACAGCCACTACTGCCTTGGCACGTGGTGCACGGGCCCGCTGCTTGGTCCGTTGGAGCACGCCCGTCTCCCTGTGCTCCTCGACTTCGGCGAACACCATTGGAGCCAGTCGCCGATTCCCTGGAACGACGTACTGGAGATATGCCGCCGTTTTCCGGCGTTAGACGTCGTCGTGCTGGGCGTGTCGGTCGGCGACACCCGGAATGCCTGCGCCGCATTGCGCGAGGCCGCCAATCTGTATCTCGAGAGCCACGCGTTCGCGCTCCCCGGCCTGTATGGGCTCATGGCGCGCGAAGGATGGATCGAGCGGGTCCTGTTCGGCACGGGCATGCCCCCATGCGCGGGCGAGAACCGCGTGTTCCAGCTCCTGCACAGCGGCCTCAAACAGTCCGGCCTGACCGCCGCAAGCTGGCGTAACGCGCACCGGGTGCTTCATCTCGACGCCATGCCGGCCACGGACCACCTTCGCCGCGAACCCGTGAGCTGGCCCAGGGGCGCCGTGCTTGATATCCACGCCCATTACGGTTCGTGGGAAGCCACCTCGTCGCCGGTCAAGCGTCCGGAGGACATCGTGGAAGCAATGCACCGTTGCGGCGTGCATAAGCTCATCGGAAGCAGTTTCACGGCGATTCACGGCGAGACCCGGCTGGGGAATGAGCAGACCGCTCATGTGGTCCGGAAATACCCGGACTTTCTGTTCGGGTACTGTGTGATCAACCCTAATTTCCCCCGGGAAACCGCGGGGGAACTCGACCGGTGTTTTGAAGGGGCGGAGAATTTCGTGGGCCTGAAATTCCACTGCGGGCTGCACGGGAAACCCGTCCACGACGCCGGATATGCCAAGGCGCTGGCCTACGCCAACGAGCACGCCTTGCCCGTGCTGGTCCATGCCCACGGGGACGACCATTGGACGGAGATCACGCAACGGTATCCGAACGCGCCCTTCATTGCAGCCCACGCCTGCGCGTGGAATGGCTGGGAGCCGGAACCGCCGGTGATCACCCTGGCTGGAGAAATCGACAATCTGTACCTCGACGTGGCCGGGTCGGCGGCATGGCGAACGGCCTTGGCCCGGCTCGTGGCGCGCACCGGTGTGCGGAAGGTGCTGTACGGCTCGGATTATCCGATGTTTGACCTCGCCTTCGAACTTGGCCGCGTCGCGATGGCGGATCTCTCGGACCTGGAGAAACTCGCCATTTGCGGGGGCAACGCAGCGCGTCTATTCACGCGGGTCACGTAGCTTCGGACAACGCACGGTCAGTTGTGCCGGACCGCCACCGCATCGAGCGTCTTGCGGATCAGACCGCCCAGTTCCCGGGTGGAGAACGGTTTCATGATGAATTCGCGAATGCCCAGTTCCCGGGCTTGTTCCGGCGTGATGCCCTCGCTGTAGCCCGTGAGCAGAAACACCGGGAACCCCGGACGCGTCTGCAGAATCCGCTTTGCCAGCTCCACGCCCATCAGATGCGGCATGATCTGGTCGACAATGCCAAGGTCATAGCTTTCCGGGTTCGCGCAGAACGCCTCAAACGCGGCGAGGCTGTTGGTGAACGCGTCGACCCGGTAGCCGAGCTGGTGCAGCATCATCCCCACCATCTGGGAGAGGTCGGGATCGTCATCCACGAACAGGATGCGCTCGGAACCGGCGCCGGAAAGTTCCTCCATCGCGCTTTCCACGGGGAGTTCCGCCGCCATTTGAGGCAGGTATATTTCGAACACCGTGCCTTCCCCGACCGCACTGCGAACCGTGACCGCACCTCCGTATCCGGTTACGATTCCATGCACGGTGGACAAACCGAGGCCGGTCCCCTGGCTGGGTTTTTTGGTTGAGAAGAAGGGTTCAAATATCCGACCAATGACGTCGGGCTCGATTCCGATGCCCGTATCGGAAACGCTCAGGCGCACGTATTTTCCCGGAGCGGGAGACCCGGCATCGGCACGAAACGTAGAGTCAAGCTCCACTTCGTCGAGCGCCAACTCGAGCACGCCGCCCCCGGTACCCATGGCCTGATAGGCGTTGGTGCACAGATTCATCACCGCCTGATAAATCTGTATCGGGTCGGCCATGACCACGCCGGTCTCTTCCTCGATGCGCTGCTGGATCTCGACGGTGGCCGGCAGGGAGGCCGCCAGGAACCGCAGGGATTCCTTCAAAATGGGCCCGAGCCTGCAGGGTTCGCAGCGCCGTTCGGCCTGACGGCTGAACGTAAGAATCTGTCGCACCAGTTCCGCGCCGCGGTTGCCGGCCTTGACGATTTGCCGCACGCTGAGCAGCGCCTGCTCGTTGTCGGCGAGGAGGTCTGACAAGAGCTCGCTATGCCCGAGAATCAGCGAGAGGATGTTGTTGAAATCGTGCGCAATGCCCCCGGCCAGCGTACCAACCGCTTCCATCTTCTGCGCCTGGCGCAACTGGCGTTCGAGACTCACCTCAGTCGATACATCGTGCATCAGCCAGATGTAATTGCTGATCACGCCCGCCGCGTTCTGCACGGGCGAAACCGTGGCGTCCGACTCGAACAGACTGCCGTCCTTGCGGCGGCACACCATCCTTCCCGACCACGTCACGCCGCGGAAAACCGTCTCCTCGATAGCCTCGTAGAACGTATCGTCATGCTCGCTGGACCGAAGAAACCGCGTGGTCTGACCGGCGACCTCCTCGCGTGCGTATCCCGTGTTGCGCTCGAAACCGGGATTCACGTACTGCACCGTGCCGTTCGCGCTCGTGATGATGACCAGATCCGGCGCCTGTTCAATGGCCGCGGCAAGGCGGATGCGTTCCTCCTCTTTGCGCAGCAGCGTGGTCACGTCGCGGGAATAGAAGGCGAGCCGCGTAAACTTGCCCTGATTATCCCCCACGGGATAGAAGCAGTGCTCGAAGTGGCGTCCGTTATAATCGTCACTGAACAGGACCTGCCGGCCCGTTCGCATCACGGCTACGGCGTTTTCCCAGCGTCTCCGGCCGGTTTCGCCCAGCACGAGTTCGCGGTAATCCGCGCCCAGGAGCTCCGAAGCGGGTCGTCCGAGGCTGGCCGCCAGATGCTCATTGAGGGCCAGCAGCCGGCCCTCCTGGTCGACAAGACCGACGAGGTCGCTCGTCGCATTCAGGAGCGCCCGGGCGGTCGCCTCACTCTGGCGGAGGGCCTCTTCAGCCAGTTTGCTGTCAGTCACGTCGCGCGCCGACGCCTCGACCCCACCCAGTTGGCCATTGGGTTCATACCACGGGTAGGCGAGATGGGCATACCAGCGCCACTGCCCTGAGCGGTCCCGGATTCGGATCTCGGCCAGGCGTCGATCTTCGGTCGCGAGCACTTCGCGGCACTGGCTGATAATGCGGGGGAGGTCGTCGGGGTGCACGACAGGTTGACTGACCTCGGGGCCCTTTCCGATCACCTCGTCGCGTTTAAGCCCGGCGGCGTCGAGAAACGCCTGGTTGACAAAGACGTACTTCATGTCTCGATTGGCCCGGGCGATCACCATGGGGCTGTTTTCGACAAAGGCCCGGTATTTCTCTTCGCTGGCCGCCAGTGCTTCGTTGGCTTCGATATGCGCCGTGATATCGCGCGAAATGCCTTGGATTTCCTCGACCTGACCTTCGGGACCGTAAACGGGGGCGCTCACCGCCTCGAAGAAAAGCACTTTTCCATCGGGCCGGACATGATGAAACTGGAACGGCGTGTGCACTTCCCGGGCCTGTTCCCGCACCTTCCTGGCGAGGGAAGCCAGCGCGCTTTCCGCCACTTCCGAAGGAAACACCTCGGCCAGCCGTTTGCCCACGACCGCCTCGGGCAGCAAGCCGAAGACCGTCTCGACCGAAGGGCTGACGAAGGTGAAGGTACCTGACGTATCCAGACGCCAGACCACGTCGGGGATTTCGGCCACCAGTTCGCGGTAGCGGACGTCACTGGCGCGCAGCTCGCGCTCCACCATGGCGCGTTGCTCCACTTCGTGCCGCAGAGCCTGGTTCTGGAGTTCGAGAGCAGAGCGTGCCCTGTTGGCCACCAGCGCCGAACGAATGAATCCAATCAGGATCAAGATCAAGGCGATGGTATGCGTATACCCTTCAAGGGCGTCGTATCCGAATCCACCGGCGCCGAGCAGGGGAACGCCTTGAAAGAAGGGTAAGTGCCCGGCCCAGGCGATGACCTTGGAAAAGATGTACAGGCCCGATGCCACGCCCATGATGATGAACGACGCGCGCTCGTGCATAAAGTGCCGCATCATCGCGAGGCCGGCAAACGCGAGAAAAACCGCCGAAACAAGACTCAGAAAGTTGCCCAGGTTCTGTGAAGACGACACTATCGCGTCCGCGTAGAGGGACCCGAATTCGAAAATCGTGCCCAGAATAACGAGCAACACGACCACTCGCCCCAGACGGCGACGCTCCCACACCGTATCGGAACCGTTCACTGTGACCATGCCTGCCAATTCTCTACGCACACCCTCTGCCCGCAGACGGTGGAAACGCTGCCAAGGCCTTCACACGTAACACGCGAAGGCGTATCCGGGTAATCGTACCGCAATCCGCTCCTCTCTACCAATTGAGTATCGATGATAGTACAATTGGGAATATATATACTACGCAATGGGCCGTCCCTATGTCACCAACAAAAACACCGCCCCCGTCCCTCCTGCAGC
>DDYW01000065.1 GCA_002348185.1 Candidatus Hydrogenedentes bacterium UBA2224 | reverse complement strand
CGAGACGCCTGCGCTACACGATCCCGTTCTTCCAGCTGCGCCGTAAGTTTGAATTGCCGGACGGGCGTGTGATAAACTCGTTTCGCTCAAAAGAATGCCTACCCGTAGCTCAATTGGATAGAGCGCTTGGCTACGGACCAAGAGGTTGGGGGTTCGAGTCCCTCCGGGTAGGCCATGTGAACTCGCGCGCAATAACGGGTAGAACCGGGGTTGCGCGCTTTGTTTTCAGGGATGTTTTTCGCGCTGGAACGCGGATTCGGGTACCATAGGCCGTTCGAGGCGTCTCGGGCGGCGCCGGCAACCCCGATTCATAAGGGAACACGCAATGGACTGGGCTGAACTGGCGGACTGGGTAAACCGGGTGAAGGAATCGGACCTGCCCGCGCCGCCCATTGCGCTGGCCCCGGCGGTTCGCATCCACGACGTCAGCCGGTACCTCGCGGCGCTGCGGAGCGAGGTCGCCAAAGGGGCCGATACCGCCCGCGCCCGGACGGGGGCGCTGCAGCGCGAGGTCGGCCTGCTCATGGAACTCCCGCGGGGGATTCCCGCGGCCCCGGCTCCGGACACGCCCGCGGCCGCGTCGCCCGCCGAACCGCCTGCGGTCGACTCCTCGCAGGCCCAGGACGGGCCGGTGATCGTGGCGTTCGATTTTGAGACCACCGGCCTGTATCCCGATGAAAGCGACATCGTCGAGGTGGGCGGCGTGAAATTCACGCCGCTGGGCGAGGTGATGGGCCGGTTTGAGCGGTTTGCGAATCCGGGGTACGCGATTCCGGCGGACAGCACGGCGGTCTCGGGGATCACAACCGAGATGGTGGCCGGGGCGGACCCGCCGCTTGCCGTGCTCGAGGCGTTTATCGACTGGGCCGGTCGCGACGCGGTGTATGTCGCGCACAATGCCGCGTTTGACGCGGGATTTATCGAGGCCACCTACGAAAAAGCCGGGCGGAAATGCCCGCCGCTGCAGGTCGCGGACACGCTCGAGTGGGCGCGTTCGCTGAGCCTGAAGACGCCCAACTACAAGCTGGGCACCTTGCTGGCCCATTACCGCAAGAACACCGAGGGCCTGCACCGGTCGATGGCCGACGCCCACGGGGTGATGGAGCTTGTCCTGCAGTTTGTCGCCGGCCATCTCGCGCCCATGGAAGAACTCCTGCGCTGGGCGAAACCCCTGCCCCTGCCGCCTTCTTCCAGGCGCTAGTACGGCACCGCTTATGCTTGGAGCCGCTATCCGAGGTTTTTGATGGGCAGCCAGAAGGCAACGAAACAGACTGCGAGAAAGGCAAGCACTCCGCAAAATGCGACCCAACGAAAAACGCGCCTGTTGGCGCTCTCTTTGGGCAGTATGCCGTCGGTCAATGCAATCAATACCGCCGCGACAATCATCAAGGGCCAGTAACGAAACATGGTCATGACCCACTGGGTTACAGTCGGCAACTGCGATCCCGTATTCTCGAAGACTGCGACCGCTTGTGAATTCATCCAGCGTAGCCCGAAGATGATTGCCACGAAGAACACGACAATGCCCACGGCGTACACCCACGGGAAATGCCAAACTAACTCCGCGTCTTCTTCGTCCCAGGGCAAGGCGATGTAGAGAATCAGGTACAGCAGGAGCGCCAACCCGCATGACGACAGAGCCAGCAGGAGGGCCAGGATACGGATCAGCCAGGGATTCACGTCGAGGAATCTGGCAATGCCGCCGCAGACGCCGCCGATTTGACGCTGGCGCCACGATTTGCGGAGCCGGGGGCGTTGGGACGGCGTTGACACCCCGTGCGGCGGCGTCTCGTGACGCTCGATCGCGTCCCGCAGGGTGTCGTACTCTTCGTCGGATAGCTTTCCGGCAGCCCGGAGGGCTTCGAGTTGTTCGAGGGAGTCTGGGTTCGCGTCATGATTCTCCATCGGTAAGCCTCCTGATCCGGTCGGCCGCTTCCGCAGGGGTGAGTTCGTCCGACGCGATCTTCTCCAGAATGGCCTTCTTGGCGTCTTCGTTCTTCTTGAGGGCCTGGTACGCGGCGATGAGGCGGTCGAGGCGGCTTCGAATAGCGGCGTATCCCATGCCGGTTTCGGCTGCCAGGGCCTTGATGCTGAAATCGGCCAGAAGATAGGCCTCGAGCAGGCGTTGGTCTTCTTCGGACAACAGTTGAAACAGGCTCTGCCGGAAACTGCCCCGCACCTCGACGCCGCACGACGGGCATTCCATGGTCGATACCCGCATGCCCAACCCGCAATATGGGCACGAAAGCCCTATCCGCTTCTTCCTGCTCATGAAATAATTATAGGGTATGTTCCGTTGAATTGCAATATAATTCTATTGTCTGCTCCATTTACAGAATATTTTTTGCGCCGCCCGTGGCAATTGGCCCGGCCTTGGGGTAGTCGGCCTGGGGCGAATCGTCGTTTCCCATGCAATCCGATGGTAGACTGCGCAAACGAGTCGTGTGCATTTCAAGGAACGGCCATGAACACCACAACGCGCGTGACACAAAGCGACATCGCCCGCGGGCTGGACGCATTGGGCATCCGGCGGGGGGAGGTCGTCTATGGGCACTCGTCACTGAGCGCGTTTGGGCACGTGGACGGGGGTGCGGACGCGGTGATCGACGCGTTGCTGGCTGCGGTGGGCCCGGAGGGGACCGTGGTCATGCCCGCGTTCACGTGGGAACGCAACCACGCAAACCCGGTGGTTGAATTCGATGTGGCCAACGACGCGAGCGAGGTGGGTCGCATCACGGAGGTGTTCCGGCGGCGTCCCGGAGTACGCCGCAACGAGCATGTGTGCCACTCGACGGCGGCGTTCGGTCCGGCCGCGGAGGAGGTGATGGGCGGCAGCGTGCATCCTTTTGCGTTTGATGCGAGCCTGTACAAATGCTACGAGCTGAACAGTTGGTATGTGTTTCTGGGCTGCGGGTTCTCGTCGGGCACGGCGTTGCACACAGCCGAGGAGATCATGCAGGTACCGTACCGGTATTACCGCGATTTCGAGGGTTCGACGGTGATCCGCCCGGACGGGACGCGGGTTCCGTCCGTGTCGATCGAGTTCTTGCGCGAGGAAGGCTACACCAACGATTTCGCCAAGATGGACCACGTGTTTGAAGCCGACGGAATTCTGCATCGGACGCGCGTGGGCGCCGCGACGTTGACCGCCGCGCGGATTTGTGATGTCATTGACGGAGGTGTGCGATACCTCACACACGATATCTGCTATCTCATGGACGAACCGTCCCGGGCGCGGTGGTATGCAAACCAGCATCGTGAAGAATAGGAGTCGAATGACATGAGATGGATTCGAGGAATCATAATCCTTGGGGTTGCGGGCGTGGTTCTTGGCGCTGTGGCGGGAGCGGCGGAGCCGCTGTTCGAACGGCGGGCGTTGTATTGTCCGGCTCATTTCGGCAATAGCTATGAGGTGATGGGCGAGCGCGAGATACGGGAGTTGCTCGCCGAGGCGAAGCATTGGGGGTTCAATCGCTACGGTGACTGGTTTGACACTGTGGATTGTGCGGACCCGTTTGTGGACCCCTTTTACAACAAGGGGCGGGCGCTGTGGGACCGGAAGAAGCGCAACTTCCAGAGCGCTCAGGAAGCGGGGCTGGAATGCGAGCTCATCATTACCCCGAACCATGTCTTTCTCGATCAGTGCAGACCGGACCTGTTGGCCAAGAAGGAACAGCGCATTTTCGGTCAGCTGATTTGTCCATCGATTCCCGAGGCGCGGGCCATCATTCTGAAGAATTACGAAAACCTCTTCCGCGACCTGGCCGATTCGGGTGTGCGGATCGTGGCGCTGTGCCCCTGTCCCTACGATTTTGGCGGGTGTGCCTGCGAAAAATGCGCTCCGTGGATCCTGACATTCGCGCAGCTTACGAAGGAAATCGGGGTCATTGCGGAGCAGTACCATCCCGGCATCGAGATGCATTTTGTCGGGTGGTGGTGGGCGCCCGAGGAACACGCGCTTTTTGCCGAATGGGCGGACCGCGAAGCGCCAGGGTGGGTAAAGAGCATCGCGCTGCATATCCCCCATGGTGAGACCGGCGTGTCCGACGTGCCCCTGCCGCAGGATTGCGAACGGCAGGCCTTTGTGCACAACGGTTATGCCGATCAGGCCCAGCCGCAGGATATCTATGGCCATCTCGGTCCTGTGATGGCGGCGGAACGGCTCCCGGCTACCCTGGCCGCCTTGAAAGCCCACGGTGTGACGGGATTCATGGCGTATTCAGAAGGCATCTATGAAGACGTCAACAAGGCGATTCTCGGAGGCATCGCGTCGGGACAGTATGCTGACGCCGGCGAAGTGCTGGCGGCCTACGCGAAACGCTATCTCGGGGCGGACGAGGAGAACGCCGCGGCCTGGGCCGGGTGGTTCAAGCAATGGGGGCGGCCTTTCGAGGTGGACGCAGCGAAGGCGCTGGAGGAATTGGCCGCCTTACGCGAGGCTGCCGGCGCTTCTGGCTGGCGGGTTCGGCAATGGGAGCTCAAAGCCGAAATGCTGCGTCTGCATGCGTTAATCATGACGGAAACAGCGTGGACACCGGAACGGCTCGCCTTGGTGGACCAGTTCTGGGCTACACGCGAGAGGATTGACCGGGGTGTATACGGGCTGGGGGCTGTGAGTCACATTTTCAATTACCGCTTTTCGCGCCTGCCCTGGCACGACTCGTGGGCGAAGCATCTGGCGGAGACGGCGCATAAGGCAGAAGACGCGATGTAAAGGGGCTGACGCATCAACTCGCCCGCGGGGTACCCCAGCGCTGAGCAGTCGCGTGTGTCTGTGAGATCCGACACGGTGGCATTCATGCGCCATACCCGGGCCTCCGCCTCTTTTCTGGAATCCGCGGGACGTTTTCTTGTATGCTCACGCCCACTATCGAGATTGGTTCACGGCGCGCCGTGAATGGGTTACGCAGAGCGCCCTGATGCCGTTTTTCGCGCCGGTTTTCCAGCCGTTGCACGCCCACAGCGTGTGTGTTTTCTATCCGGGAAGCACGGAATCGGCCGGGAACGGCGCCAGGGACACGAGGTATATCATGGCTGACAAGAGAGAGATTATCCTGTCGGGGATTCGTCCGACGGGACGCCTGCATTACGGGAATTATTTCGGCGCGATTAAGAATTTCGTGGACCTCCAGTCGCAGGACAACACCTGCTACTATTTCATCGCGGACTACCATGCGCTGACGACCATCACGGAGCGCGAAGATTTCTATCAGCAGACCATCGAAATGCTGCGGACGTACGTGGCGTGCGGGCTGGACCCCGTGCGATCGGTCATTTACCGTCAGAGCGATCTTCCCTGCACGGCGGAACTGACGCTGCTGCTGGGCATGATTACCAACATCGGGTTTCTCGCCCGCGGCACGACGTACAAAGACAAGATGGGCAAACTCGAAGAGGCGCCGGGCGGCGTCGAGGGCAATCCGCTGTCGTACGGCCTGCTCGGGTATCCGGTTTTGATGGCGGCGGACATCCTGATCGTGCGGGCCAACAAGGTGCCGGTGGGCGACGACCAGCGCCAGCATCTCGAGATGGCCATCGACATCGCGCAACGGTTCAACAGCCGGTTCGGGGAAACGCTCACGGTGCCCGAGGGGATCGCGCGCAACGCCTTGCGCCTGCCGGGACTGGACGGCGCAGCAAAAATGGGCAAGAGCGAACACAACACGCTCGACCTGCTCGACGATGCCGCCACCGTGCTGAAGAAGATCAAATCGGTGCCCACGACGACCGATCCCGAACCCCTGGGCACCGACAGCAACCATCCGGACGACGTTATTGCGCGGATGCCCAACAGCGTGGGCGCCCTCTATCGCCTGCTCAATCTGCTGGCGCCCGAGGACGTGTACCTCGATTTTGTGGGAAAATACCGCCGCGGAGAGAAGTTCTACGGCACCTTGAAAACCACGCTGGCGGAGTATGTGTCGGCATTTAACGCGCCGATCATCGAGAAGTACCACGCGCCCGGCAATTCACGCGAGACGGTCGAGGAGTTTCTGCGCGAAAACGCCCGGAAGGTCACGCCTGTGGCGCTGGACACGGTCGAGGCGGTTCGTGCGGCCATGGGCATCGGCCACAGTCTGTACCGGGCGTAACGCGGCCGCGTGCGCGGGAGGGTTGGTATGCACGTGCTGATTGTCGGGGGCACGCGCTTTCTGGGCGCGGCCGTAGCCCGCGAGCTCATGGCCCACGGGCACCGGGTTTCGCTGCTTCATCGCGGCATGACCGCCGGAAATGTACCACCCGAGGCCGCCCATCTCCTGGGCGACGCGCGCGACCGCGCCGTTGTGGAGTCGATCCTTCAGCCCGGCCGTTTCGACGCGGTTGTGGACACGATCCTGACTTCCGAAGACCTGCAGTGGTATCTTCCGCTGCTCCACAAGACCGTGGGCCAACTGGTGCATTGCGGATCAACGGGGGTGTACGCGCCAATGGCGACGGTGCCCGTGCGCGAATACGATCCCACGCCGTGCGCGCCCGAACTGGGCGGTTTCGCGGAGAAACTTGCGCAGGACAAGGCGCTGCTGGAATACCACGAGCGTGCGGGCTTCCAAGTGTGCTCGCTGCGCGTGAGCAACGTGTTTGGCGCGGGCGATGTGCCGCTCGACATCTGGGGCGCGCGGAATCCGCGGTACTTTCAGCGTCTGGCTGATGGCGAGGAGATCTGGATCCCCAAGGACGGCACGACCCTGCTTCAGCCCGTGCATGTGGACGACCTGGCGCGGGGGTTCCGGGCCGCCCTGGAGGCGCCCGGCCGTACGACCGGCCAGATCTTCAACCTGTCGTCGGAACGGGCGGTCACGCTGACGCGGTACGCCGAACTGGCGGCGGAGCTGCTGGGGTCGGATTCCATGTTTCGTTATGTGGCTGTCGAGGACATTCTGGCGACGGGCCGCGCGAACGAGTCCGGGCTCCGGTTCCTTTGCGAGCACATGTGCATCGACAGTTCGAAAGCGGCACGCGTGCTTCACTACGAACCGCAAGTCTCCGTGCGCGAGGGGCTTCGAGACAGTCTCACCTGGATGATCGAAACCGGGCTGCTGACAGCCGCGCCGCCGGCATGACGCGCCTTTCTATTCAGAACCATTCGTGATAAACTCAATCCTGCACATCCCGTGCGAAGAAGGCTGCATACTCAGATGAAGATACGAACCCTACAGGTTGTCTATATCCTCTGCTCGACCTACGACAACGAGGGCTATCCCCTGCGCTTTTACCGGGGGATTCTGCCGTCCAACACCTTGAATTGCCTGCGGTCTCTGACGCTGGACGTGGCGGCGAGCGGCGCGCTGGGCGACGATGTGACCGTCGAGGTGTCCATTTACGACGACACGGTCGAACCGATCCCGGTGCGGCGCATTGCGCGGAAACTCCGCACACGCGACACGGAGCTCCTGGTCGGGCTGGTCGGCGTGCAGTCAAACCAGTTTATCCGGGCTACGGACCTCGCGGCGCAGTTCCGCGCGCTGGGGGCGCCGGTGGTTGTGGGCGGGTTTCACGTCAGCGGTATGCTGGCCATGTTTGATGAAATCACGCCGGACCTGCAGCGCCTGCTCGACATGGGCGTGTCGCTGTTCCAGGGCGAGGCGGAAGCTCCGGGCGCCCTGGCCGGGCTCTTGCGCGATGCGTTGGCCCGGGAACTGCAGCCCATCTACCGCCAGACCGAGTTTCCGGTGCTGACCCATTCGGGCGCGCCCGAGCCCGATCTGGACTACCTCAAGCATTTCAAGTGCAGTTCGATGGGCACGCTCGACACGAGCCGGGGCTGCCCGTTCGGCTGTTCGTTCTGCACCGTGATCAATGTTCAGGGACGCCGGCTGCGGAGCCGGTCCGCCGAATGCATCCTCAAATCGATCCGCACGAGTTACGAACGCGGCATTAACATGTGGTTCTTCACCGACGACAACCTGGCGCGGAGCCCGGTCTGGGAAGTGNNCATGAAACTGATGTCCATCCCCCGGTCTGGGAAGTGCTGTTCGAGGGGCTGGCCGCGATGCGCGAGCGGGGGATGGACATCAGTTTCATGATGCAGGTGGACACGCGCGCCTACGCCATTCCCGGGTTTGTCGAGAAGGCGCAGCGGGCGGGATGCTACATGGTGTTCGTCGGGATGGAAAGCGTCAATCCCAGGAACATCGAGGCCATGGACAAGCGCCAGAACGACGTCGAAGATTACGCGCACATGGTCGAGGTCTGGCACCAGGCCGAGGCCCTGGTGCACGTGGGCTACATCATCGGCCTGCCGGACGACACGCGCGCATCGGTCCGCCGCGACATTGAAACTCTCATGAACGAGGTGAAGGTCGATGAGGCCTCCTTCTTCATGCTGACGCCCCTGCCGGGCTCGGCCGATCACAAGCGCATGGTGGAAGAGTGCATCCCCATCGATGCGGACCTCAACAATTTTGACAGCCTCCACGAGACCTTTCGGCATCCGCGCATGGCGCCGGGCGAATGGACTCAGGCGTATAAGGACGCGTGGGAGACGTTCTATAGCAAGGAAAACCTCGTCAACGTGCTGTTGCGCACGCCGCGGGTCCGGTACTGGCAGATGATGTGGATCGGCATGTGGTACCGCTACGCCACCCTCGAGGGCAGCCACCCCATGTTCACGGGCCTGCTGAAACGCCGCGAGCGCAAAGCGCGCCGGGCGATTTTCCCAAGGGAGAGCGTGCCGCGTTACCTGTGGCGCCGCGTCAGGGAGACCGTGTGGACGTTTCGCACCTACGTGCAGATATTCTTCGAATTCCAGGAAATCTGGATGCTTACGCGCAAACCGGACGACCCGAAGTGGGCCACTCTGGCCGAACTGCGCGGCAAGTGGGCCCGTCTGCAGAACCGCCTCAGCGAATCCAATCTGAGGGGCCGGTACGACGTGGCGGCGCAGGAGATTCGAGCGACGCTCGCGTCGGCCGCCGAACGGCTGCAGCAGTTGAGCGACAGTTCCCGGGTGCACAGCCGCCGGGTCAGCAAGCGTCTCGCGAGACAGGCCGAGGACGTTCGCCAGTATCTGAGCCGGTTCGAGGTGCAGATGCCGACGTGGCGGACCATCGCCGATGCCGAACGCTTTGTGGCCGATTCGCTCGTAAAACGGTATGAGGAACTGGCGATCAGCTACGTGGCCCGGCGCCGGAAGTTCAATGCCTACCGGAAAGACGTTGTTGCCCGGTTCAAGTCATGGCGGTTCCTCACGCTCAATGTGTTTCTGCTGCCGCGCCTGCTTATCGTTGAGCTGCTGTTTGGCGTGCGGTTCATGTTCAGCTTCCTGACCCACGCGTGACGCGGGCGGTCCGGCGGGCGCGTGTGCGCTGCCAGAGGCTATGAACTACCGGTTTCTGGAACATACGGCGGACGCCCGGGTGGAATGCACGGGCGCCACGTTCGCGGAACTGCTCGAGGCGGCCGCGCGCGCCCTGGGCGCCGTGGCGTTCCGGCGCGTGGACGACCGTTGCGAAATCCAGCGTGTGCTTTCGATCGTGGCGGACGGACCGGAGGACGCGGTGGTGCGCTGGCTGCAGGAACTCATTTATCTCGTGGAAGCGGAGCGGTTTGCCCCGGTGCGGTTCGACTTCCGGCAGGCCGGGGCCCGCAGCGTCGAGGCCGTGGTGGAAGGGTATGCCTACGGGCCGGACGAGCGCCAGGATGAGGTCAAGGCGGCCACGTACCACGGGATGGAGGTTCGGCAGAGCGAGACCGGATGGCGCGCGGAAATCATCTTCGACCTGTGACAACCCAGTGAGAATCATGCCATGGCAGGCATCAGCCTGAAACAAATCAATGACTACCTCTGGGAAATCCCGATCCGGGGCAAGATGCGCGTGCCCGGGCGGATCTACGCCGACGGCCAGCTCATCCGGAAGATCCAGGCCGACAACGCCGCGGAGCAGGTGGCGAATGTGGCGTGTCTGCCGGGTATTGTGGGGTATTCACTGGCCATGCCCGACGCGCACTGGGGCTACGG
>DDYW01000131.1 GCA_002348185.1 Candidatus Hydrogenedentes bacterium UBA2224 | reverse complement strand
GACATTTCTAATGTGGCTTGACACATTCATTGGAAACACTTGACTTTCTATAATTCTATAGGATACCCTATGTCGCATAACGGGAGCGGATCAGCCTGTTTATACGGTTGGACAGACTCATGTGACGTGGGCGAGGCTATCGGCACGGAATCGGCACGGAATCGGCACGGCCGCACGGGAGCCGTCGTGGAGACGGATTGGGGGCTGCGGCTGACGGAGATTGAAACCTTTTGGTCTCCGAAGGGATTACACTCTGGGGCTGAAGTATCCGAAGAATATCCGCTCCGCAAAGATGTGTTTGGTGATCGGGTTTCGAAGCTTTCGCAAGTAGTGGTGGCAATAAGCGGTGCAAGAAACCGCGGGCGGAAGGTTCACGCAGCGCTCGTCCCGCACTGTGTGAACCGGAGGCCTCAAAGCAGAGGTGGAATATGACCAACAGTAACGACGTATCTTACTCCGTCAACATAGACAGTCCGATCGCCGTCTATGTCCAGATCGAGAACCAGATTCAATTCGCGATCGCATCCGGACGCATCAAACCGGGATTCACGCTTCCGTCCGTCCGCGAGATGTCACAGGAGCTCGAGGTCAACCCGAACACGGTCACAAAAGCCTACCGCGACCTGGAACTGCTCGAACTGGTTCACACGCGTCGCGGCGTAGGGGTGACGATTGCCGAGAAGGCGCCGAAGATCTGCCGGGAACGGGTTCGCCCGATGGTGAAGAGCCACCTGGTAGACTCGGTTGCGGAATGCCTCGCCTGTGGTTTGAGCGAGAGCGATGTTCGTAACATCGTGGAGAACACGATCAGTGCGGGCACCCGGCCGTACGAAGCGCCGAAGAAGAAAAAGTAAGACCGGTCTGACCGGTTCTGAATCAGCCGCGCGGGGCGGAGATCACGTGCAACGTGAGCGTCCCGCGCGTTTTTTGTACGCGGCAGGTTACCCCGAACGCGCTGGACAGCACGGGCGCGCACAAGATCTCGTCGCGCGGCCCCTGCGCGAGCACGGCGCCTTCTTTGAGTACAAGCACGTTTTCGATCCAGGCGCCGATTTCCTCGATATGGTGGGTGACATAGATGATGGTGGGCGCATCGGGTGTAGTGGCAAGCGTGCCCAGGTCGTCGAGAAGACGGCGGCGCGCGGCGGGGTCCAGTCCCACGCACGGCTCGTCCAGCACCAGGAGCCGCGGATGGGCAATGAGCGCCCGCGCAATGAGCACGCGCTGGCGTTCGCCCTGCGACAGGGTCGCGTAGATGTGACCGGCCAACGGCGCCCCATTCACCCGTTCGAGCGCCGCATGCGCACGGGCGCGTTCCGAGTCTGAAAAGGCCCGGTATACCCCGAGGGACGCATCCAGTCCCGAGCTTACGACGTCCAGAGCGGTGTCGGCTTCGGGGAGGCGGGATTCGATGGCACTGCTGACCCAGCCGACCGTTTTGCGCAGTTCGGGGATGTTGCATTCGCCAAAACGCCGGCCCATCACGTGCACGCGGCCCCGGCTGGGCCATTCGTATCCGGTGATGATTTTCAGAAGCGTGGTCTTGCCCGCGCCATTGGCCCCGAGCAGGGCCCAATGGCTGCCGCGCTCGATGCGCCACGAGACGCCGCGAAGAATGGCGGTTCCCAGGCGGTCGAATCCGATATCGTCAACATGCACGATGGTCATGATGTCTCCTGCATTCCGAATTGTGGCGTGATTCCGGCATGGGGCTCAGGCGGACCAGCCTTCCCGGCCCACCAGCGGGACGAACATGCAGCGGATGCTGTCGTGTTCGGCAAACCGGTCTTCGGGGCCGCGCACGAGCACTTTGAGCTGCTGAAGATCCCGGCTCCCCACGGGACACACGAGACGCCCCCCGGGCGCGAGCTGGGACCGCAGCGACGGCGGCAACGCGGGAGCGGCCGCGGTGACGATGATGCCGTCGTACGGGGCGCGTTCGGGCCACCCGAGCGAGCCGTCGCCCACGACGACGGTCACGTTTCCATACTCGAGGGCTTCGAGCGTTTGCCGCGCGGCCTCGGCGAGGTGGCTGAAGCGCTCGACTGACACGACGTCCGCGGCCAGCTCGGCGAGGACCGCGGCCTGGTAGCCGGAGCCGGTACCGATCTCGAGGACCCGGCTCTGCGGCGTCAGTGCCAGCAATTCGGTCATCTTCGCGACCATATAGGGCTGGGAGATGGTCTGCCCGCTGCCGATGGAAAGTGGATTATCCTCATATGCTGCACGATCATACGGGGGTGGAATAAAGAGGTGGCGGGGGATCTCCAGCATCGCAGCAAGCACTCTTTGGTTGTGAATGCCCCGGGCTGCAATCTGGAGTTCCACCATTGCTTTTCGTTCATCAGCACGGGGATAAGGTGACATACATCTTTTCAGAATCCGGATTTTTCTGCTTCATCGATAGAAGCATCGATCTGCTGCTGTAATGCTTCAGGGAGCCCGCTGATCTTCACGTCGAGGAACCCACGGATGATGGTTGCTGTGGCCTCGTTCTCGTCAAGCCCGCGTGACATCAGGTACTCGATCTCATCCCGGGCAAGCTTGCCGACTGCCGCTTCGTGCGCGAGTTCTGTACCGACAACCGATCCCTCGATCTCCGGGATCGCGTAGATGCGCCCGTCCTGCAGGATCAAGCCCTTACATTCAAGGTGGCCCCGGGTACCGGCGACCTTACCATTGATATGGCCCCGGGAAATGATGGTGCCCCCCTTCGTTATCGCCCGGGTAATAAGCTCTGCACTTGCACCGGGTGCTTCAAGGATCGCCCGGGAACCGAGATCCATGTATGACCCCGGTGTGGAAATGACAATACTGCTGAAACGGGCAACGGAATTTGCACCTGTAAGGGTGGCCGTCGGGTACATCTGGACTTTTTTCA
>DDYW01000060.1 GCA_002348185.1 Candidatus Hydrogenedentes bacterium UBA2224 | reverse complement strand
ACGCGCTGCGCCTCACTGAAGGCGTGCCGGCGAAGCTGTTCGCCGCGCGCACCGGGGTTCCGCTCGAGGCCGTCGCGGACGAGCTGGCACAGGCGCGCGAACGCGGGCTGCTGGATACGGCGGACGGCCACTTGCGGCCGACCTTGCAGGGACGGCGCTTCCTGAATGAGTTGCTGCAGGTGTTCCTGCGCGACTGAGCTTCCTGCGCACGGCTAAGCTAAGTGAGCCGCGACTCACGCTCGATGTAGTGAAAAGCGGCAGCCTTATTCCGTTAGAATCCGGCCCACGTCGTCCGAACCGTCGGGCCGCGCATGCACAGGAGAACTCAGCACATGTTCGATCAGGAAGACAGCGAACTCAACGTCGTGATGGGCGTGGTGTTCGGCATCATCGCGCTGGTCATCGCCCTCGTCATCGGCCTCGCCGCCCAGCAGTTGGGCAAGGCCCAGGCCGCGCAACCGGTCGCCGCGCTCGGCGCGGGCGAGGTCGCGTTCGTCGATGTGGCGGAAGTCGGCGAACCGCTGGTGAAGATCCATTTCGACGTCGGTCAGACCGCACTGTCGGCGACCGCGCCCGCGCAGATCGCCACCGTGGTTGCGGCACTCGCGGCCGCGCCCCAGGCGAGCGCGCTGCTGTCCGGCTTCCACGACGAAACCGGCGGCGCCGCAGTCAATGCCGAAGTGGCGAAGAACCGTGCGCTGTCGGTGCGCGACGCGCTGATCGCCGCCGGCGTGCCCGCCGAGCGCGTGCTGATGCGCCGCCCCGCCGTCACCCTGGGCGGCACCGACGCCGCCGAAGCGCGCCGGGTCGAAGTGCGCGTGCAGTAAGTTCGTTGCGCCAGCGCGAGGCTCAGGGCAGGAGCCTCGCGCCGAAAAACACGCTGAGGACGGCTAGCGTCATGCAGCCGGCCGCCCACCATCCTGCACTCCGCGCACGCCTGGCGAAGACGCCGAGCGGGGAAAGCCCGGCGAAGATCATCGTTACGCCCAAGCTGACCGCATCCCGATCGAACAGCGGCCCGGCCATGCCGAAGCGCGTCGAACGCGCCGGCGCGTACTCCGTGATGACCGCCGACAGCCCCATGGCAACGACCGTCAGGCTGATGAGGGCAAAGAGAAACTTGCTTGCTGGGTCAGGTCGTCGCATTGCGAGAGCTCCCTGCTTTCGCCCTCCGACCTGCCTGATGATGATCGCAAGGTCGAAGTCCACTTTCTGATTCTCAAGCTGCCAGTTGAGCAACGGAAGCTCATCGGCCACCCAGAGGGCTACCCTTACTGCGTGGAGGATGCTGGCGCCGCCACGGCACCAGCCAGGATGCCTCCATCCATGTTCAGCTCCGCACCATTCATGTAGGCAGCCTCGTCGGAGGCAAGCATCACGGCTACCGCTGCGACTTCCTCGGGGCGGCCGAAGCGGCGTAACGGGCAATCCTGCACGAACTCGTGCATCCGCTCTTCACGTTCCGGCCCTTCGCCCAACAGTGGCTCCCACATTGGCGTGAGGATCGCTGCTGGATGAATCGAGTTGCAGCGAACCGGCAGCCCTTGTTCGGCGCAGTACAGCGCCACCGTCTTGGTATGGTTGCGTACTGCAGCTTTCGAAGAGGCATAAGCCGCCGCTCCCGGAATGCCGACGATACCGGAGCGGGAGGAGATATTGATGATGGAACCCGTACTCGCCGACTGGCGCATGGTCCGGATTGCATGCTTGCAGCCGAGAAAGACCCCGTCCAGATTCGTCCGATGTACGGCATGCCATTCTTCGAGCGAGACATGCTCCGGGTCATGCACATGGCTGCCCTGCTCGAAGCCCGTAATACCGGCGTTGTTGACGAGCACGTGCAAGGCGCGGCGTTCGTCGAGAACTTTCGTCATGACGGCCCGCCAATCCGATTCCTGGCGCACATCGAGATGGAGATAGCGGGCCTGCCTGCCCAAGGTCTCCGTAGTGGCTTGTCCCGTGGCATCGTCAATATCGGTCAGGTAGACAAAGGCTCCGTTCTCGACGAATGCGGCGGCGATCGCTGCCCCGATGCCGCGCGCAGCGCCTGTAACCAGAGCAGTCTTGCCTTCAAGTCGCATCATTGTGCTGTTCCTTTCGTGGCCTGCATTCCTGGCGAGTGAGCACTGTGAGGCGCCCGGGACGGCAGCCTGCATCCACGACGACCATTCCAGACGATGGACCAAGCGTCTCGTCAATGAACTTGGCGCGGTTGGTCTTCATGGGCGGGTTATCCAGTTCCACAAGCAACGCAACCAAACCGGGCGCGGCAGGCTCCGACGTCGAGAGTCAAGCACCTTGGCATCAACCTATCCGGTAACACTACGGATGAGTCAATGCGCCCCCCCTGGCGACACGAGGAATTAACCCCCTCGTTCGCAAGAAACCCGCCAGCGGCGGGTCAAAGCAGGAAAGTCACAACCAAGCTCATCCGATGGTATAGCCGCCATCCACGACGATTTCCTGGCCATAGATGTTCTTGGCACCGGCCGAGGCGAGGAACACCGAGAGCTCGGCGATATCCTCCGGCTGACCGAACGCACCAGGCATGAGCCGGGCGTTGATCTTTTCTGCAACAGCGCCCAGCACTTCAGGCGGCAGCCCGACCGTTCCCCACAGCGGCGTCCCGATCGGGCCCGGGGCGATGGAATTGACCCGGATGCCCTGGGGGGCGAGTTCTGCCGCCAGGGTTTGGGAAAGGGACTTCAGGGCCGCCTTGCTGGCACTGTAGATGGCCAGGCCGGGGAAGCCGACCTGGGTCAGGAAAGTGGTGATGAACTGAATCGATCCGCCCTTGCGGATGTGGGGAATGAACAGCCGCGCCGTTTCCGCCGCGGCGAAGAAATTGACCGAAAACTGGGCATTGAAGGCTTCGGCGGTGCTGTCCTCGAACGATACGACGCGGGCAATGCCGGCATTCGGGACAACAATATCCACGCCGCCGTGGGCCCGGACGGTTTCATCGACGAGGCGCTTCAGGTCTTCGGCTTGTGTCACGTCGCCCGCCACCGCCTTGACCTGCCCGGGGCAGGCCGCCTCCAGTTCCTTCAAGGCGTCCAGATTGCGGGCGAACGCGACGATCTGCGCGCCTTCTTCTGCGTATTGCTCGACGATCGATTTCCCGATCCCGCTACTGGCGCCAGTAACGACTGCCACCTTGCCTTCAAGCTTCTTCGCCATGTCTTGCTCCTGAAATTATCCCGAGCCTGGAACTGGGATAAGTGTGGTAGAGATGCAAACAATTCTCGTTGATGCTCATCAAGAAGGTCCAGCACCGGATCCCGGTACGGGCATTATCCGCCGATGCAGCGGCTACCGATCGGGCCGTGACCATCGCGTCTTCGGCTTCTGGAAGGGGTAAGCTCTTCCAGAAACGCCGGTCAGGGCTGCGCCTCCGTTTGGGGCGGCGACGCGCCTGGTGCCCCATGAATGTGCGAACTTATCTCGACACGACGATGCGCGACTTTGTGCTGGTGACCTGTGAGCACGGCGGCAACGAGATTCCAGCCGACCATGCGGCACTTTTTCGGGGATGGGAGCCGGTTCTGGACTCGCATCGCGGATTCGATCGCGGGGCGCTCGCGATGGCGCGCGATCTTGCGGACGCCTTTGATGCGCCGCTCGTGGTGTCGACCACCAGTCGGCTGCTGATCGACCTGAATCGTTCGCTGACCAACCCCAGGGTCTGGTCGAGCGCATCCCGCACGCTGTGCGCGGCAGACAAGGCGCGCATCGTGCAGGCCCACTACGCCCCCTACCGCCAACGGGCAGAGGCCTGGGTGCATGAAGGGGTGAGTGCCGGGTGTCGCGTCGTGCATCTGTCTTCACACAGCTTCACCCCCGTCCTCGACGGCCAGGTGCGCACTGCCGATGCAGGCCTGCTCTACGATCCGGCGCGCGCCGGAGAGGTCGAACTGGCGGCGCGCTGGAAGGCGGCGCTGGTCGAACGGCACCCCGTGCTGCGGGTACGGCGCAATTATCCCTATGCCGGGAAGAACGACGGACTGACCGCCTCGCTGCGCCGCCGCTATCCATCCGATCGCTATGTGGGCATCGAGCTCGAGTTGAACCAGGCCCTGGTGGTCGAGGGGGCGCAGCGGTGGCAGGACATTCGCGCGCTCATCGTCGCCAGCTTGCAAGCGGCATTGCATTGATGGCGCGCTTCCTGCTTGTCCATTCCACGACTCCAGCGCAAGGAACA
>DDYW01000139.1 GCA_002348185.1 Candidatus Hydrogenedentes bacterium UBA2224 | reverse complement strand
CCGAGAATAGCCCGGGGCAAGTCACGCGGGCCCGCGTAGCGGGACGCGTGACGGCGCCCCGGGAAGCGCCCACCCAACCCATTTCGCCCTGTAGGGGCAACCCAAGCTCCAATCTCACGCGTGTTCTTCATCAAATTCTCATCTCAGGAGATCATGGACGGCGATTTCCGGTCCCGATGACGATCCCGATTGCGATTTCGATCTCGATTTCGATATGGAGGGGGATCTGACAACGCAATTGAGGCGTGGCCGGATTCCTGTCTGTTCTGGTTTCGGGCTGCCCCTTCAGGGCGTATCTACTTGGCGATACATAACCCAGGGCGTTGCCCTGGGCTATTCTCGCCCGCCCTTTCAGGGCAGGCCCAAGGGGCAAGCGGGAATCGTTCCCAGGATTTCCCAATGACCCTGCGAGCGAAATTCCGAAGGACAAGACAAAGAACGGGGCATCTTGTAGCGCAGGCGTCTCGCCTGCATCCGGCTCGCCCCCAGAAGGTACGAATGCAGGCGAGACGCCTGCGCTACAAGACAAGGATGACCCCGCGAGCGAAGCTCCGGAGGAGAAGANNCCGCGGCGCGACCACGTGTCCCCGTTCGGATGACCACGGGCACGGCGATCCCACACCCAAGGAGAGCGGGCAGTTTGCGGCGCAGGCGTCCCATTGCCCCTCCCCCTCCCGGGTGATACAATGTAGATACCAAAGAGCAACAAGGAGCCCTCTCATGATCAAGAAACTCGTACGCCACGGCAACAGCCTGGCGCTCGTCATCGACAAAGCCATCCTCGAACTCCTCCGCATCGACCACGACACGCCCCTCGAACTCATCACCGACGGCGACGTCATCGTCATCAAGCCGGAGAGGGATGAGGAAGTGTCTGAAGAGATACGTGCCGTGCACGAGAAGATGGCGGCCCGATACGGTAAAGTCTTTAAGCGGCTGGCGAAGTAATGAGGACGTTACGGTTCCTGACAATCCAAGAAGTGCTCTATTTCCACCGCGCGCAGATCGAACAGTTCGGAGGCTCGATGGGAGTGCGCGATCCTGGACTGCTGGAGAGCGCTCTGGCACAACCATGCGCCTCATTCGGGGGCGAATATCTTCACAGGGACCTCTTCGAGATGGCGGCAGCCTATCTCTATCACATCGTGCAGAATCATCCTTTTGTTGATGGCAACAAACGTGTGGGTCTTGAAAGTGCGCTTGCCTTCCTCGCCTTAAACGGCGTAGAAACCGCTGCGCCGGATGATGATTTGGAGTCACTCGTCCTCGCTATCGCTTCGGGCCAGGCCGACAAGGCGCAGGTCGCGGCGTTCCTGGAGCAACACAGCCGGTTCGCGTAGAACGTGAAACTGCGTATTCATGAACAAAAGCCCGCGACGCATCGCGGGCTCGTGTGAATGGGTCTAGTGCTGGCGCTTAGCCGAGCGTATATCCATTCAGGTACGGACGCGCGATCCACTCGTTCGCCTGCTTGACCGCGTCGGCCGGGCCTCCCGTGAACTGCTCCGTCGCGGCATCCCACGTCAGCTTCGCACCGGCAAGGTACGCGGCGTTTCCGAGGTGGCAGACCGTGCTCGAATTGTGGCACGACGCCACATGGCTGATGGGCTTTTCGCCCGACCGGATGCAGGTGATGAAGTTCTCGAGGTGCGGCTCATACAGCACCGACGCGCTGTTGTTCTCCCGGGCTTCGGCGGATTCGTATTCGCCCGGCTCAGGCACATACTGCTGGTTCGCGCCGGGGATCAGCTTGTAGCCCGCGCGACTGAGTTTCAACGAGCCCTTCGTGCCGTAGAAGATGATCCCGTGGTTGTCCGCCGGCGCAATCTGATCGCCGTAGGAGTTCCATACCCGGTTCGTGAAAGTCAGCAGATAGCTGTCGAATTCCCAGCTCACATTGATGGTATCCGGCGTGGTGCGGTTGTCGGTAATGATGAACTTGCCGCCCGACGCCGAGACGGTCTTCGGCGGTTTATCTTCGCCCATCGCCGACAACACGATGTCGACCAGGTGCACGCCCCAGTCGGTCAGTTTGCCGCCCGCGTAATCGTAGAACCACCGGAAATTGTAGAGCCACCGGTTCACGTTGAACGGTTTGTGTTCCACCCAGCCCTGGTACGTCTCCCACGGCCCATACGACTTCCACTTCTCGGGATCCGTCACGTCCGGCGGATTGCCGATGCCGGTCGGCGCCAGCATGTCGATCGAGAACGTGTGCACGTGGCCGATCTGGCCCAGCGTCCCGCTCTTCACGATCTCGATGGCTTCCTTGAAGTGCTCGCCGCTGCGCTGAATCGTCCCGCACTGGAACACGGTGTTGTTGCGCTGCGCAGCCGCCACCATCGCCTGGCCTTCTTTTACCGTGGTGCCCAGCGGCTTCTCGCAATACACCGCCTTGCCCGCATCACACGCGGCGATCGACACCATCGCGTGCCAATGATCCGTCGTCGAGCAGATCACCGCGTCCACATCCGGGTTGTCAATGACCTCTTTGTAATTCTCGTGCACCGTTGCCTGCGGGTTTTTCGCCTGGGCCATGGCGTGTCCCTTGCCGCGGTTCCGGGGGTGCAGATCGCACACCGCGATGGGCATGACGTCCGGGCGCTGCATGTTGTATTTCAGGTTGCCCGAGCCCATAACCCCCAGGCCGATGTGCCCGGTGCGAATCATCTCATTGGCCCCGAGCACGCTCGAGGGAAGAATCGATTTATACACATCCGCGCGGGCCGTCTTGACCACCGCCGCCCCCGCCGTGATGCCAGCCGCTGTCTTGGCCGCATCGCGCATGAACGCCCGGCGGCTCACTTCCTTCTTGCCTGCCATCGTGTACCTCCATTATCTGTATACGCGGTCGCTGAGACGCGCCTGGTTGCTCCGATCCGCCGCTCGACGGGCCGGTCTCGAAAATCCCCGTCATGGTACTCCAAAAACAGCCGTGTTTCCAGAGCCTTCCGGCCGCCGTGAGCCAGGATGCTTGAACGCCCGGCGTCCCATTCCCTATCCTGTCGCCGACGTGCGGCCCCGTCGCGTGCGCCACGGCCCGCCCATCAGCCTGCCACGCATCACAGAGAGGACCGGCCATGCCAAAAGACCTGAATTTCGCCGTGCTCGGGCTCGGAATGGGGATGAACCACTGCCAGGCCGTCGTCGATGCGAAAGGCGCCCGCCTCGCCGCCGTCTGCGACCACGACGAAGCCCGCCTCCACGCCGCCATCACGAAGTTCGGTTGTGAGGGCTACACGAAATACCCCGCCCTCCTCAAGAACAGGGACATCGACGCCGTCTGCATCGCCACCGAAAGCGGACTCCACGCCACCCACGCCATCCAGGCCGCCCGCGCCGGAAAACACCTCCTCGTCGAAAAGCCCGTTGACGTCACCCCCGCCCGCATCCGGCAACTGCGCGAGGCCGTCCACCGCGCCGGCGTACAATGCGGCTGCGTGTTCCAGTCCCGCACCGAGGCGCTGAACCTCCGCCTCAAAAAGGCCATCGACAGCGGAAAATTGGGCAAACTGATCGGGGTCCACGCTCAATTGCCGTGGTTCCGCGCGCAAAGCTACTACGAAGGCCCCCACGGCACCTGGAAAGGCACCTGGAAGCTCGACGGCGGCGGCAGCCTCATGAACCAGGGCATCCATACCGTCGACCTGGTCCAGTGGTTCGCGGGACCCGTAGAAAGCGTCTGCGGATTCATCGGCGTATTCGGCCACAAGATAGAGGCCGAAGACCAGACCGTCGCCATCCTCCGCTTCGAGTCCGGCGCCCTCGGCAGCATCGTCACCACCACCTGCGCCATCCCCGACCAGAGCCAGCGCATTCTCGTCTACGGCGAGAAAGGGTCGTTTACGAAGACCGCCTACCTCGAATCCTTCGAAGCCGGCACCCCGAAAGAACGGCGCCAGATGATGGAATGGTACGGGCACAAAAAGACCAGCCGGCTCGGCAGGGATCCCCTCGCCGTCGGCGCGGCCGGCCATGTCCGGCACATCGAAGACATCGTCAAGGCCATCCGCCGCAACACCCGGCCCGGCATCACCATCGACGACGCCACTCACGCCGTCGAAATCGCCTGCGCCATCTTTAAATCCGCCCGAACCGGCAAGATCGTCAAGATCAGCGACGTGCGCAAATAACCCTGGACCCGCGGCCCCCCCGCGCGCTCAGTCCAGTTCCCTGGCGCGGGCTTTGCTCTGCGCCTGTTTCCGGGCCCACTCCTGTTCGAAGCGCGGCCGGGGTTTCCATCGCCGATGGATCCACAACCACTGCTCCGGATGCGCCCGTACCAGCGCTTCGACGGCCTCCTGACACCGCTGCGAGTTGTCGAGCACCCGGGCGCGCAGGGCCCCCTCCGTGTCCAGAGGCACGCGCGGCGAGATGCGCAACACGTACCGGCCGTCCGGTTCGCGTATCAACGCCACTGTGTGCACGGGCGCCTTCGCGCGAGCGGACAACATCGCCGGGGCCGCCGTGCCCCACGTTTCCACCCCAAAAAAGCGCACGGGCACCGCGCTCTGGTGCGGGTTCTGGTCGATGAGAATGCCCACGCGGTAGCCTTCCCGCAGGAGCTTGAGCACTTCGGGGCCGGCCTGCGCTTTCTCGACCGTCTTGACGCCGTTGGAGCTGCGAATCCGGTCAATGAACCCGTTCAGGCGGGGGTCATGCAGCGGCCGGACAATGACCGCCATGGGGCGTCCCAGGCGTGCCAGGGCCCCCGCGAGCCATTCCCAGTTCCCGAGATGGGCGCCTATCAGGATAGCACCGCTGTCGCGCTCGATGTGCTCCGCGCCCTCAATGCGCACCCATCGCGAAAAGAACGCCTCGTCGCCCATCAGGGGGGTACGGGTGAATTCCGCCGCGACCAAGCCGACGTTCCTCACCGACGCCTTCAGGATCCGTATCTTCTCCGCTGTTGACAGAGCATCGCCATACGCCAGATCAAGATTGGCCATCCCCACCCGCCGGATGCGAGGGATCACCCGGTACGCCGCGCCGGCCAGCAGTGTTCCCAGAACGCGCGCCCAGAAGAGCGGCAGCACCCGGGTCAGCCAGGCGAATCCCAGGCACAGCGTGGTCAAGAGCCAAACGGTCAGCGGGTTACGGCGGCGCGCCACGGTCTAGGCTTCCAGGGCGATGGTCTGCCCCAGCATGGGCGAAAATTTGCGCGCCCGGCCGTTCGTATTCGCGGCCATCCATTCCACCGCCGGCGCGTCGCCATGCACAAACACGAGGTTCTTGGGGTTGAGGTGCTCGACCAGACGCCGAAGGTCGTTCCGAGACGCATGCGCGCTGAAGTGGAACCGCTGGCGGTTGCCGAGCCGGATATGCACGGAACGGCCCGGCGTCTCAAAAGGCATCTTGTCGCCCGTGTTGGCGTGCAGCAACCGGTACCCCAGCGTATCCGGATCGAGGTACCCCACAAAGAAAATGCCGTGCCGTGTTGACCGCACCATCTCCTTGGCGATCATGGCCGACGGCGTGTTCTCCACCATCATCCCCGACGTCGCCACGATGATGCAGGGTTCCTCGAGCAGTTCGTCGACCGCGTCCGGCTCCCAGACGTTGCCCACACGCTCGAATTCCTCGAGCGGACGCAGATCGGCCCGCGGCCCCAGATAGTCCAGGTTGTCGCTGTAGATCTCATAGATCGCCCGGCCCAGCCCCGACGAATACACGGGGACGCGGGGAATCATGCGCGAACGCTTCAGGCGCGCGATGATGTTGAGAATCTCCTGGTTCCGGCCCAGCGCGAACGCCGGCACGAGCACCACCCCGTCCGACTCAAGCACCTTGGTGATCTCCGCCCCAAACCGCTCGATCTCGTCTTCGTAGCTCGGTTCGTCGTCCGCTTCCTGGGCGCCCCGCGTGCTCTCGCAGATCAGCGTGTCCACCTGGATCGCTTCCTCGAGAAGAGCGTGGCCGCGCATCAACTCCTGGTGTGTGAGACAGATGTCGCCCGTATAGAACACGCTGTGCCCCGGAAACTGCAGCAGAATGCACGCGCTGCCCAGAACGTGTCCCGCGGACCGGAATTCCGCCCGCACCGGACTCTGGTACGTCAGCGCGAACTCATAGTCCATCTCCAGGCCGTCCGTCCGCCGCAGGGCAAACCCCACATCGTCGTGGCCATACAGGGGATACCCCCGCACCCCCTGGTTCCGTTCCAGCATCTCCATCACCGACACGCTGTTGTGAAGCATGCGGTCCATGATGGACACGGTCGGGCGCGTCGTATACACGAACAGCCCCGGAAACTGGCGGAGAAGATAGGGAACCGCTCCACAGTGGTCGACATGCCCGTGGGAGACCAGCGCCACGTCCGGCGGACGCGTCAGGATGGATAGATCGGGCAGCGCATCGCGGCCTTCCTTCTTGGGATGGAGGCCGCAATCCAGAATGATGCCCGTGTCGGCGCCACTTACAAAATAACTATTCGCGCCAATTTCCGTGCCACCGCCCAGGACGGTGAATTCAACAGTGCTCACGTAAAAATCCTCACAACGGGAATTTTAGCCTCCGGCGCGGAAGAGGTCAACCTGGACGAAATCGGATACCTTGAGGAAACCTCCGCAAGGCCGGTGGCGTTGGAAACGGCTCTGCTCGGGGGGATACGGATACGAACTTCACCGGGGCGCCTTCCGCGTTCGGCAGCGCAAGCGTTTGAGCAATCGGCCTTCGCGTTACCCCGCGATTGGGGCCTCGCAGCCTGGGAAGCCCCGTCGCGGGAGAAATCACAGAAACTCCGCCCGCGTATGGTCCATCAACGCAAACAGATTGTACCCCAATTCCCGCATCAGCAGGTCCAGACGCACAATCGGCAGCCCGAGGACGTTCTGATAGCACCCGGAATACCCCGCCACCAGCAGGCTCCCGGGCCCGTCCACGGTATACGCGCCCGCCCGGTCAACCGGGCGCACCGCATGCACAAAATGCATGATCTCCTCGTCAGACAGGGCCCGAAACGTCACGTCCGTGCGTTCAAACCCCTGCGCGGCCGCCCCGGTCTCGGTGTCGACCAGCGCCAGACCCGTGAGTACCGCATGTGTGCGTCCCGACAGACGCGCCAGCATCCCGCACGCCTCGTCGAGGTCGGCGGGCTTGCTCAGCGTCTGGTCTCCTAGAAACACCAGCGTATCCGCCGCGATCACCAGCGAAGGGTTCGGCAGACGCCGCGCCACTTCGTCGCGTTTCGCGCAGGCGTTGGCCACAACCAGCTGTTCGGGCGGCAAGCCGTGATCGATTTCAGGCGCGCCGCTCGTCACCACGTCAAACTCGAGGCCCAGGGCCGCCAACAGGGCGCGCCGGCGCGGCGAGGCCGATGCAAGCACGAGCCGTTTCACGGCGCAGGGGCCGCTTCCGAGGGGAGGGGAAGGTCAATTACGGCCGGATCGCGGGGAAGAAACAAGCCGCCCGCGGGCGCCTCTTCGTAGGTTTCCTGGTTCTCGATGATGACGGTGCCCTCGGGAATCCAGAACTGGGTCTGCGCCGGCTCCACCGCCTCGTTGACCCGATACTCCGACATCCGGATTTCTACCCGCGTATTGGCGTCATTGACCACAATCACCCGCGTGGGGAGGTAGTCGGCTTCGCGCAAATACAGGTACACCTCCTCAAACGCCGCCGCCGGGCCCGCGGACGCCGCTTCATCCTCGGATTCCCCCTTCCTGGGCCGCAGCAGAAGCCCCTTTACCGCGCCTTCCTTAACCTCCGGGATGAACAGCGATACATCAAATGCTTCCCGCAGACGTTTAAAGTCCTTGGCGAACCCCATGTAAAGCGCTTCCGTGGCGGGGTCATCCTCCAGGTCGTCGATCTGAAGCTGCTCCATGTCCTCGTCGTACCGGTACAAGCGCAGCGCGTCGATCAACAGGTCGGTTTCGGCGGACTCGTCGTACCGGAACACGATTCGCTTCGGATGGACAAACAGCATCGTGCCCCTGGCCTCAAACACGCCGTCCGTTGTCACGTTCTCCCGATCAATGCGCGCCTGCACCACGCGCACGGCGGCGCGCCGCGCGGAAAGCTCCTCGAGAAACGCGTCCACGTTCTCCGGCTCTGCCGCCGCGAAGACGGTCCACAACAGCATGATCACGGCGCGGAATCCTCCCTGGGCGCCGGGGGGTTCGGTTCCGGCGGGCCTACAGATGAATCCGCGGGACGGGGCCGGGGTTCCACCGCCGGCGCCTCGGGGCGGTCCGCCGGCACGCCCGGCGAAAACGAGGCAAACCCGCCCATCTCCGACTCCGGACCGCTCGTATCATCCGCAATATTGACGACCGGCAGATCCGTATCTTCATCCTCCTCGCCGGTGTCGTTCGCCACCCCCGCGTCAAAGAAACTCGCCGACACCCCTTCCTCCTCCGGGATCAGGCTGTCGAGCAGACTCTTGTGCGTCTCGAGAATCGCCAGCATCTCCCGCCGCATCCGGCTCCGCTGCTGCTCGAGCACATGAATGTCGCGCACCAGTTTCCGGGGCAGTTTCGCCGCCGCAAGCTGGGCCTGGGCTTTCTTCAGCCGCGCTTCCTCGATCAGCGACTCGGCCTCGCGCTTCGCCGATGCCAGAATGTCCTCGCTGAACTTCTGCGAACTGACCAGCGCGCTGCGCAAGGTCTTCTCGACCTCCCGGTACTCGTCTATCGTGGCGCGCTGTTCGTCGACTTTCTCCCGGAGATGCCGGATCTGCCCCAACAGACGATCTACGATGTCGGCCACGCGTTCCAGAAATGCATCCACCTCGCGTGCATCGTACCCGCCCAGCATCGCACGCTTGAAATCCTGGTTGTAAATGTCGCTCGGCGTAATTGCAAGGTCTTCGCCCAGCGCATCCACGATCATCCGGTCCTTCTTCATGGCGCCCGTGTCTTCTTTTTTATCGCTCATTTAACGCCCCAGCTCCCGCGAACGGGCCGCCGCCGCCGCGACACCCGCCCGGATGACCTCGTCAAACCCGTGTTCCCGAAACGCGCGCAAGGCCGCTTCCGTCGTGCCCCCTTTCGAGGTCACCCGCTCCCGCAACACGCCTGCCGTTTCGCCCGATTCCATCAGAAGCCGCGCCGCCCCCAGCGCCGTCTGCTTCGCCAGCTCCGTCGCCTGTGCTTCCGTCAGCCCCTCTTCCCGGGCCGCGCGCACCAGGCACTCCACCAGATAAAAGAAATACGCCGGACCGCTCCCGCTCAGCGCGGTCACCCCGTCCATCGCGCTCTCCGGCACCACCTCAACCAGCCCCACCGACTCAAACACGGCTTTCGCGAAGGTAATGTCCTCCTCACGGCAATTCCTGCCCGCGGCAATGGCCGACGCCCCCGCGCCCACCAGCGCCGGCGTGTTCGGCATGACCCGGACCGCGCGCACGTTCGTGCCCAGACGCTCCTGGAAAAACCCCGTCGACAACCCCGCGCAGATCGAAATAACCAGCGTGCCCGAGTCAAACGAGCCCGCCAGCGGTTCCAGCGCTTCCACGGCATGCTGTGGCTTCACGGCCACCAGGAGCACGTCGCTCGCCTGCGCGAGCGCCCCCGCCGAGCCCGCCACCCGCATGCCCAGCGCCTTCGCGGCCGCACACTTCGCCTCGTCGACGTCAAACGCCGCCAGGTGCTCCGGCCGCAGCGTTCCCCGCTCGATCAGCCCGCCCGCGATGGCCCGGCCCATATTCCCGAAGCCCAGAAACCCCAACCGCCTGTCAATGGCCATGGTCCGTGCCTTTCTCTTCCTGCACCACTGCCGCATCGCGAATCACCGCAACTTCATCGCAATCCGGAAACTTCGGACACCGCACACAATCGCGGAACACCTTGCTGGGAAGCTCATGTTTGTCAATAACCGAAAATCCTTCCCGCTCAAAAAACACCGGCAGGCGCGTAAGTGCATACACCTTCTCCACTTCCAGACTCCGCGCCTCCTCGAGGCAGGCCCGAAGCAGCGCCGCACCCACCCCCGTGCGGCGGCGATCCTCATCCACCACCAGCGACCGCACCTCCGCCAGGTTCTGCATGTCCACGTGAAGCGCGCAACATCCCAGAATTATGCCGTCTTCCTCATACACATGGAAGTCGCGCACGTTCTCGCACAGCTCAATCAGCGTGCGAGGCAACAGCGCATCGGTGCCCACGCCCCGGTCAATCAAGACCTTCACCTTGGCCATATCGCTCAGCCGCGCCTTGCGCACGCACCCCGCGGCCAGCGCCCGGGCGGCATCCGGTTCCGAAACGCTCATCCTTTCCGCTCCTCAAACTCCACTGGTTCCACGACATGCCGCATAGTCTAACACACGCGGACCCGATTTCCCGCATCACCCTCGCCGTCCACATCCACCTTCCCCGGCATCCCGCTCCGCGCCCCCGGCGTTGACTTTCACGCGTCGCGACCTTCAAGATCTTCCCGCTATGAACGACATGATCACAAGCTGGCGGCTCCCCGCCTTTGAAGACCTCCCCCTCACCGCCAACAACGGTGCCGTCGCCATCGCCATCGCCGTGGGCACCCTTTACTGCTTCCTCGGCTACCGCACTCTGCGCCTCATCATCATCCTCACCGGATTCCTCCTCGCCGGCGCCGTCGCGGGCGCCCTCGCCGCCTGGATCAGCCAGGGCGAAACCATCCCCATCGTCCTCACCGCCCTGTTCGGCGGCATCTGCGGCGCCGTCGCCCTCGCCTTTCTCGTGCGCAGCGGCATCTTCCTGCTCGGCATGCTCGGCGCCCTCGTCGCCGCCATGCACCTCACCGCCGGCATGCAACAACCCTGGATCCCCTGGGCCGTACTCGCCGCCGGAGGCGCCGGCGGCCTCCTCACCCTCGTCCTCCGCCGCACCATCGTCATCCTCGCGACCGCCGCCATCGGCTCCTGGTTCGTCATCTCCGGCGTCCTCTTCTTCCTCGCCGGACCCGGCGCCCTCGAAAAACCCAGCCAGACTCTCCTCGCCGTCCGCGAAGGCTGGGTCGGTGTCGCCTGCTGGGCCGTGCTCGCCTTCGCCGGCACCATCGCCCAGTTCGCCACCCGCGCTCCCGCTCCCCAGCCCCGCTCCCGCGACGACGCCCCCCGAACCTGATGCGGCACGTCGGAGACATGCCGGCATTTCCCGGGCGCAGCATCTCCGTCCCGGCCATGATGCGTAATGTCACGGGCAAGACACCTGCATCCGGATCGCCCCCAGAACATAAGAATGACCCCGCGAAAGAAAACTCGGAGAACAAGACCAGGAACGGGGACATCAGGAACGGGGACATGTTCCAAGCGCCGTCCCCGGCGCGACAACGTGTCCCCGTTCCTGCAGCCTCGCAAGGGCGTCGGCTTCACACCCGAGGAGCTCCGGAGGAGAGAACGGAGAACNNACAACGTGTCCCCGTTCGATTGACCCGTCAGGCGCCGCGGCGGGCGTCGAGGTAGAGGGAGACGGGGCTGCCGGGCCGCTGGCGCGACCGGAGTCGCTGGAGGACCTCCACGGTTTGTTCGAGGGTGAGGGCTTCGCCCGGGGTGAGGCCGTTGGCCGACGCAGCCGAGCGTTGGAGCAGGTCGCGGATGGCATCGTCTTCCGGCGGAAAGCGCCGTGCGGCGGTCTCATTGATGACGTGGTGGTTCATGGTTCCCTTGGCCCCTTCTATCCCGCGATGCCTTATCGTATTCGCCTGGAAACGGAACACACGAAAGATCATGCGGCATGGTTTCGTCAGCGGGTCTATTGGTTACGGCGGCGCTGACGGTTCACTTGCGTACAGTGCGTACAGCAAACGTCGGCGTACTGATTACAACCCCGCTCAGACAACGCGAAAGGGCTGGGTAAAATTCCCGGCGGGGGGGAACTGGAATGACGGGTACGTATCCCCGTTCCCGGTTCAGGCGTCGCCGGAGTCGGGACCGGCCGCGGGCTTGGTGCGGCCGCAGGTACGGCAGACGGTCTCGCCGCTCTCCACGGTGTCTTCCGGGCGGCCGCAAGTGCCGCTAATGCACCGACCCGAGAGAATGTATCCAAGAGCGAGGGCGAGCATCACCACCCCAACCACGACAATCGAGAGGAGAATCGTCTGTAACATCGCTTTTACCTTCTTTCCCGGGAGGCCGGGGCGGCGGCGCTGGTAACATCGCCGGCCGCGGCGATGAACCGTTCGAACGCGGGCGAGGCCACGTCGCGAAAGCGGCCGTCGGACTCGCGCACGATGAGGAACGCGAGCACGTCGTGCTCTTCACACCACCGCAGGGCGTCTTCAGGGCCCATGACCATGAGGGCCGTGGCATAGCCATCGGCCACCGCGCACTCCTGATGAATAACGCTCGCCGAGGCGAGATTATGCGTGATGGGCCTGCCGGTACGGGGATCGATGGTGTGCGAGTAGCGCACCCCGTCGCGTTCGTAGAAGTTGCGGTAATCGCCCGACGTGGCCAGCGACCAGCCGCTCAGGGGCACGATCTGCTCGAGTCCGCCCTGCACCGTGTCGGGACAGACGATCCCGATCTTCCACGGCTGACCTTCGCCATTGACGCCGCGGGTGCGCACCTCGCCGCCCACTTCGACCATGTAATTGAGAAACCCGGCGTTTTCGAGGGCGAGCCCGACACAATCCACCGCATACCCCTTCGCGATGGCGGAGAGGTCGCAGCAGATCGCCGGGTCGGCCTTGCTCACGGTAAGCCCGGCGGGGTCGAGTGCGAGCTTCTCGTAGCCCGTATGCTCGAGCAGGGCCGCCACCTCGCTGTCGCTCAAGGGGGTCTCGGGCACGTTTTCCGGACCAAAGCCCCAGGCGTTGACCAGCGGGCCCACGGTGACGTCGAACACGCCGCCGGTCTGCCCGCTGATCTCCAGGGCGAGCCGGAGCACCTCGAAGGTCGGCGCAGACACCGGAAACGGCCCGGTGGACGCCTGCGCATTGAACCGCGACAACTCGGAATCGGGCCGGTACGTGGACATGCGCCCGTTGACGCCCTCGAGTTCGGCCTCGATCAGCGCCTGAAGCGCGGCCAGGTCCGTCGCGGCGGGCTCGGGCAGGACCACCTTGACCTTGTAGACCGTGCCCATGGTCGACCCGGAGAACTCAGGCACCCGTGCACGGGCCGGTGTCCCCCGGCCGCACCCGAGACACGCCAGGACCACGGCCAGCGCTGCGGCGGCGCGCCATCCGGGATGCTCTCTGAACGATGCGGAACTCACCCTTGCCCTTCCATAAGCACGGCGCGTTTCAGGGCGCAAGAGCGCGGCGGCGCGCGCGTGGGACCATCACAGGCCGAAGTCGTCGAACAGAATGTTCCCTTCCTCGACTCCCAGGTCCTGCAACATGTTGATGACCGCTGTGTTCATCATGGGCGGCCCGCAGATGTAGTACTCGTTGTCTTCGGGCGCGGGATGCGTGCTGAGGTAGTTGTCCAACAGCACCTGATGGATAAATCCGACCGGGCCTTCCCAGCGGTCTTCGGGCAGCGGTTCCGAGAGCGCCAGCGTCCACGTGAAATTCTCGTTCTGGGCCTGGATCGCGTCGAAATCCTCGACATAGAACGCCTCGCGAAGGCTGCGGGCGCCGTACCAGAAACTGACCTTACGCCGGGTGTGGACGCGCTTGAACTGATCGAAGATGTGCGACCGCNNGGCGGCGTCGCGATGCGCACGTTCAGCATGATCAGCCCCTTTTCCTCGGGGTAATTGGCCATCGAATACGCGCGCGTCACCGTTTCATCGCAGCGGGAGACCAGATCCCACAGACGGTACTTGTCCCAGTCGTCGCGGAACCGTTCCCCGATCTCGAAATCCTTGTAGTGCACGGTATGGGGCGGGCATTCGATCTGGATGTAGCCGCCGGCCCGGAACGGCACCGCTTCGCNNTTGCGGTTGGACCGCACCGTGCACTCCCATTTGCGGATATCGAAAATCTCGGGCGGCACCTCGATTTTGAGGTCGTTCTTGATTTTGACCTGGCACGAAAGCCGGATGCCTTCCCGGGCCTCGCCGCGCGAGATGTGGCCCGATTCGGTGGGAAGCATGGCCCCGCCGCCTTCCAGGACCTTCACCTTGCATACGCCGCACGTGCCCTTGCCGCCGCACGCGGAGGGGAGAAAGATCTGCTGGCTGGCCAGAGTGCTCAACAGCGACGCGCCGGCGGGAACGTTCAGGGTCTTCCCGGCATCATCGTTGATTTCGATATTGACCTCGCCCGTGCTCACCAGTTTCGACCGGGCAACCATCAGGATGACCACCAGGCTGAGAATGACGATGTTAAACATCAACATGCCAAGAAGGATGATCTGCATAACCTCAAATTCCTAGCGTTTGCCCGGGCCGCCCGGGCGGCCGCTCTTACAACTGGATGCCGGAGAAGGTCATGAACCCGATGGCCATCAACCCCGTAAGAATGAACGTGATGCCCAGGCCGCGCAGGCCCGGCGGTACGTTGCTGTACTTCATGCGCTCGCGAATCGACGCCAGCGCGATAATGGCCAGCGCCCAGCCAACGCCCGATCCAAATCCGAACACCGCACTCTCGGCGAACGTGTAGTCCCGCTCGACCATGAACAACGACCCCGCCATGATGACGCAGTTCACGGTAATCAGCGGCAGAAACACCCCCAGGGCCACATAGAGCGCCGGCACATACCGGTCCAGGGTCATCTCGAGGAGCTGCACCGCCGCGGCAATCGTGCCGATGTAGGTCAGGAACCCCAGGAACGACAGGTCCACCTCGCCCAGCCCAGCCGACACCCACGACAGGGCGCCCTTGCGCAGCAGGAAGCTGTAGACCAACTGGTTCATCGGCACGGTGATGCTCTGCACAATGACCACCGCGATGCCGAGGCCCACCGCCGTCTCGACCTTTTTCGAACACGCCAAAAAGCTGCACATGCCCAGGAAAAACGCCAGGGCCATGTTTTCGACGAACACGGACTTGACGAACAGGCTCAGGTAATGTTCCAGGCCAACCATGCGTTATTCCTCCTCGCGCTGTTCGGGCTTCCAGGTGCGCAGCGC
>DDYW01000039.1:2811-15922 GCA_002348185.1 Candidatus Hydrogenedentes bacterium UBA2224 | reverse complement strand
TTTTTTTATCCGGCGATTAAAGTGGCATCCACCGCGGGTCGACAGGCCAGGCGCCCCGGGATTGCGGCCGGTTTTGAAGATGACGAAAACAGTCGCTGCCGTCGGGACATTACGCCCGAGGCGTCAGCACAACGTCCTCGATGGCCTGCGTCACGTCCGCGAAATGGAGGATTTGATTGAGGCTGTACTTCACCGGGTTCAGCTTGCGAAACGTGCCATCCATCGGCGGGGTCGCGAGGATCTTCGACCGGTCCAGGCGGATCGAATCACGCGGCAAGACCACCAGCCCCGCGTTCCGGAAATGCGCCAGCGCCGCCGAGACCTGCCCCGGCAGATCCGCCCGCGCATCGGGGTCGATGTACCGGCCGTTCACCCGTTCGAGCACCGCCCGTACCATGGCCTCGAACCCGCCGCGTCCAATCGATTCCTCCAGCCCATGTAACGCGTGAAGGTAGAGAATGCCCGCGGCGATCTGCGTCGCGTTCACCGTCACGTTCTCCGCGATCGCCTCGACCAGTTGGAAGTCCAGCGCGCGCTGTTCCTCCCGGCCCGCGCGCGGCGCCAGCCGCAGCGGATACCCCACGAGCACCGTGTCGGTGCCCGTCGCAAAGTTCCGGGTCCGCGTCAACGGCACAATCGCCACATCGAGGCCTTCTTCCCGGCCCCGTTGCGCCTGCGCCAGAAAGAATGACGCGCTCCCCGGTTCCTGGACCTCCCCCCGGTACTCGAAAATCAGCCCGCTCCGGCTCCGCGTCCGCCCCGGATACATGATGAAGCTCTCGCCGCTCCGCAGTACGTTCACGAAGGGCCGCAACTGCCCGATTGAGACGTTCCCCCGCGAAATCTCCAGGGTCCCCAGTTGGCAAATCAATTCGTCCACATTCACCAGCCGGTACCACCAGGAGTTCTTCTTCTCCGCGAAGAAATCGTCGCGCGACATGAACCGAGGCAGGAGGCCCGACGACTGCATGACCGCGCCAAAGCTCACAAAGGGGTCCAGCAGGAGCACGTGATTCTGCGCGAACACGCACGATACGTCCCGCGGACACCGCTCCCCGTGCACCACGCGGAGCTGCGTTCGCCAGCGCAGGAAATGCCCGATAACCGTGCAGAACTCGGCCCGCTTCCGCATCAGGTCAGGCCGCGGCGCGAGATGCAGCCGATGCAGGAGGTATTGCGCCAGCCCGGCTATCACTGTTATCCATGCGTGTACAGCGTTCATAGGAGCGCGATTCTACCGGGCATGCACACCTCCGGACAACCATGACGCCGCCCAATCCGTTGGCTGTACCGCAGACGCGGCGGCCTTCCCCGGCGACGCGGGCCGGCGCATTCGGGCGCGCATCGAGAATTCCCGCGTCCGCATTCATTCTGCTACACTTCCGTCGGGTTGCCAGTTCTCGAGCGGCCAAAGGAGCGTGGATGAATCCTCTGTTCTTCTACCCCGGCATGTTGTTTCTGGGCGTGGGCGTAGGACTCATGAGCGGCGCCCTCGGTCTCGGCGGCGGCATCCTCATGGTTCCCGCCTTCCTCGAATTCGTGCCGGGCATGGACCCCCACACCGCCAAGGGCACCAGCCTCCTCATCATCGTCTTCGTGGCCGCGGCCAACGTGTGGCGCCTCAACGAGGGCCATGTCGACTGGCAATGGCGCCTCGCCGTTCAACTCTCCTTCGGGTCCGTCGCCGGGGGCTATATCGGCGGATGGGTCACCCAGTTCTTCGACGACCGCGTCGTCACCTGGATCTTCATCGTGCTCCTGGGACTCGTCGGCATCCGCACCTTCTTCATCGAGCCGCCTCGAGTCGCCGAGGACCAGGTCCGCCCCCGCGACACCCTGGCGATCCTCATCGGCTTTGCCATGGGCATCGCGTCCGGACTCACCGGCGTCGGGGGCGGGGCCGTGCTCGTCCCCCTCGCCCTGATCGCCGGCATCGCGTCCAACGAACGCGTCGTGGCCCTGTCCAACATGGTCATGGTGCCCACCTGTCTCGCGGGCGCCGTCGCCCACATGGTTCAGGAACCCAACCTTCAGATCGACCTCCCGTTTCCGGTGGGCAAGGTCAATCTGGCGCTTGTCCCCCTCGTGTTCCTGGGCGCCCAGGCCGGCTCCCCCATCGGCAAGTGGATCAACGACCACCTCAAACTCAAAGTCCGCCGCGTCGTCATGGGACTCGTCCTCATCCTCATCACCGCCCGCCTCCTGACACGCGTCCTCTGACAACAGGCACACGTTTTCGCCATCTGTGCCGGTGTGGGACCACGCGGGCCCGCGTGGCCGGGGGTGGATTCCGGATCCCAGCGTTGGCTTGCTCTGGTCCCCGCGCTGGGGTACCATGGTGGTTTGACGCAACCAGATGGGGAGGACTATCGCAATGGCCGTCAATCTCATGAACACCATCAAGGGTTCCCTGCTCGAAGGCTTCTTTCCCGAAGGATGGGACCTTGAGGCGTGGGACAAGTGCGCCGCCGTCACGCCGAAGAACTTCGACAAACCCGAGCGCTGGTGGCACAAGCAATTCCAGCCCGTGTGCTGCCCGACGCTCGGCGATTTCGACACCATGATGGGTCACGAAATCGCCATGGAGATCCGCAATGCCCGCGACGCGAAGAAACCGCTCATCCTCATTCTTCCCGTGGGCCCCATGGGCATGTACAAATGGGCCGTCTACTTCCTCAAGGAGTGGGGCGTGAAATGCAGCCATGTCCACGGTTTCAACATGGACGAATGGAGCGATCCCAACGGGAACACCCTGCCCGCGAAGGATCCCGGCGCGTTTCAGAACGCTATGGAACAGGCCTTTTACGGCCCGCTCGGCCCCCTGACCGTTCCGGCCCGACAGCGCCATTTCGCCACCAAGAAAGAGCTGCCCACGTACGGCCGGCAGATCGCCGCGTTGCGCAAACGCGGCGCGCGCCTCGTCACGGTCTACGGCATCGGCCGCGTCTGCCACATCGCCTTCTGGGAACCCCATTTCGCCAGCGAATACGCCTCGCTCGCGCAGTGGAAAGCCGCCGAATACCGGCTTGCGGCGCGGCTTCATCCCCTCACGATCGAGCAGAACGCCATCACCAGTTTCAAGAGCCGCACCACCCTCGTCCCCGCCACCGCCAACACCATCGGACCCGGTCTGTTCCTCAAGTCCGACCGGTGCATCGGCGGCGCTGACGGCGCACTCGGCCGCGGCATGATGTGGCAGGGGCTCTCCCTGCGCGTCACGCTCCACCACCAGCCGAGCCCCTGGATCACCAGCACGTTCATGCCCACGCGCCCCGGCCGCCTCTTCTACCTCGAAGAACTGGCCCAGCCGCTCGAAGCCGAGTGCAACTGACCCGCGCCTGCGCCCAAGGTTCGGGGCGGTCCCTCACCGGACCGCCCCGTTTTTTTACGCGCAGGCCTGGTTTGGAGGGGGTCCCGCGCGGACCTGCGACGGGACTACCGCTCCCCGTTTTCACACACCGCGCGCAGCGTGTCCAGCACCATGTCATGCACGCGGCCGTTCGAGGCGCAGAGGCCCCGATTGTTCACAAGCATCCGCCCCGCCGAAAAGTCCAGGCGCTTGCCATCCAGGTCCGTGATGCGCCCCCCGGCTTCCTCGGTGATCAAGGCGCCCGCGGCCTGGTCCCAGATACGTTCCCGGTAGTCGGGCTGCTTCGAGGTCAGGAGCCGCAACAAGAGCTCCGCGTGGCCCGACGCCAGCACCGCATACTTCGCCTGACTGTCCATGCGCACCGGTTCCGCGGTTACGCCGACGGCCGCCGCCATCCGCTCGATGCGGCCCACGTTGGTGTGGCCCGTCTCGAACGAACGCAGGATCCGCATCCGCGCGGGATCCGTTCTCTCCGACACCCGCAACGGCCGCAATGCGCCTCCGGTCTCGAGCGGCTGCCACCACGCCCCCTGGCCCCGCGCCGCAATCACCAGCGTCCCCGGCCCCCCCGACTCGGGGCGCTGCGCATCGCTCAGGTTCGGACAGGCCATCGCGCCCAGCACGACCTCGCCCTCGTCGATCAGCGCCATCCCCACGGCATACTGCCCGCCGCGCAGAAACCCTTTCGTGCCGTCGATGGGGTCCAGCGTCCAGAACCGCCCGCACGGCGCGGCGTTCCCATGGTCGATCCACGCGCACACCGTCTGCGGGGTGGCATATGCCAGCCGCCGCCCCACGTACTCCGCCACGCGCTTGCACGTGGACGCCGCCTCAGGTTCGCGCAACTGCGCGGAATCCTCTTCCGCCACCAGCGCCGCGGCAGGAAAGGTCTTCTCCAGCAGACATCCGATGAGTCCCTGAACCGCGAAATCGGCCACCGTCACCGGCGACCGGTCTTCTTTCGTGAGCGCCGGTTCCACCATCTCGCGCTCGACTTCCCGCGCCAGCAAGGCCCCCGCGCGCACGGCCTCCATCGCAAACTGGATTTCCGGATTCGAATCATTAATCATAGGGTTGCCTGTCCCTTCATGGCGTTGGTGAAGCGCGATGATACCACGCGCGATCCCGCCCGCGCATGAAACAACGGAAAACCGCCGTTTGTTGTTCCAACGGCACACGCCGAACGTGGCTGACCGGACACAGGGACAGGCGGACCGCGCAACCGCATGCCAACCCCGGTTGCACAAACGGTGTAGAAAAGCCTCATGATGACACAGTCACAAACCAGCCTGCTTCATTCCGCACAATGCGAGATCCGCACCGACGATCTCACCCGTGCGCTCTACGCAACCGACGCGTCCATCTACCAGATGCGCCCCGAGGCCGTCGCCTTCCCCCAGTCCGACCGGGAAGCCGCCGCGGCATTTCAGACCGCCATCGAAGCCGGCATCCCCGTCACGCCGCGCGGCGCGGGCACGGGGCTCGCCGGCGGCGCGGTCGGCGAAGGGCTCATCATCGATTTCGCCCGTTACAACCGCCGCATCTCGGACTTCGATCGCGACAAACGCACCGTGCGCGTCCAGGCCGGCGTGGTCCTCGACCAGCTCAACGCCTTCCTGAAACCCCAGGGCTTCTGTTTCGGGCCCGACGTCGCCACCAGTTCGCGCGCCACCCTGGGCGGCATGATCGCCAACAATTCCTCCGGGGCGCGCGCGCCGCTCCACGGCACCACCGCCGAACATATCGTCGCCCTCGACGTGATCCTCGCCGACGGCCGCATCGAGACCATCGGGGCGGACTCCCCGGCGCTCGCCGCCGAAAACGCCCGCATCCGCCAGCTTATCGAGCAGCACGAAAATGTCATCAACACCTGGTTTCCCAACATTCTCGTCAAACGCTGGCCCGGTTACGGGCTCGACCGCTACCTCCGCGCCCCCGGCGACCTCTGTAAGATCATTTCCGGCAGCGAAGGCACGCTCGCAGGCATATTCTCCGCGGAATTGCGTGTCGTACCCCTTCCCCCCGGCGTTACCGGGCTCGCGCTCTTCTTCTTCGACTCCGTCACGGAAGCCTTGCAGGCCTCGGTGGAATTCGCCGACCTCGAACCGGCCGCCATCGAACACGCTGACCGCCTTCTCTTCGACCAGACCCGCGACCAGCTCGCGTTCAAGGCCGCGCGCGACCTCCTCCGGCTCGACGAAGAGCCTTGTGAAGCCTTCCTGATCGTCGAGTTTCAGCGCGACGCCGAGGCGCGCATCGCCGAGGCCTCCCGGCGGAACATCGGCAGCCGCGGGATGATCGTCACCGACCCGGCCCAAATGGAGATGATCTGGAACGTGCGCAAAGCCGGCCTCTCCCTGCTCACGGGCCGCAAAGGTCCCGCCAAACCCACCCCGGGCATCGAGGACGTCGCGGTCGAGCCCAGACGTCTCCCCGCGTACGTCCACGAACTCCAGGCGATCATGGGCGAACTCGGCCTCGTGGGCTCCTTCTACGGCCACGCCGCGTCCGGGCTCCTCCACGTGCGTCCCGTGCTCGATCTCCATCAGGCGGGCGACATCGCCAGACTCCGCCTGCTCGCCGAGCAAACCGCCGCCCTGGCGCGGCGCTTCAATGCCTCGTTCACCGGAGAACACGGCGTGGGCATCGCGCGCACGGAGTTCATGCCCGAACAGGCCGGGCCCGAACTCCTCGCCGTCATGACCGGGATCAAGTCCCTGTTCGACCCCCGGGGCCTCCTCAATCCCGGCAAGATCATCGCGGATCACCACGATTTCCGGATCGACACGCGCCTCCGCCTGGGCGACGGCTACGAGCTTGCCCTGCCCTTCCCGGCCATGCTGGCGTTCGCCGACAAGGACGCCTCCTTCGTCGGCAACCTCGAACAGTGCAACGGGTGCGGCGGCTGCCGCAAAGACACCCCCACCATGTGCCCGACCTACATCGCCACCGGCGAGGAGATCATGTCCACCCGAGGCCGCGCCAACACCATCCGCGCGGTGCTCGAACACCGTTTCGGCGATGTCGATCCCCTCGCCTGCGCCGAGCTCGACGAGGCCCTGAGCAACTGCCTCTCGTGCAAGGCCTGCAAGAAGGAATGCCCGTCGAACGTCGACCTGGCCCTGCTCAAAGCGGAACTCCTCCATGCGCGGCAGCAACAGACCGGCGTCGGCCTCCGAAACCGCATCGTCAGTTCCGTCGAGACCATGAACATCCTCGGCTGCCTCGTCCCCCGTCTCGCGAATGCCGCGATGGAATGGAAATGGCTGCGCAAACTCATGGACATCACCCTCGGCTTCGCCGCGCAGCGGCCCCTCCCGAAATTCGCGCTGGAGCGGTTCGACACGTGGTTCGCAAAACACGAACGCGACGCGAAATGCCCCGTCACGCGCGGCCGCGTCGTCCTCTGGGACGACACCTTCGTCCGCTACAACGAGCCCCATATCGGCATCGCCGCCGTCGCCGTACTCGAAGCCGCCGGATTCGAGGTTGTCCTCCCGCACGGCCGCAAAGATTGCGGCCGCCCCGCGTTCAGCGTCGGACGCCTCGACATGGCCAAACGCCTCGGCACGCACAACGTCGCGCTCCTGCGCGAACGCCATCCCGAAGACCCCGTCCTCTTCCTCGAACCGTCCTCGTTTGCCATGTTCAAGCAGGACTACCGCGAGCTGGGCGTGCCCAACGCCGCCGACGTGGCCCCGCGCTGCTTCCTCTTCGAACAGTTCCTCTTCAACGTGCTCGAAAAGGAACCCGGCGCCCTCGCCTGGAACGGCGGCATCGGCCCCGTGGTCATCCACGCCCACTGCCACGCCAAGGCCCTCACCGACCCGTCCGTGCAACAGAGACTCGCCGCGAAGATCCCCGGCGCCCAGGTCACGCTGCTCGACTCCGGGTGTTGCGGCATGGCCGGACAATTCGGCGCGATCAGCAAAAAGTACGCGCTTTCCCTCCAGGTTGCCGAGCCGCTCGTGCGCATGATCAACGAACGGCCGGAAGGCGCCCTCGTTGTGGCCTCCGGCACCAGTTGCCGGCAGCAAATCGCCCACTTCACCGACGCCCACCCCCTGCACATGGCCGAACTCATCGCCCTCGCCATCGCGAAATAGTCCCACGCCGCAAACGAAGGCAGCCAATCCGTTCAACCCCCGTTCGGGGGTTGGGATGGGGGGATGCGCGCGATCCACGGGCTTCGCCCGCGGCTATTCAAATTTGACACCTTCGGTGTCGGTCGGAAAAGGGACGACGCCGGGTTTATGGGCTGCGTCCAAGGGCTCGACTTCTGCGGAGTCGTTCAGGGCCGGGGCGTCCACCGCGTCCACCGCGTCCACACAGGCCGGCCGGCGGTTCGGGTCTTTTTCGCCGCACTGGCACGCCGCGCGTTGATCTGGCACACTACCTGACAGGCAACTCAGACCCCGAGGAAAAGCCCATGCGCCCAGGACGCCTGCTCGCTGTCACCGCCATCATCACGCTCACCGCGCCCGCGTTTGCCCAGGAAGCGCCGGCCGACGCGTTGAAAGCCGCCGAAACCCAAGTCATTGCCGCCTGGCAATCCGTGCAATCCGCCCGCGGCGTGCTTAACGTCGCCGTGCAGCTCGACATCGAAGGCCTGGCCCTCCCCGTAGAGGCTTCCGGCCCGTTCGCTTACAAAAACCACGAGGGCAAACGCCTGTTCCGCGTCGATCTCGATGGCGACATCACCGCCCCGGCCATCAGCCCCACCGGCGCCCTGCCCGTGCAGGGGGTCGGCGTTTTCGACGGCGCCATCGCCCATTTCATGACCAACATGCTCTTCCAGAAGACCGTCATGCGCTACAAACCCGAAGAAAATGAGCTCGCCATCGGCGGCGACGCCCTCTTCAAGACGCTTCACGAGGATTGCGACCTCCGCCTCCTCCCCGAGCGCTCGCTCAACAAGGTCCCCTGCCACGTGTTCGAGGCCGTGGTCCGCGAGCCCGGCGACGACATCCTCGAACCCGTGAAATGGAACCTCTGTTTCGCCAAAGATACCGGGCTGCCTCTGTTCGTTCAGGCGTTCGACGGCCGCAGCCGCAAGATCTTCAGTTGTTACATGACCGACATCGTCCTGAATCCCGTCCTCAACCTGTCCCGCTTCAGTTTCGTCGCCCCCCCGGACGCCCGGGTGGTCGAAGGCGACGACTTCTCGCAGCTCATCCCCATCCCGCGCTGAGCCGGGGCCCGGGCATCGCCCTCGGTCTCGCCCCGCCGCGTATCCCGGCGCACGCGGCGCGTCTCTTCCCGGCCCGCCTTGCGCGCCCCCGTCCCTCTCCGCAACAATGACACCCACCATGGACGCCATCGACGCCGTCATCGCGTATCACGAGGCCACGAAGCACCATCCCGGCCGCTTCGCCCGTTCCCCGGGACAACTCGACTGGGCCAGCCAGCCCGAGCCGTTCCGCCGCTTTGAGGCCGCCCCGCTGCACCCGCTCCCGCTGGTGTCCGGCGACCCCACGCCGCCCTACGACGCCCTCTTTTCCGGCGGCATCTCCGCGCAATCCCTCACGCGCGACACGCTCGGCGCCTTTTTCGAACACGCGCTGGGCCTCTCCGCCTGGAAGGCGTACCGCGGGGAACGCTGGGCCCTGCGCTGCAATCCCTCGAGCGGCAACCTGCACCCCACCGAGGGCTACGCGGCGCTTCCCGCGGTCCCCGGCCTTCACGACGGCCCGGCCGTCTATCACTACGCCCCGCGCGAACACGCCCTCGAACGCCGCGCCGATCTCGCCACCGATTCCTGGAACGCCCTCGCGGGTCCGTTGCCCGAAAACGCGTTTCTGATCGGGCTGAGTTCCATTCATTGGCGCGAAGCCTGGAAATACGGCGAGCGCGCGTTCCGCTATTGCCAGCACGATCTCGGCCACGCCTTCGCGGCCCTGGCCATCTCCGCCGCCGCGCTCGGATGGTCCATGCGCCGGCTTGATACCCCCGCCGATGCGGAGATCGCCGCCCTCTTCGGTCTGGCGCGCCTCGACGACTTCCCGCCCGGGGAGCCCGAGCATCCCGGCCTCCTCGCCGCCGTCTTCCCCGGTGCGGCAGCCACCAGCACACTCGACATCCCGTCCGAGGCATTCACGCGTGCCGCCGCATCCGTCTGGCACGGGCACGCTAAACCCTTAAGCGCGAGCCACGTGCCCTGGACGGCCATCGACGCCGTGGCCCGGGCCGCCGCCAAACCCCGCACCGCGCCCCAGACGCCGCATCTCCCCTTCCTGCCGGCCTCCCCGTCGCAAACTGCCCCGGCTTCCGCGCGCACCATCATCCGGCGCCGCAGAAGCGCCGTCGCCATGGATGGACGCACAGCCTGCCCCCGCGACACATTCTACCGCGCTCTGGCGCGCCTCATGCCCGACCGCGCCGGACCGGTCTGGAACGCATTCGCCACAACGCCGCAGGTTGACCTTATCTTCTTTGTGCACCGGGTGGAGGGCCTGGCGCCGGGGGTCTACGGCCTCGTCCGCAACCCCGAACACGAGCCGCGCCTCCGCGCCGCCATGCGGGCTGATTTCGCCTGGCGCCAGCCCGGCGAATGTTCTGGTAACCTGCCGTTCTACCTGCTCGTCCCGGGCGACTGCCGCCAGCTGGCCGGGCAACTCTGTTGCGGGCAGGCCATCGCCTCCGACGGCGCGTTCGCGGCCGCCATGCTCGCCGCGTTCGACCACCCGCTCCAGCACGCCGGCCCGTGGGCCTACCGCGTCCTCTTCCAGGAAACCGGCATGCTTGGTCAACTCCTCTACCTCGAAGCCGAAACCGCCGGCCTCCGCGGCACCGGCATCGGGTGTTTCTTCGACGACCTCCTCCACGAGGTCCTGGGCCTCCGCGGCCACCAGTTCCAGTCCCTCTACCACTTCACCGTCGGCGGTCCCGTCGACGATCCCCGCCTCAGCACCCTTCAGCCCTACCCCGCCGGGAAGTGAGCCGCATTTCAGGGGCCATTTCAACGGAGACATCATCGCCGTTGAGAACGGGAAAAAGCTGCTCTGCGAAATGGGCTACTGACGTTCCTCACCCGGCGTCGCCGGACTGCGCCTCCGCCGCCGCCTTGCCGAATTCGCGCGCGTCACCGCAGCACACCTCGTAATCGCGGCTTGTAGCATACACATGCACCGCTTTCGGCTGCAGGCGCGCGATCAGCTCTCCCCGCGCCACGACTGCCGCGTCTTCTGTATACAACTGGCAGAGCGTCCGTCCATTCAATGCTTCGAGCCCTTCGACAATGACCGCCGTATGGGGTACGTCGTCTTCGTTCACCAGCACGACCAGCCAATCGTCGCCCGCGCAGCGTGCCAGCCCGGCCACCCGCGGCGTCAGGTCCGGGTTTTTATCTTCGATCACGCTCAAGCGCACGCCCGGCAAGTCCGGCGCGGTCAAGAACGGTTGCAGGGCCGCCAGTTCCTTTGTCAGCGCATAGATCGATGCCCGGCACGCCTCCGATTTCAGATAACTCGACCCCCAGTACAGAATCCCGTCCGCGCCGTGCGCGATCGCGTCGTATGCCATGAACCGCGACTCATCGAACGTTGGATAGGCCTCGTTTTTCGCGTCGTAATACTCCCCGAGCTCGTGCCACGAAAACGCCTGCAAGACCATGTACACCGGCATGCCCCGCCCGATCTGGTTCCACCGTTCCGTCGCGCCCGCAATTTCCGCGATGTTGCGCCGGTCTTCGTGCACGGGATAGTAATCGCAGCCCGTGATGTCCACAAAGTCCAGGTACTGCCGCACATAGTACACGTCGCTGTTTTTGGCCTCGTTGATCCACACCGGCCGCTTGAGCGCGTCGAGTTCGCGAATCACGGCCGCGGCCGCGCGCATGTTCGGAACGATCTTCGCCGCCTGTTCCGCCGCGTAGGCCTTCGCCTCGGGCGCCTGCTCCCACCACGCCTCCCGCGTTTTGTATATCCCCATCGTGCGGAACAGCCCGCTGAACGCCGTGTAGTTCCAGACCACCTCGTCGGGTCCTTCCCACACCGCCAGCGCCGGATGGTCCGCCACCTCGGCCACCCTGGCGCGGAACTCCCCGGTCGGACCCTGCTCCAGCGGCAGCGGCATCACCCCCTGCATTCCGAGCGCGTGCAGCCGGTCCAGGTCCGCGCGGTTCCGGCAACGCACCAGGTTCACCCCGGCATCCGCCATCGCCTTCAGCCCTTCGTCGCTTTCCGGCAACTCGTAAAACCCCAGCGGGAACAGCCTCTGGCCGCCGTTGACCAGAAACCCGTCGTGTTCCGCCGCGTGCGTCCCCCATACCAAAACCAGCGCCGTAACCAAAATGAGCATCACCCGCGCCATTGCCCGTCGACCTCGCATGTTCGCACCTCCTCCCCGATTGCCGATGCCGCCGCCTGCACATCACCTGTCACCGAATAAGGCCCGTTACCCTCCAGCCTACCATCCGCCGCGTTCCCGCGCCAGACCGCCCCACGCCCCCGGGCCACCCTTGTCTGGCCCGCGGACCGCCTTTTTTGCTATCGTACAAGGAATCCGCCTGGCCGGAAATCACGTTGGGGAGAATGCATCATGAACACGACCCGAACCGTCTCCATCACCCTCATCTTCGCCATCACCCTGGGAGGCGCCGCCATGGCCCAATGGAAACCCGTCGAAGGCCAGCTCATGACCCGCTGGGCCAAAGATGTCTCGCCCGAGAGTGTCTGGCCCGAATATCCGCGGCCGCAGATGACCCGCGACCAGTGGCAGAACCTCAACGGCCTCTGGGATTACGCCATCACCCCCAGCACGACCGAATCCATGCCCGCTGCCTGGGAAGGCCAGATCCTGGTGCCATTCGCCATCGAATCCGCCCTCTCCGGCGTCAAGAAGGCCGTGCAGCCTGACCAGAGCCTCTGGTACCGCCGCAGCTTTACCGCCCCCGGAGACCTCGACGGACAGCGCCTCCTCCTTCATTTCAACGCGGTCGACTGGGAATGCACCGTCTTCGTGAACGGCACGTTCTGCGGGCGCCACCAGGGCGGATACGACCCGTTCAGTTTCGACATCACCGGCGCGCTGGTTCCGCAAAGCGCCCAGGAACTTGTCGTCGCGGTCTGGGACCCCTCCGACACGGGTTACCAGCCCCGCGGCAAACAGATCCTCGAACCCCAGGGCATCTGGTACACCGCCGTCACCGGCATCTGGCAGTCGGTCTGGCTCGAACCCGTCCCCCGCACCCACATTACGAACCTGGCCCTGACCCCCGACATTGACAAGGGCGTGCTGCGTCTGACGGCCGCCGTGGACGGCGCCGCCCCCGGCGATGAAATCGTGGCCGTGGCGTTGGACGGCGACGCCTCCGTCGCCGGCAGCGTGGGACAGCCCGGCGCCCCCTTCGACATCCCCGTCGAAAACGCCAAGCTCTGGTCGCCCGATTCGCCCTTCCTCTACAACCTGACCGTATCCCTCACGCGCGGCGGCCAGACCCTCGATGAGGTCAAAAGCTATTTCGGCATGCGCAAAATCGCCATCGCCAAAGACGAACGCGGCATCAACCGCCTCTTCCTCAACAACCAGGTCCTCTTCCAGCTGGGTCCCCTCGACCAGGGTTGGTGGCCCGACGGACTCTACACCGCCCCCACCGACGAGGCCCTCCGGTATGACGTCGAAACCACCCGCGCCATGGGGTTCAACATGGCCCGTAAACACGTCAAGATCGAACCCCTCCGCTGGTATTACCACTGCGACCGGCTCGGCCTCCTCGTCTGGCAGGACATGCCCAGCGGCGAC
>DDYW01000039.1:0-2740 GCA_002348185.1 Candidatus Hydrogenedentes bacterium UBA2224 | reverse complement strand
CCGTTCAACGAAGGCTGGGGCCAGTTTCAGACCAGCGAAGTCACCGACTGGCTCAAACAGCTCGACCCCAGCCGCCTCGTCAATCAGACCAGCGGCTGGGCCGACCGCGGCGGCAGCGATGTCTACGACAAACACAGCTATCCCGGACCCGACATGTTCCCCATCGAGGACCACCGCGCGTCCGTCCTCGGCGAATTCGGCGGGCTCGGCTGGCCCGTCGAAGGCCACCTCTGGTGGGACAAGCGCAACTGGGGTTATCGCACCTACCAGGACCGTGAAGCCCTCGCGCGCCACTACGAACAGCTTATCCGCAGGCTCCGTTACCTCATTCACGACGGCCTGGCCGCCGCCGTGTACACCCAGACCACCGACGTCGAAGGCGAGGTCAACGGCCTCATGACCTACGACCGCGAACTCGTCAAACTCGGGGTCGACTGGCTCAACACCATCAACAGCACCGTCTACCTGCCTCCGCCCGAGCTGATCACCCTCGCGCCAACCTCCAGAGACCAGGGACTGACCTGGCGCTACACCACCGATGACCCCGGACAGGGCTGGGAACAACCTGGGTTTGACGCCGCCGCCTGGAAGGAAGGCCCCGGCGTCCTCGGCAAAAAAGACACCCCTGGCGCGAACGTCCGCACCGAGTGGCTCACGCCCGCCATCTGGGCCCGCCGCGAATTCACCATCGAGGCCGTTCCCCAGGGGCCCTGCTTCCTCGAAATCCTCCACGACGAGGCCGCCGAGATCTACTTGAACGGCGTCCTCGCCGCGACCGTCGAAGGCCACAACGGCGCCTACGAACAATTCACCCTCTCCGGCGAAGCCCGCGCCGCGCTCAAACCCGGCGCCAACCTCTTCGCCGTCCACTGCACCCAGACCGAGGGAGGACAAAGCATCGACGTCGGCCTCGTCGCCGAAAAGTGAATTTCGGGGACACAATACTTAATTGCGATGCGTGCGCTGCCCGGACCGGCAGACCCGGGCGCATGCCTCGCTGATTTGGCACTGTGTCCCCTTTCAAAAACCGGGGAGGTGACGACCATGCACACCCACGCCATGTCCCGGCGCGATTTCGTGCGCCGCGGTTCGATCGCGTTTGCCGCGCTCGCGGCGGTCTCCCGGGCCCGTTCGGGCCGTGCCCAGACCCCGAACCGGCCGCCCAACTTCGTCATTATCTTCACCGACGACCAGGGCTACAACGACCTCGGCTGTTTCGGCTCGAAACGCATCAAAACGCCCAACCTCGACCGCATGGCCGCTGAGGGCGCGCGCCTCACCAGTTTCTATTCCGCCGCGCCCGTGTGCACCCCGTCGCGCGCCGCCCTGTTGACCGGCTGTTATCCCCAGCGCATCGGACTCGCCGCCATCCCCCGCCACGAAGGCGACCTGACCGCGCCGCCCCACCACGTGATGCGACAAACCTCGCCGTTCGGCCTGCACCCCGACGAAATCACCCTCGCCGAACTTCTCAAAAATGCTGGATACGCCACTGGCTGCATCGGCAAATGGCATCTCGGCCATCTCCCGCCGTTCCTCCCGTCCAGCCACGGGTTTGACTCCTATTTCGGCCTTCCCTACAGCAACGACATGACGCCCGTCTACCTCATCCGGGGCACCGAGACCATCGAAACCGACGTCAACCAGGAAACCCTCACCGAGCGCTATACCGAAGAAGCCGTCGAATTCATCCGCACCCACCAGGACCGGCCCTTCTTCCTCTACCTCGCCCACAACATGCCCCACACGCCCATCCACGCTTCCGAGCGCTTCCGCGGGAAGTCCGCGGGCGGACTCTACGGCGATGTCATCGAAACCATCGACTGGGGCGCCGGCCGGCTCTTCGACACCCTCAGGGAACTCGGCCTCGACAACGACACCCTCGTCCTCTTCACCTCCGACAACGGCCCCTGGTACATCAAAGGCGAGGACGGCGGCAACGCCACCCCCTGGCGCGCCGGAAAAGGCACCACCTACGAAGGCGGCATGCGCGTCCCCTGCATTGTGCGCTGGCCCGGACAAATCCCCCCCGGACTCGTCTCCGACGAAATCGCCACCACCATGGACGTGTTCCCCACCTTCGCCCACCTGGCGGGCGTGCCCGTGCCCCAGGACCGCGTCCTCGACGGCAAAAACATCTGGCCCCTGCTCACCCAACCCGGCGCGAAATCGCCGCGTGACGTTTTCTACTACTACTTCGCCAACGAACTCCACGCCGTGCGCAGCGGCCCGTGGAAACTCCGCCTCGAAACCACCCTGCGCGACGAAGACCTCTACCGCCGCATCCCCAACCTCGACACCCCCCTCCCCGAGGCCCTCTACAACCTCGACGTCGACCCCGGCGAACAAAAATCCGTCCACAAAGACCACCCCGACATCGTCCAGCGCCTCCGCCAGCTTGCCGATGCCGCCCGCGACGACCTCGGCGACGCCCGTACCGGCGTCGTCGGCAAAAACACCCGCCCCATCGGCCGCCTCGCGCAGGGAGAAACGTGACGGCGCGACACGGAAAAAACGCCTGAGCCGGGTCCACCGGGTCCACTGCGTAGATTCTGGCGAAGATGTTTAAGACGTTTTGCCCTTTTTCATGCGGCGGTTTGTCCATTGCATCCACCAGAAGGCAAGAATGCAGGCGAGACGCCTGGGCTACAAGACACAAGACAAGAATGCCCTCCGGGGGCGGCGGTCCCGCACCGGAAAACTCCGGAGATGAAAACGAAGAACGGGGACATGTTCCAAG
>DDYW01000119.1 GCA_002348185.1 Candidatus Hydrogenedentes bacterium UBA2224 | reverse complement strand
TCGGTCCGGTACAGCCCGATCCCCTGAGCCTTGGTTGTTTTGCTGTGTGTGATCTCGACCGGCAACTCAATGTTGGCCAGGGTCGGGATCTCGAAGCCGTCGATCGTGACGCTCTGCAGATTCAACTCGGCCATCAGCAGCGCCTGGCGCTCCTCCTCCAGGCGGGCCTTTTCCGAAGCGTAGCGTTCCAGGGTGGCCTTGGTGGGGCGCAGGATCACGTCGCCCTTGGTACCGTCCACAATGACGACGTCTCCCGCCAGCGCCTGGGCGCCGACGGTGCTCAGGCCGACCACGGCCGGAATCTCGAAGGCGCGCGCAAGAATCGCTGTGTGAGATGTGGGTCCGCTCAGGTCCGTCACCAGTCCCAGCGTGTTCTCGAGATCCATCTTGGCCGTGTCCGATGGCGAAAGATCGTGCGCCACCACCACGCACGGATGGTCCAAGTGTTCGAGGCTCTCCAACTCCGTCTTGAGCAGCCGGCCCTGGATGCGGCGCAGCACGTCCACAACATCCTGCGTGCGTTCGCGGAACTGGGCATCGTCCACCGATGCCAGCAGGCTGGAGTAGCGTTCGCTGAATTCTTCGAGGAGGTATTCGACGTTCCAGCCCTCTTCCTTGAGGCGCTTCTCGATGTCTTCGTGGAAGGTTACGTCGTCGAGCACCATCAGATGAGCGTCGAAAATTTCGGCGTGCCGGGGGCCCAAATCCTGCGAAGTCTTCAGCAAGAGGCGTTTGAGATCGACGCGCACGCCTTCCACGGCATCGCGAAACCGGTTGAGTTCGGCGGTCTTGTCTTCGACCGGATACTTGGGAACATCCAGGCCGGTGAGCCCAAACGGCAACACGGGTCCTATCGCTATCCCCGGCGATACTCCTATTCCGCGCAGCGAGATCTCCACGTGATCAGCTTTCCCCGAAGCCGGACGCTATCAGTTCCCGCACGGCCTGCATAGCCTGCTCCGCATCCAGGCCCTGCGCCGTTACGGTCATCCGGGTGCCTTGTGCCGCCGCAAGCGTCAACAGCCCCATAATACTCTTTGCGTTGACCCGCTGGCCGTTCACATTGATCTGCACGTCGCTCTCAAACTGAAGAACGGTCTGCACGAGCTTTGCGGCTGGACGGGCATGGAGGCCCATCGAATTCACGACGGACATTACTTCGGTCAGTTCCGGCATCCCTGGAGTATCCTGATATCGTCGGTTTCCACAGTAATTGTGACAGCATGGCCGGCGGGCTGGCAGGCCTGCGCGAACGTCGCCCGCAATGGGTCAGGGCGTANNGCGCGCGAGGGCCCTGTTCACCCCGTAGGTTCAATGCCACCGTGTCGGACAAACTCAGAATATAGTGGATTCCACGGGACTTTTCAAAAAAGCATTGCGCCGCGCATGCGGTGAGGCCGCGAGGCGCGACCACTGCGGTCGCCGGCATAAGTCACCCCCCGCCAAAGTTTTAGGAGATCGGGCGGGTCTCCGGGGGGCCAGGGAGATTTGTGGCGCTTATCCGGGCAGTTCGCGATGCCGCAGGCGGACGTTGTAGTTCATTTCACGCAGCATCACCGAAAGGGCGTGAGCTACCGCCACGGAGCGGTGCTGGCCTCCCGTACAGCCCACGCCGATGGTCAGGTAGGCCTTGGGCTCGGCGGCATACCGCGGGATCAGGAATTTGAGCAGGCCTTTGACCCGGTCCAGAAACTCGCGGCCGTCGGCGTTGTCGAGAACGAAGTCCCGCACGTCCGGTTCGCCCCCGGTCAGCGTGCGCAGGTCGGGGTCATAGTGCGGGTTTGGCAGAAACCGCACGTCGAATACCAGGTCAGCTTCCGGGGGCACCCCGCGTTTAAAGCCGAACGACAGTATGGTGATGACCAGATCGCGGGCCTCTTTGGGGCCCAGAAACATGCTGGCAATCCGTTCGCGGAGCTCCGACACGGAGGTGGAACTCGTATCGATAATGAGGTCCGCCCGCGAACGCATCGGCTGCATCATCCCGCGTTCGCGCAGGATGCCTTCCTCCACACTTCCCGAGGGGGAGCAGGGGTGTCTCCGGCGCGTTTCGCTGTACCGATGGATGAGCACCTCATCGGAGCTGTCAAGGAAGAGGGTCTCCACTCGAATGCCTTTTTCTTCAACTTCCTGCGCATAGCCCGGCAACTGGGAGAGGCCCTGCCCGGCGCGCGCGTCGAGGCAGACGGCCACCTTGCGGCGGGCGGGTTCCTTGCTGCCCTGAACCAGTTCGGCAAACGTCGGGAGCAGCGCCGCGGGAAGGTTGTCGACGCAGTAGTAGCCCAGGTCTTCGAGGAATTTCAGCGCCAGCGATTTCCCCGCCCCGGACAAGCCCGTGACCAGCACAAACCGGCGTCCGTCAGGCATCGCCCACGCTCATGAGATTCAGCAGCTTCTGGTTCAGTTGTTGCGCGGGATGGACCCCCAGTTCTTTCAGCCGGTGGTTGAGAGCGGCCACTTCCACGATGATCGCGATATTGCGGCCCGGCCGGACCGGGATCAGCAGGTACGGAATCCGGGTGCGCAGGATATCCACATATTCATCGACGAGTCCGGTCCGGTCGTACTGGGCCGTCTCATTCCACATCTCCAGTTCAACCACCAGGCCAATGCGCTTCGAATTGCGCACGCATCCGACGCCGTAAACGCTTTTCACGTCGATGATCCCGACCCCGCGGATCTCCATGTGATGCTCAATGACGGGGGAGGCCAGCGCAAACACGATCCCCTCGCGGCCCCGGCGGACCGTGACCACGTCGTCCGCCACCATGCGGTGGCCGCGCTCGACGAGTTCCAGCGCCGTTTCGCTCTTGCCGATCCCCGGCGCGCCGGTGATCAGGATGCCCACGCCGTAACAATCGATCGCCGTCCCATGGATGACCGTCTCGGGAGAGAATTCCTCGGCGAGAAACAGAATGATGCTGCTGATCACCTCGTCCGTGCTGCGGCGCGACCGCAGCACGGGGATCCCCCGGCGGTTGCACATGTCAAGGAAGATGTTGCGCGGCCGCAGGCTGCGCGAGAGCACGAACGCCGGAATCTCAAACGCGAACATGGCTTCGAGGCGGTGCTGCAACTCCGACGTCGAGAGTTTCTCCATGAAATGGATTTCGGTGTTGCCCAGGATCTGAATGCGGTCGTTGGCGAAATACTCGAGGTACCCGCTTAATGCCAGCCCCGGACGGTTGATGTCGGAGATGAACACGGGCCGCCCGACCCCCTGAAATCCGCCGATGACCTCGAGCTCCAGCGATTCCGTGAGCTGGTCGAGCAGACGGGCGACTGCAATGCTGTCTTTGCGGTTGACCGGGAGGCTCTTGGTGTCCATTCTTCCTCCACGCGGATGCGAGACCTCCTGCGAACCTAAAACTGTGGCTCGATCAGGCCGTAGGTGCCGTCTTTCCGGGTATACATCACGTTCACTTGCTGGGTGTCAGCGTTGGAGAACACGATGAACGGCTCCTCCGCGAGTTCGAGCTGTACCGATGCCTCTTCGACCCCCATGGGCTTCATCGGCAGCTTTTCACGCCGGATGAGCTTGTGCGGAACGGGGGAGACGGCGCCCTCGAGCTCTTCCGGGATCTCCTCCACACCTTCGAGGAATTCTTCCGGCATCTCCGCGAGGCCTTCCGCCCCCTTGCGCGAGCTGTGGCGGCTCACCCGATCCTTGTATTTCCGAATCTGCTTCTGCAGCTTTTCGACCACCGCGTCGACCGAAGAATACATGTCCAGGGAGGATTCCTTGCCGTGGATGCGTACGCCGTTGGCGTGGAGCGTCACCTCGGCCACGTGGCGGTGCTTTTCCACACTCAGGACGACATTGACGTCAATAACCCGGTCAAAGTGCCCCCGAAGCTTCTCCAGACGAGTCTTCACGTGTGACTTGAGCGCATCCGTCAGTTCCATGTGGCGAGCTGAAATGTCCAGTTGCATAATTCGTTGACCCTCCAATACTTAGAACGCACCTTGCCGCAGAGTGATCCTACCACCGATGGTGGGGACCTGTCAATCCGGCATCCGTTCAGACGACCTTTCTGCTCATACATTCCGGCGCCGGGGCGCATTCCCCGCCGGCCGGGAAGCGGCCTACCGCCACCATTTCAAATCCAGGGCCTTGCCCTCCGCGGATTCAATGTCCAGGGCGAACCGGAATTCGCCGGGGATTTTAGAGACTTTTACCAGTATGACATTGCGTCCCTGCCGCAACAACACCTCGGCTTCGCCGGATTCGAATTCCTGGTGCGGGAGATGGATCCTCTTTTCGAATACCGGGTTTCCATTGAGCCACACCCGCGTGGCGTCCTGCACATGGAGCCGGAGGAGGGCCCGCTGTCGCACGTCACTGGCGACTTCGGCGTACGCGTAGGCGGTCCCGTGGTCGAAACGCGGATAGTACTCGTAGACGGGCGTGAGGGCGGCCTGAAGGTCGACCACATGCCGGTTCCGCGTGAGGGTGAACCAGTCGCGCCAGACGATCGGCTTGTACCAGCCCGCGTATTCCGCGGTGAAATCCACCCCCTGCTCGGGCGGGTAGACCTGGTCATGCCCGGCATCGCCCCAATTGGGAAACATGCCGAGCACTTTCCAGTGGCGGATGCCGTCAACGCGCTCGCGCACAAGCCAGTCGCGCGCCGGACGCGGGACAAGCGTGGGTTCCGGGGAGGGCACGCTTCGCCGGGCGAAGTGGCGCACGAGATTCACCAGCAGGCGGTCCGCGACGGGGTCGCGGCCCAGGTTTTCAAGGACCCGCAGATGGGTGAACACGAGGCGGCCGGCCCCGAAGCGCCGGACAAGAATGTCGTTGCCCCACCAGTCGGTCTGGCCCGTCATGTAATTCCCCGCCGCGATGGGGTTCGTATCAAGGCACCCGCAGATGTCCTCGTCCGTGGGTTCGATGAAGGTCCTGGCGGGGACGACATTGCGGTAGACCTGACGCATGAGGCACCGGGCCGGGAGCTTGTCGAACACGGGATGCAATTTCACGTAATGATACACACCAAGAAATGCCCCGACGGAATCCCGGGCGGTCGCGGTGGGGGCGCCGTCCAGGTGCTCCGCGAAGTCGTTCCAGTCGTCCGGCGGTCCGAAGATGAGCGCGACGGCGCCTTCGCGCACCTCGCCCAGCACGGCGCAGAGCTCGTCGGCGGGATAGGCCCGAATACTGTTGGCCAGGGGGGGCACGATGTGCACCGGCGCCCGCGGTCCGCCCTGTTTTGCGAGAGCCGATACGGCCGCATTCCATTCCCCCGAGGGATCCAGCACGTGCACTTCCTCCGTGCAGGGTTCCGCGGGAAGGAGGACGTCGAAGTCCAGCGCCGTCTCGCCCAGGACCTTCATGCCCTGCATGAGCCGCACGACGAACGAGTGGGTGCCGGGGGAACCCGACGCGGAAATGGTCCCGTTCCAAAGTTCCTTGCCCGAACGGGGCAATTTGACGTTGCGCTTCTTCTTCCAGAGAACCTGGTTGGTCGGGCCCACCACCTGGAGCGAGAGATCCGCGCGTCCCTCGATGCGCGGTTGGTTTACCATCAGCACCCGCACCCGGACCTCCTGGCGCGGCGCCAGGTTCGTGCGCTCTACGCGAATCAGGGGCCGGACGGGTTGCTGCGCGGTCCGGAGGGCCTCCAACGCGGGTTTGGGCCGGCGCCAGCGATCCAGTACGCCCGCGCAAAACTCGTGGCCCGCGTCGCAGAGCTGGGTATAGCAGTACCCCGCGAGTTTCGGATTCGCGAGCAAGGCGTCAATCTGGGAATGAACCGCGTCGCATTGCAGTTCCTGTGCCGCGCGCGCAAAGCCCGAAAACGAGCCGAACACCCGGTCCAGCTCGCGCTGTTCGAATCCGTCCATCGCGGCGTCGAGCAGCTTCCGGACGAACCGGGCGTCTTTGAGGCGCTCGCGGTCCGGGCCATACTGCTCAAGGACGTCCGGGAGATCTTCCATGCCCCCAAAACCGAATTCCGAGAGAAAGCACAAGGCGTCCGGGTCGCCGATATGCTCATAATACAGTTCGATCTCGCGGTCGACCGGCGCGCGCTGATAGATGTGGAGGTCGTCGCAGGCTTCGAAATCCTCCCGGTAGGGCCGAATCAGTCGTGTGGGCTCGCGAGTGCTGTTCACACCTCCCGAATCGTCGACAATCACCCGGCTGGGGTCGAGACTCCGGGCGAGGCGGGCGAGGTCGCTCTTGATGACCTGGGCCCCGCCGTGGACCTTGTAGTCCGCGTTTCCCGATTCGTTCAGCATGCCCCACATCACCACGCAGGGATGGTTGCGGTCGCGCAGGATCATGTCGCGGACCTCGCGCTCGCAGCGTTCGCGCATCCAGCGTGAATTCTCGATCCAGCCGATGGGGGGCTCCTCATAGACCAGCAGGCCCAGTTCGTCCGCGATGTCGAGCGAGAGCGGGGGAGGGGTCTTGATGTGCATGCGTACGAGGTTGAATCCCGCGTCCCGGGCGAGCGTCAATTCACGGCGCGCGAGTTCTTCGGACTCGGGGCCCGCCAGCGTGCGGGGATAATCCGGCTGCTGCAGGACGCCCTTCAGGAAGACGGGCTGGCTGTTCAGGAAGAACCGCCCCTCCTTGACGGTGAATTCACGCATGCCGAAGCGGACCGCCATGGCGTCAACGACCCGCCCCTCACGCAGCAGCTCGCAGTGCATTATGTAGAGCTTCGGGTTTTCGGGACACCAGTACTCGAATTCAGGAAACTCGAGCGTCAGGCGGCCCGGCGCTCCAGTGGCCGCGCACGCGGTTCCGGCTATGGTCAGGCGAAGCTCCCCCGGCTGCGACGTGGTCACCGTGGCCGTAACGCGTTTCCGTCGCGGGTCGGGTTCGAGGAAGACATCCGTGAGGTGCATGGGGTTGCGCCCAAGCAGACGCACGGAGCCCCATATCCCCGCGAATGGGAAGTAGCCGTGTTCCTTGGAACACGGAATCTGGCGGGGGTGGAAATCGCCGTATCCGTCGGCTGCGTGCGGGTCAATGACGCGTACCGCCAACTGATTGTCGCCCACACGCAGGGCGCCGCCGGTGGGCAGCGAGAACGGCGTGTAGCCGCCCTCGTGAGAGCCCAGGAACCCGCCGTTGAGCCACACCTGGGCAAAATAGTCTACCGCATCGAATTCCAGCGTCGCGTAGAAGTCCAACCAGTCTTCGGTGACCTCGAAGGTCCGGAAATACCAGCCCGCGCCGTCGTAGTCGGGCAGCCACCGGTCCCACACACTTGGGACCGTCACGCACATCGCATCCGCGGGAGGCGGTTTCGTGAACCACTGTTCGTGAATCCCCACGTCTGCCGGGTCCTGCGCCAGAGACCACTCCCCGTCGAGTGCCAGCCCCAACCGTATTGAATTCATACTCCCATCCTGCGTACACGCGAGTACGTCACGAATGAATCACCGCCCAAACCACGCCGTTTCCTGACCGACGGCTGCCTGCCATCCCGTATTCCGTAATATGTCAATACGTCACCGCCGCCACGAGCAGCATGATGAAACCCACCAGGGCCTTGGCGAACAGGCCAAACACTTTCCCCATGGCTGCGCCGGCGCCGGTCCACATCGACTGGGCCGCGGTGCGCTCCCGGTTCAGGTACTCGTGGAGTGCCGCCCCGATGAACGCGCCCAGACAGGCCCCGGCGAGTGTGCCGATGACGGGGAACAGGGGGGTTCCCGCGATGGCCCCCACCACGCATCCGATGATCGCCGCTACGATCGAGCCTTTGCCGCCGCCAAACTGCGACGCGCCCAGTCCGGCCGCTCCGCTTTCTATCAGCTCGCCCAGGATCGCCAGACCCAGCATGATGCCCAATGCCAGCAGGCCGAAATGCTCGAATCCCGTTACTACCCAGGCAATCAGCACCGCCCCGAGAATCACCCAGTTGCCGAACAGCCCCACGAGATCCAGCGCAATCCCAACAAGGACCGCAAGCGAAAACAGCGTCCAGCCCACGATGGCCAGAAACAGAGTCATGCCGACACTCCCTCATTCAATCCGATTCCATGCCGAGTCTACATGAAAACCGGGGGCATATGCTATTATCCGCTTTCGTTTCTGCCGGCAAATACAACGCAACAAGGACGATTGTTCATTGAAAGCCACCCTGGATTGTCTTGAATGCATCGCGCAACAGGCCCTTCGCGCCGCCCGAATCGCCACCGATGACCCGGAAACGCAGCGGCGCATCCTCAACGAAGCGGTAATGCGCATACCGGGCATGGACCTCAACGAGTCGCCCGCGGTCCTGTCGCAGTTCGTCTATGAGCTCGCGAAACAGGCAAGCGGTCAGGAAGACCCGTATGCCGATCTCAAACGCGCGCAGAATGAGCAGGCGCTTGCCCTGGAACCGGAATTGCGCGCGTACCTGACGGAGGCGCCCGACCCGCTCGAAACGGCGCTGCACCTGTCCGCCGCCGGGAACGTCATTGATATGGGCGTGCACTATGCCGGGGACATCGACATTCATACCGCCATCCGCGACGCGCTGCATCAACGGTTCGCGGTGGACCATACACCCCAGTTCCGTGCGTCGCTCGCCGCAAGCCGCGACCTGTTGTTCTTGCTCGACAACGCCGGGGAGATTGTGTTTGACAAACTGCTCATCGAGCAACTCTGCCGGTTCACCGCGGTCACCGCGGTCGTGAAGAAGGCGCCCATCATCAACGATGCCACCCTGGAGGATGCGCACCAGGTCGGGCTTACCGCGCTCTGTCCCGTGATTGACAACGGCGGCGCGTTCATCGGCTCGCCGCTGTCCCAGATCCCGCCGGAATTCCGGCAACGGCTGGAGGCCGCGGACATGATTGTGGGGAAGGGGCAGGGGAACTATGAGACCATCGACGACTTTCCCGGAAACGTCTTTCTGATCCTGAAGGCGAAGTGCGAGGTGATTGCGCGTCACATGGGCGTCCGGAAAGGGCAGGTGGGGCTGATATCGACCCGGTTCCGGAACGGCCTGCGCTGATCTCTGAGGCGGTCATTTTCTGCGGGCGCCCCCGGCCGAGACCGGCAGACGGCGCGGCAATGTCAGCCGTCTTCAGGCCTCACGCGTATCCGGCCTCTTTCATGGCGGCCCGCAGGGTCACGGCCGCTTTGCGGATTTCCTCGAGCAAGGTTTCATTCGACGCCGCCTTGTATTCAAAGTGCATCGAGACCGGCCCCGAGAAACCGGCGGCACGGAAGATCGTCAGAAATTCCACCAGCGGAACCTGCCCCTCACCCAGGGTCAGCCACCGCACCCGCTTGTTCTCCCACACGAAATCCTTGACGGCCAGCATCTTCACACGGGGCGCCATGAGACGGGCGTTGATCTGCCACACTCCGAGGCCGCCCTCGACCGTGGCATGGCCGACATCGAAGTTGGAGCCGACGGAGTCCGCCCCGATATCCGTGAGCATCTTGTGGAGATCCCACAACGGCGCACCCACGTAGTTCCGTCCCGAGTGGTTATGATACCCGCCCGCCATGTTGTACTCGGAGGCCAGTGCCGCGACCCCGCGCATCTCCTCCGTGAATGCAGCCAGTTCTTCAAACGGTTGACCGTCTTTCGAGTAGCCATAGGGCCCAAACCGGAAATAACGAATCCCCAGTTTCGAAGCCGTCTCGAGGATGGGACGCGCCTCGGCCTCCTGTCCATTCTTAAGTCCAGTCGTGATCATGGGTACGTCGAGACCTTCCGCGCGGAGGGCTTCAACGGCTGCGGGAAGGTCCGTCGTTACCTTGTCGGGTGTCACATGCCCGCCTTCCCGCACCGCGAGGTCCACTCCATCCAGACGGAGTTCCTTGCAGGTCTTTGCGAGGGCGGGGTAGTCCAGAAACTGGAGGTGTTTCGAGAACACGCAGACGGACGGCGCCGCCGGAGCGTTCTCCTGGGCCCGCGCGCTGCTGTGTGCCAGAAGGGTGGCCCCGCCTGCCGCCGCCGTCGCTGCCCGCAGGAAGCTCCGGCGGGAGATGTCCGCAATGAGCATGCTGTCTTCCTCCGCTCCCGGCCAGGGGGCAGGGCGTCGAGGCCCGCGCATCCGGGGATACGCACGCCGCGCCGCAACCTCGCGCAGGCCGTTGCTGCGTTGCGACGCTCAGGTACTGCGTTTTTTCGCGGCGCTCTTCTTTCTCGGAGGAGCGCTTTTCTCCTGGGACGGCTGGACGGCCTTTTTCGCGGCGGGTTTCTTCTTCGCGGCAGGCTTTTCCTCGGCGGAGGCCTTCTTTTTGGGCGCCGGTTTGGACTTGGCCGGGGCGGGCGCGGTCCTGGCCGCCTTCACGGGGACGGTCTCCGGCGCCGCGGACGCCTTCCGGGCCGGTCTCCGGCGGATGCGCTTGACGGGGTGATTCTGTATCCATTCGAGGGCAGGGCGGTAGACCTCTTCCGTGCCGCGTTTCCCGAACAGGAGATCGGCATGCCCGTAGTCCGCCGAAGCTCCGCCCTTCTTCGAAAGCAGGAGGAACTGTTTGTCTTTTCCCGTAAGCGCGTCGAAGAACTGGCGTATCCTCGGCTCGGGCGTGAGGGGATCGTCTTTCCCGCAAACCACAAGCAACGGCACATCGATCTCTGGGAGTTTCGCGGTGATGTCCACCTGGCCCCCCCGCACTCGCCAGCTTCCCGTAGACAGCCATTCGTCGAACTCGCGCGCCACCTGCGGAGGCACGGCTTCCACCATGTTGAACAGGACGTGGGCGTCTACCTGCGGGTGGACGTTGTCCCAGTTGACGGGAAAGGCGAGGAACCCGGGCCGGAACAACGGTACGATGGGGGTGATGGACTTGAGCAGGGTTCGGACGGTTCTGGGCGCGACCATGGTGAGCCGGAAAAGCAGCGCCGGGGGGGCATACGCGACGTTTCGGAACCCGGCGGGGGCGCCCAGCGCGATGCCGCTGGCCAGGTGCTCGCTGCCGAAAACGATGTTGTAGGCATACAGCAGCATCGCTCCCATCGAGTGGCCTACCCAGTGCACTCTGTCGTGGCCGGTGGTTGCGCGAATGTGGGCGATCGCGGCCGGCAGGTCCTTGTAGAGGTAATCGTCGAAGCTGACATCCCCAATGTCGCGGCCCTCCGGCGGCGTGGCCGTCTCACAGCAGCGCAGTTCGACAAGCCAGCTGTCGTAGCCTTGCGCTTCGAGCGTATCGACGATGGCGTGGCCGTGGGGCGCCTCGAAATTCAGGCGGTTTGCCGCGAGGCCGTGAACCAGCAGCACCGGCTCGCCGGGCGCCCCACTGTTCTTCCGACGGAAGAGCTGGATGCTCCAGCCGTCCTCCGTCGTAACGGTATGGACCTCATCGGCCCATTGCGGCCTGGGATAGCGCATCATCAGCGCGACCATATAGCCGTTGACAAGGAGCGCGAGGACAACACCGACTACAATTACCCAGAAGACGATCGCGAATATCAATCCCATGCTAATCCCCCATGGCACACGTGCCGGTTTGATTTGCAGCCAAATATTCCTTGATGCGCCGTGCGGATGCTTCGCTGAAGCCCGGCAGGGCGGCGATGGCCTCCACCGGCGCATCCTGTATTCTGGCCAAAGACCCCAAACGGTTCAAGAGCAGGCGGGCACGCTTTTCGCCGACGCCCGGGATCTCCGTCAATTTTGTGCTGAGCGTGGCCTTCTTCCGGCGTTTCCGGTGGTAAGTTACGGCGAAGCGGTGGGCCTCGTCGCGCACCCGCGCCAGAAGATGCACGATCGGGCTGTCCTGGCGCGGCACGATCGGGTTGGCGCGTCCGGGAATGAAGAAGCGTTCGGGCGAACGCCCGCCTTCCTGCGCGCGCGCTTTCGCGATGCTCGCGACATCCAGGTCTTCCAGGCCGAGGTCGCGCAAGGCCGTCACCGCGACGTTGAGCTGGCCTTTCCCGCCATCGATGAGCACGAGATCCGGCAGGTCATTTTCCTCGACGGCCCGGCGGTACCGGCGCAGCAGCACCTCGCGCATCATGGCAAAATCGTCCTGTCCCGCGACCTGTCTGATCGCGAACTTCCGGTACCGGCTCCTGGCGGGCGCCCCGTTTTCGAACACGGCCATCGAGGCGACCGGATTGTCGCCCTGCTGGGTCGAGATATCGAAGCACTCGATGCGGTTCGGCGTGCGGGCGAGCCCCAGCTTGGCCTGGACCTGCTCCAGGAGGTCGCGGTTGGCCCGTTCTCCCAGACGTTTTTCTTCAAAGCTGGTCCGGGCGTTCTGATTGGCCATGTCGACCAGGGCGCGTTTGTCGCCCCGTTGGGGACAGAGCACCGCCACCTTGGTGCCGCGCTGTTCGGACAGGAGTTCGGCCAGGGTTTCGGCATCCTCCATCTCGACCGGCGCGAGTACCTCGGCGGGGATTGTCGGGGAATCCGCGTAGTACTGCAGCAAGAACGAGCCAAACAACTCGTCCAGGGGAATTTCGCGCAGGTTGAACGAGAACGAGCGTCCCCCGGCCATCTTGCCGCCGCGGAAATACAGCACCTGGATTTCGCTGAACCGGCCCTGGACGTAGATACCGAAGACATCGCGGTCTTCGGCTCCGGGCACCGCGACCGTCCGTTGCCGTTCCATCGTCTTGCGCACCGCGTACAGGCGATCGCGCAATGCAGCCGCCTTCTCGAATTCGAGCTTTTCCGCGCATTCGGCAATGGCGTCCAGCAAGCGCCTTTCGAGTTCCTGGTTTCGCCCTCCGAGAATCAGCAAGACCTGCTCGACGATCTCTCGATATTCGGCTTCGGTGATGTACGCCACGCACGGGGCGGTGCATTGCTTCATCTGGTAATAGAGGCAGGGGCGCGTGCGCTTGTTCAGCACGGAGTCCGAGCAGGTCCGCAGCGGGAACACGCGCTGCAACAGGCGCAGCGTATCGCGGACCGCCGCCGCGCTCGGATACGGCCCGAAATAACGCGAGCCGTCTTTGCGGCGTTTACGCGTGATGGTCACCCGGGGGAACGCGTGCTCCAGGTTGACGCGCACGCTGACATAGGTCTTGTCGTCCTTGAGGCGCATGTTGTAGCGCGGTTTGTGGTGTTTGATGAGGCTGTTCTCAAGGAGGAGCGCCTCTTTCTCGTTGTTCGTGACAAGAAAATCCAGGTGCGCCACCCGGCCAATCAGAAACCGCACCGTATACCGACTGTCGCTCTCGTTGATGTACGACCGGATGCGCGCCCGCAGGTTTTTGGCTTTTCCGACGTAGATGACCGCGTCTTTTGCGTCGCGCATCAAGTAACAGCCGGGGTCTGAGGGCACGGCACTGATGTCGAAATCGGCTTGGAACGCCTCCGGCGTGGCGTGCGGAGATCGTACAATCTCGATCGAGTGGCGGTCTATCGCGCCTGTTTGATGGGAGTCGTCCATACGCTCAAATGATAGCACACGCCCATCCGGAAAGGCGTTGAAGGGCGCACGTTGCCCCGATATACTGAAGATCCTGAGTTCAACCACGCCGTGCGGTAAATCCTTTCCGATCCGCCAGGCTGGGTGTAGTGTATGACTGACCAGTATATCCGTGACGTGCGGGCGTTTGGACGCATGATCCGGCAAATCGAACGGGCCGGCCAGGTGCTGCTCACTGTCTGGGTGGCGGTTCTGGTCGCGCTGGGCATCCTCTCGCCCCAACCCTATGCACGCGTGTGGGAACTCGTGTTGCTGCAGATCGTCGCGGGCCGCGCGGCCAGCGTGAGCAAGGCCGTGGGCATGGGCTTTCCCAAGCCGTTCCTGCTCGTGCACTGCACGTTGCAGGATATCATCGTGCTCTTGCTGCTGTATCCCTTGCTTGTTGCCGGGTACCGGTACGCTGTCGAGTGGCGCTTCATCGGGCCGACTATTGCCAACGTTCGGGCGACCGCCGAGCGCCACAAAAGCAAAATCGCGCCGTTTGGCGCATTGGGGCTCACGCTGTTCGTTCTGTTCCCGTTCTGGAGTACCGGGGCCCTTGCGGGAGGCCTCGTCGGGTATCTGCTCGGAATACGCACCCGCTGGGTCTTCACCTCGGTTATCGTGGGCAATTTTCTCGCCGTGGGTTTGTGGATCTGGTTCTTTGACCGCATGTCCCAGTTGTCGGAAACGTTGAGCAGCAGCATGTGGCTGTTCATCCTGCTGGGCGTGGTGCTCGCAGCGGCCATAGGCCGAATTATCGCCATCCGGCGCAAAATGAAGCAATCCGCGGCCGCGAAAGGGAGCCCCGAGCCGCGCCTTGACAAAAATGAACGGCCCGGCTTTCCTGGGAAAACCGGGCCGGACGCGTAACAGCAGTGGGGTAGAGACTACGCCATCTCGGAGGGCCCCACTTTTCCTGGCGCCGCCTCCGGCTTGCTCTTTTCCTTGAAGAGGAAAGCGAACGCCACGGCGACAACGGCGGCCATGAGGGACATGACAATCCACACCCGAGGCCAGGTGTAGCCCTCGATGGTTTGCCCGTCAGGAGTCTGGAAATATTCGACAATTTTGCCCGACAGGAAATATCCGACGAACATGCCCACGCCGTAGGTGATCATGGCGATAAAGCCCTGCGCACTGGCGCGGACCTCCTGGGGCGCTTCGTTGTCGACGTAGATTTGCCCGGTCACGAAGAAGAAGTCGTAGCAGATTCCGTGGAGCAGGATGCCTCCGTAGTACATGAGCATCAGCGAGTCGCTGCCGCCGAATGCGAAAAGGAAATACCGGCCCAGCCAGGCGAGCATGCCCACCAGGAGCATTTTCTTCACGCCCAGCCGCGCAAAGAAAAACGGCATCACCAGCATGAAAAAGAACTCGGACATCTGGCCCAGAGTCATCTTTGCCGTGGCGTTTGCCATTCCCATTTCAACCAGGAACGGGTTGGCAAAGGTGTAATAGGCCGACAACGGAATGCAGATCAGAAACGAACTGATAGCGAAGATCGCAAAAGACCGCTCTTTCAAGAGACCGAGTGCATCGAGGCCCAGGATTTCGCGCACGCTTGCTTTCTTTCCCTTCGCCTTGGGCGGCGTGTGAGGCAGGAAGAAACTGTAAACACCCAGGATTATGGCGGCAACCCCGGCGATGACCATGGGAATTGACTTTGCCGACGCCGAAACCCAGTCCCCTTCACCTCCGGCTATCGTGATGGCGAAATTGACGGGGATCAGAAACGGTTCGACGAAATTCCACCGCGCGCCGCCGGCATTCACCTCGAGGAAACCGATCAGCAAACCTGCAACAATCCAGCCCAGGGTGCCGAATACACGAATCGCCGGAAATTGTTTTTCAACGTTGTCCAACTGATTGAAGGCCACCGCGTTGACCAGCGCCAGCGTAGGCGTGTACGTCAGCGTATAGAGCAACAGAACCCAGAAGAACATGCCCGGCTCTACAATGCGCGACACCGCAAACAGGACGATGCCTCCCAGGATGTGCATGACGCCCAGCACGCGTTCGGCCGCGAAAAAACGGTCCGCGATCATGCCCACAAAGAAGGGGGATACGATCGCCGCCAGCGCAACAGTACTGTACGCGCTTGCAATGGCGGATGCCTTGAATCCAATGGCGCCCAGGTACACACCCATGGGAACGGACCATGCCCCCCAGATGAAGAATTCCAGAAACATCATGATGCACAGATTGATGCGGGTCCCTTTACTCATCTCGAGTGCCTCCTTCTGCGGTGGTAGCGGGTTGGAACGCGCAGGAAGGGGGGCAGCAGGAGTCACTGGTCATCAGTTCGGAACCCCCTCGGGGAAACGGCCACCCCTTCGTGTTTCTGCCGTTCAAATCGCATCCTAGTCAAAAGCGCGTACCGGGTCAAGTTAACGCGCGCGCCGGAGATTTACCCGTCCCGCAATGTGCCGCGGAAGGCGCCAGAAGAAGGAGGTACGTGCCCGACCGTCGAGCGCGGCGCTGTGGACGGGATGGACGGGATGGA
>DDYW01000011.1 GCA_002348185.1 Candidatus Hydrogenedentes bacterium UBA2224 | reverse complement strand
GTTCAGCACGCTGCACACGAACGACAGCGCGGGCGCGATCACCCGGCTGGTCAATATGGGCATCGAGCCGTTCTTGGTCAGTTCGTCGACGATCGCGATTATGGCGCAGCGCCTGGTGCGCCGGGTCTGCCCGGAATGCCGGGAGGAGTACGAGCCGAAACCGGAAAGCTGGGTGGAACTGGGCATGCGCGCCGACGACGCAAAGGGCCTGACGGCCTGGCGCGGACCCGGGTGCGACAAATGCCAGGGGCGCGGGTACTACGGGCGAATCGGCATCTTTGAGCTGCTGGTGATGAGTCCGCAGATCCAGGAGCTGACTCTGAAGGGCGTCGATTCGAATGTGATCAAGCGCGAAGCGGTGCGGGAAGGACTGCGGACGCTGCGGGCGGACGGCGCGGCGAAGGTGCGCGCGGGGATCTCGACCATCGAAGAGGTGCTGCGCGTGACGCGCGATGATCTGCTCGAAGGCGTAGTCGCATGAAGCAGGGAGGCGTGGATTAACCGGCATGGCCGTATTTGATTATGAAGCGATCGCGGGTTCGGGCAAGCAGGTGCGCGGCGTGATCGACGCGGATTCGCCCGCGGCGGCGCGCCGTAAACTGCGCGAACAGGAGCTGTTCCCGACCAGCGTGCGCGAGTCCAGCGGCAAGGCCTCGGCGACGACCGACGTTATGGGGGGTTCGCTGAGCCGCATCAAGGGCCGCGACATCGCATTGATGACGCGGCAGCTGGCGGTCCTGCTCGAGGCGGGCATGTCGCTTGTCGAGGCGCTGACAGCGCTGCTGGAGCAGACGGGGAATCCGCGGCTGAAGAAGATCGTGTTCGATGTGCGCGACCGGGTCAACGAAGGCATGACGCTGGCCGATGCGTTGGCGCAGCATCCCCGGGCGTTCAACGCGCTCTATGCGAACATGGTGCGCGCGGGCGAGGCGAGCGGCGCGCTCGAGTCGGTGCTGATGCGCCTGGCGGACCTGCTGGAGCGCAACGTCCGGCTGCGGGCGCGGGTCATCTCGGCCCTGGCGTATCCTGTGCTGATGGCGTGCGTGAGCGTGGGGGTGATTGTGTTCCTGCTGATGGTGGTCGTACCGAAGATCGTGGGCACGTTTGAGCGGCAGAATGTGGAGCTTCCGACCATCACGAAGGCGATGCTTTTCACGTGCGATTTTCTCTATGCGTGGTGGTGGGCCGTGCTGCTGGTGGCGGTGGGCGGTCTGCTGACGTGGCGCGCGTGGGTGAAGCGTCCGGAAGGCCGTCTGAAGTGGGATCGGTTCAAGATGGCGCTGCCCTACGCGGGCGATCTCTACCTGAAGGTCGTGTGCACGCGGTTTTCGCGGACGCTGGGCTCGATGCTGGAGAGCGGGCTCACGATGCTGAACGCGCTCGAGGTGGTGAAGTCGGTGTTGCAGAACCGGCAGGCCGAGCAGATCATGGACGACGTGAAGACGCAGGTGCGGCGGGGCCGGAACCTCTCGGAACCGTTGCGGGAATCCGCCATGTTTCCACCGATGCTGGTGCACATGGTGGAACTGGGCCAGCGCAGCGGCGAGTTGCCGGCGATGCTCCTGCGAACGGCGGACACGTACGACGAGGAAGTGAACATGGCGGTGGACGCCCTGGTGAGTCTCCTGGAGCCGATCATCATCCTGGTGATGGGCGTATTTGTAGGGTTTCTTGTAATTGCGGTGCTGCTCCCGGTGCTAACCATCAGCAGCACGTTCGCCTGAGGAGGGCCTGAAGATGAATCGTCGCGAACAGTGGGAACGTAGACAACGGCGGGCCGGCTTCACGCTGGTGGAGTTGATGGTGGTGATCGTGATCCTCGGTCTGCTGGCCGCGCTGGTGGCGCCGCGCTTCCTGACGGTGGCGGACGAGGCGCACGTGAGCGCGGCGAAGGCGCAGATCTCGCATTTCAAGACGGCCCTGACGCAGTACAAACTCGAGTTCAAGAAGTTCCCGACCTCGAGCGAAGGGCTGGAAGCGCTGGTCAGCAACGCGAAGAACAAAAACTACCTGGATGCCGACAGCGTCCCGAAGGATCCGTGGGGCAATCCGTACGTGTATACCTGCCCGGGGGCCCAAGGACACGAATTTGAGATCGTCAGCTACGGCGCCGACGGGCAGAAGGGCGGCACGGAGTATAACGCGGACATTGTGAGCTGGAACCTCCAAGGCGAGAGCAACTAGGACGGCGGCTGGTGACGCGCCCTCGCCGAAATGCAACGGACAGAAGCGTGCCGGGCGCTGGCGCCGCGGAGGGCGGTTTCACGCTGGTGGAACTCGCCGTGGTGGTGGGCATTGTCGCGCTGCTGCTGGCGGTGGCCATTCCGCAACTGGTGCCGACGATCCTGTTCAGCACGCTGGAAGGCTCGGCGCGCCACCTGGCGGGCTATGGCCGCGCGGCGATGGCGCATGCCGTAATCACGCATGAGCGCCTTACGATCCGCTTCGAGCTGACGCCGGAGGACGGCGCGCCGCAACAGTACTGGGCGGTGCGCTGGTATACCGAGGAGGAGTTGCAGGACGAGGAGGACGAGGACGGGATGTTCGCGGACAGCTCGTTCGGCCGGGTGGACGGCGTGAGCGGCGGCGAACGCGCGCAGGACCGCAACGCCGCCCTTTACCAGCCGGGCTCGGAGGAGGACGTGGCGAATCAGGCGCGCATTCTCCAGGAGCGCTTCGACCGGTTCGCGACGATGTCGCTGCAATCCAAGACGCGCAATGTCAAGCACGATGGTCTTCTGGGCGAGATGGGGCCGTTGTTTGGCGACGAGGAATTCGCGCTGGACTCGGGCGACGAAGAAGACAGCGTGGAAGAGGTCAAGACGTCGCTGCTGGAGCGCACGCGGCTTCCCGATGGCGTCGAGATCGAAAGCGTGCGGGTGGGGACGTCGGAATTGAGCAGCGGCCTGGTTGAGGTGGATGTGACGCCGCTGGGGCTGGCCGAGCCGGTGCACATCTACCTCAAGAGCCGGGATACCGAAGATTACTTCACCGTCGCCTGGGACCCGATCACGGGCGGCGCGCACATTTACGAAGGGAAAGAGGAGCCGCTTTGAGGGACCGCGAGCACCGGAGAGGGCCGCATCGTTCCGCGCGGACAGGCGACGACGGATTCACGTTACTCGAGATCGTGGTCGCTCTGGCCGTGATCGGCGGGGTGATGTTTATCCTGCTCGAAACGCATTTCCGGGCGCTGCGGCTGTATGAATCGGCGCGGGACGAGGTGACGATCCGCAACTTTATTTCGCAGGCGATGGGCCGCGCGGAAACGGAGGTGCTCGCGGGCAACCTGGCCGGAGACGGTGATTTCGGCGAACGGTATCCGGATTACACGTACACGTTCGAGGCGCAGCAGATGGGGGAGGGCTACGTGCTGCTGTACGACGTGCTGGTTTCGGTCGAAGACCCCCAGGGAGAGACGCACGAAATCGTGTTTATGGTATACGACCCGCGTTCGAGCGGAGGCGGGACGTCGGCCGCGACGCGGTCCGGCGCGAGTTCGGGGCCGGCCTCGGGCATTGATCTCAGCGGGCTGTCGTCGCGGGCGGGCGGAACGCCATCGGGTTCAGGGCGGTAAGCGGGCATGCGCAATCAGGGCTTTACACTGATGGAGCTGATCCTGGCGATGGCCATCATCGTCATCTTGACGGCCATCGTCTATTCGTCGTTGAGTTCGGTGGTGAATTCGACCGCGATGGCGCGGGCGGCCGCCGAGGAAACGCGGTTGCGGCAGTTCCTGGCCCGTAGTTTTGAAACCAATTTCCGCAGCGTCTACGCCGACCGCACCAACGAGCAGCCCGCGTTTCAGTTCATCGGCCTGAACGACGAAAGTTCAGACGGGCCCATGGACTCGGTGCGATTCTGCTCGACCGCGCCGCTGATGGGGGGGATGGCGCTGCCCGGCGACCTGAAGGAGGTGCGGTACGAGGTAATGAACGACGAGGCCAGCGAACTCGGCCTGGATCTCGATGAGACCCGGACGGAAAAGAACGAAGACCGCCCGGAAGGCTCGACGCTGGAATCGGTGGAAATGCCCCTCATCGCGGGGAACGTCGAAGCCCTCGACGCGGCAGACCAGGATGAACTGGCGGAGCTGGCCACGGACCCCAATTACGAAGCGCCTCATTGGAGCGTGCCCATTCGCTCCATGGATCTGCAGTATTTTGACGGCGCCGAGTGGCTGGACGAGTGGGATTCGCTCCAGTTCGGGCGCGTGCCGTGGTGCGTGCACATCCGCATCAATTTCGCGAAGACGGAGGAGCAGCTCAAGGAGGAGGCGTCCGAGAACTACGACGACATCGAGGACCCGGATTTCGAGATGGTCATCCCGATCCCGGTGGGGCTTGGCGTGACGGAAGACGGACGGTCTCTGGCGGATTTCTCGGGGCAGGCCGCGCGCGACGCGCTGGAACAGCTTGAAAGCGAGACGTCGCGGCAGGAAGGCGGGGCGCAGGGCGCCAACAACAACATCCAGACCGAAAGGAGCAACCCGTGAACCGGCGCCTGGCGAGTTCCACGGCCAACGCCCGCCCCGGCAATGAGGGCGTGGCGCTGCTGCTCGCCTTGTTGTTCGTCGTGTTGCTTACGGTGCTGGTCGTCGAGCATGCTTACGAAACGACCGTGGAAGCGAGCTACGTCGAGAACAATCTGTCGATGTTTCAAGCCGAGACCGCCGCGCGCTCGGCCATTGCCTACGGCTATTCGCTTCTGGCAAGCGACCTGGAGTCGTCCACGCTTGCGGGCGTGGAAGGGACGGATTTTGACAGTCTGGTGGACGTGTGGGCCGAGGGGCTCCCCTACCAGCANNTGCCGGGTCCAGGATGAATACGGCAAACTCAACCTGAATGCGCTGCTCAAGCCCACCAACAACGAAGAGAACGAATATGTGGTGGAGGCGTTGCGCATCCTGATCGAGCGGCGCGGGGGCGATCCCGAATTGGTGGACGCCATCCTGGACTGGGTGGATCTGGACGACAATGTGCGCAGCAGCGGAGCCGAAGCCGACTATTATACGACGCTGGAGCCCGCGTACGGGTGCAAGAACGGCCCGTTCAGTTCGCTGGAGGAATTGCTGCTCGTGGACGGCATGACCACGGAGCTGTATTTTGGCGACCCGGAAAATCCCGAGGAGTTTCCCTCGTTGACGGAGCTGCTCACGGTGCACGGGGATCCGCTCGGGCGGATCAACGTGAACACGGCGCGGTATCCGGTGCTGGAGGCCATGTCCGAGGCGATTGGGGAATCCGGATTGTGCGAGATGATTTTGACCTGGCAGGAAAACGGCGATCCGGTGACGAGCCGGAAAGATGCGGAGACGCGCGGACTGCTGGACGCCAAAGAGCAGAGCAGCCGGCAGCAGCGCCGGGCCGAGGCGGAAGCCGGGGCGCGCAAGCCGGAAGTGTGGATCTGGTCGAGCGACGTGTTCCAGATCGAAGGGATGGGATTGTATGAGCGCGCGATGGTGCGGATCCAGGCCTTCGTCTGGCGGGATTCCGGCCGGGAGGCGGCCGAGTTGTTCCGAACGCTGGATTGGAGAGTGACTCAATGAAATTGCCGGCGAGAATTGGCGCAGTGGAATTTGACGAGGACGAAATCCGCATCGCCGTGGTGAACACAGGCGGACGGACGCCGTCGATCGTGGATGGGTGTGCCTGCCGTGCGGTCTATGAGAGCGCGAGCGAACGGTTCGAGGCGCTGGTGGCGGCGGTGGGGCATGCCCGCGCGCAGCTGAAGGTCAAGCCGTCGGCCTGGGTGCTCTGCGCGCGAAGCGACAATGCCATCGCGCGCAAACTGGTCCTGCCGTTCAAAGGGCGGGGCAAGGTGGCCGCGGCGGTGCCGTTTGAACTGGAACCCTTTCTGGCCTTCCCCATCGACGAGTTGGCGGTCGACTACAGCATCATCCGCGAGGCCAACGGCAACACGGAAGTACTGGCGGTAGGAGTGCGCCGGACCCTGCTGGAAGAACAGTTGGACGTCCTGAGCGCGGGCGGGATCGCCATCGAGGGCATCGGCCTGGACGCTACGGGCCTGACCTCGCTGTTGCGGGCGGCCCAGGGCGGAAAGAATGACCTGGTGGCGGCCTTGCATGTGCGCGAGCGCGGAGCTTCTCTGGTAGTTACGCGGGGCGCGGCGCTGGTGTTTCTGCGGCATCTGCCGCTGAGCGAAGGCCAGTTTCGAAACGAGCCAGCCGACGCGGCGCGGGAAGTCCAGAACACCCTGCGGGCGTTTCAGGCGTCCTGGCCGGAAGACGAGGCTGCGGTGTCTGAACTGGTCGTGACGGGTTACGCCATGCCGGAAGCGCACCGGGCGGACTTTGAGCAGGAGCTCGAGGTAGCGGTCCGGCAGGTGGACTTGCTGGAGGGGATGAAAAGCGCGGCCCGGGCGCGTCTCGCGGTTCCCGCAACCCGGGTATTGCCCGGCGGAGCGGTGATGCCGGCGGCGGAGGAGGCGGCGGAGGAGGTTCCGGTTGAGGACGGCGCGAACAGCTGGGCGGCTCTGGCTGGCGTCGCGCTGACGGCGGCCGGAGGCGCGTACGGGCTGGATTTCCGCACGGGTCCCCTGGCCGGCACGGCCGGCTTGGGCGGGCTGATGCGGCATGCGGTGTTTTCGGCGTCGCTGGCCGCGTTGCTGCTGGTGGGGTATGGCGTGTACATGTATGTCAGCTACCAGCGGAATCGCGCCGAAGTGGAACGCATTGGCAATGCGATCTGGGCGTATTACGAAGAGGCGTTTCCGGCGTCTCCGAAGGTGCAGAGCGGCCGGCCGGCCGTCGATCCGGGCGGCAGCGTAAGCATGGACATGATGCGGGCGGACCATGCCGCTGCCGCGGAGTCGTCGGAGCTGTCGGACGTGGGTATGTACCAGCGGCCGCCTCTGCCGGACATCCTCAAGGAAATCAGCGTACGGATGCCCGACAGCACGGTGCGGGTGACGTCCCTCCGGATCACGTCAACGCAACGGCGGGGGGACCTGCAGAGCATCACCATCGAGGGCGAAGTGGTGGACGCCGACGCGTTTGACGAGGTGATGGCCGGGTTAAAAGCGTCGGAGTTCTTTAAGCAGGTGGAAGGCCCACAGCGCCGGGACGATGGCGGGCAGGCCACCTTCAGCGTGCGCGCGTATATCTAGACACAGGAGCAGCGGAAATGGCGAAGATCGCGATGCAGAAACGCGAAAAGATGGTGGTGCTGATTGGGGCGGTAGTGGTCGCCGTGATCGTATCGCAGTGGCTGTTCTCGGACCGCGGACCGTTCCGGATGTACCACCAGTCCCTCCGGGAGGTGGAGGCGGCGCGGCTGCGGCTGCAGGATGCCCAGGTGGTGCGCGACGAGGCGTTGGGCCGTCTCCAGAGCAGCGTGGCGCTCGAGGGAAAGCTGCGCAACCGGGGCGCTTTCGGCCTGTACTCCCACGTGGACCGCGCCCTGCAGGCCCAGAACCTCAAGGGCGGACAGGGGGCCCGGGCCACCCTCGAAACCCAGAATACGGCCGTGCGGTCGGGCGCGTTCGAGGCCGTCAAGCTCCATCTGGAGGGGGTAAGTATGGAGGAACTCCTCGATCTCCTTCTGCGCATATACAGCGGCGAAAACTTGATCGTGCTGGATCGCCTGGACGAGCTGCGGCCGGCGGATGACGGCCGCGGGCTCGTGTGTGACCTGGTGCTGGTTGCTCCGCGAGCCTGATTTCCGGGGGGCGCCCCGGACCCTGCCGGCCCGCCCGGGCCTGAACCGGGCGGCCTGCCCGCCCTTCCGCGGCAATGTTTCCTGTGTTGCCGGGGTTGATTTTTGACAATCCCTCAGTCAGAATGCATTTGGAAGTCGGAAAAGGGTGTATTGTGTTTGGCCGCGAAGCGGGCCCGAGGTTGCGGAATGAGGAAAATTCCTTGACGGGCGGCGCGGGGGGCATGGCAGGTGAACATCCGGGTGGGCGCCGGGCCGGCCGGGCGGGCTGCTCCAGAGGCTCTTCTTCCCGGCTTCCGGGCTTTTCGCAGACTGGTGCGCGCGCACCGGAAACGCGGTTTCACGCAACCGTAAGAGGGGCTTGACCATGGGACGCTGGCGGCGGGCGCGCGGCCCGGGAAACGGCAGCCGGAGGGGTGGTAAATTATTGACAACCCATGGTGTAAGTGTAATATTTGCAATACTATCTCGCACTATTTACATTGACAAGATCGGGGCATGTCTGGTACATTGAAGGTGCTGAGAAAGTGAGGTTTGGGCCGTGCAACAACAAGCGTATAGCCTCTTCGGGCAGACCCTTGTCGAAAAGGGCGTGATCACCCAAAAACAGCTTGACGAAGCGATACACAAACAGCAGACGACGATGGGCCACCGGCGCCTGGGCGAAATCCTGGTTCGTCTGGGCTATCTGAGCAAAGGCCATATCACAGAAGGGCTTGCCGAACAGCTCGGCATCCCGATTGTGCGCCTTTCCGACCGCGAGATTCCCGAGCGGATCCGCAACATGGTGGAACCGAGTATCGCCACCTTGTACCGCATCATTCCGCTGGGCGAGTCGGGGGACCGTCTGATCATCGCGACGGCTGACCCGACGAATTTCACGGCCCTGGAGAACGTGGAGCGCCTGCTGGAACGCCCGGTGGAGCCGCAACTGGCGCCGGGGGAAGACATCGCCGAGGCGTTGAGCAAGTATTACGGCCTGAACGAGCACACGGTGGAATCGATGCTTTCAACGGTGAGCAGCGCGTCCACCATGAGCACGTTGAGCACCATGTCGAACGTGAGTTCACTGGACTCGTCGATGAGCAGCGTGAGCAGCATGTCGGCGAGCGACATCAGCATGAGCAGCATCAGCGTCGATGCGGCGGACTTTGACGTGGGCAGCAATGCGGACACGGAGGACGATGACGACCACCCGGTGGTCCGGTATGTTCACAATCTAATCCTGGAAGCGTTCCGGCTCCGGGCGAGTGATATTCACGTGGAGCCCGGGAAGTATGACGTGAAAATCCGGTACCGGATTGACGGCGTGCTGCATCTGATGCCGCCGCCGCCGAAACGCGCGCAGGCGTCGATCATTTCGCGCCTCAAATTGTTGTCGAACATGGACCTGTCGGAACGGCGCATTCCGCAGGACGGCCGCATCAAGCTCAATATCGGCGGCAAGATGGTGGACTTGCGTGTCAGCGCGCTCCCGGCGCAGTACGGCGAAAGCATGGTGATGCGTATCCTCGACAAGAGCGGCCTGATGCTGGGCCTGGGCCAGCTGGGCTTCAGTCCGGAAGACCAGCGCCGCTGGGAGGAACTGCTGGGCCAGGGCACGGGCGTGATGCTGGTGACGGGGCCCACGGGCTCCGGAAAGACGACGACGCTGTATGCGTCGCTCCACAAGCTGAACAGTCCTGACCGGAAGCTGGTGACCGTGGAAGACCCCGTGGAATACCAGCTTTCGGGGATCAACCAGGTGCAGGTGAACCACGAGATCGGGTGGAAATTCGACAACGCGCTGCGCGCGATTTTCCGTCAGGACCCGGACATCGTGATGGTGGGTGAAATCCGCGACTATGAGACGGCAGCCATCGCCATCAAGGCGGCGCTGACGGGTCATATGGTGTTTTCGACGGTCCACACGAATGACGCGGCCAGTTCGTTTATCCGTCTGGTGGACATTGGGGTGAAGCCGTTCATGGTGGCGTCGGGCGTGCGCTGCGTGCTGGCGCAACGGCTGGTGCGGACGCTCTGCACGACGTGCAAGGAGCCGACGAAGCCGGAGGAACTCCAGAAGGAGCGGCTGGGCCTGAAAATCAACTACGACGATATCGAGTTGTTTGAAGGCCGGGGCTGCGAGCACTGCAACCATACGGGTTACCAGGGCCGTATCGGCATCTATGAATTGCTGGTGACGACGGACAAGCTGCGCGAGCTGGTCATAAACGGCGCGTCCGCGGGCGCCCTGCGGGCGGAAGCCCGGGCGAGCGGCGGCATGAAGACGCTTCGTGAGGATGCCTGGCAGAAAGCGGTGGCGGGCATCACGTCGGTGCAGGAAGTGCTTCGTGTGACGCAGATGGACGAACCGGTGTAGATACGGCGCACGAAAGGAGACGACAGTGCCCCCCCAACAATATGACATGGTGAGCCTGCTGAAGATGTTGATCGACCGCGACGGGTCGGATCTTCACCTCGCGGTGGGCAGTCCCCCTGTGGGGCGGGTGCACGGCCACCTGACGTATTTTGGTGAACGCAACCTCGGCCCCGAAGACACCGAGCGCCTGATGAAGAGCATCGCGTCGGTGGACAACCAGCAGGAGATTCAGGAGGTCGGCGGCTCGGACTTTGGGTTTGCGTTTGAAGACGTCGCCCGGTTCCGTGTGTCGATCTTCAAGCAGAAGGGGAACGTGGGCCTGGTGCTGCGTTTGATCCCCAACAAGATCCTGACCTTTGAACAAATTGGGCTGCCGCAGTCGCTCAAACAGGTGATTTCCCAGCCGCGCGGCCTGATTCTGGTGACGGGGCCCACGGGCTCGGGCAAGAGCACGAGCCTGGCCACGATGATCGATTACCTCAACACGGAATTTGATCATCACATCATCACGATCGAGGACCCGATCGAGTATTACCACAACCACAAGAAAAGCCTGGTGAATCAGCGCGAGGTGGGGGTGGATGTGCCGTCGTTCTCCGAGGCGATTCGCCGCGCGCTGCGCATGGACCCCGACATCATCCTGGTGGGGGAAATGCGCGATCTGGCCACCATCGAGGCCGCGGTGACCGCCGCCGAAACCGGCCACCTGGTGTTTGGCACGTTGCACACGACGGGGGCGGTGCGCACGATTGACCGTCTGGTGGACGCGTTCCCGACGAACCAGCAGGAACAGATCCGCACGCAGCTCGCGGGCAATCTGAAAGCGGTGATTTCGCAGGCGCTGCTTCCCCGCAAGGGCGGTTTCGGGCGTGTGGCGGCGTTCGAGGTCATGATCACGACGCCGGCCATTCAGAACTTGATTCGCGACAACAAGTCGTACCGCATCACGTCGTCGATTCAGACCGGGCACAAGTATGGCATGAATCTGCTGGATGAGCACCTGCTGGCGCTGTACAAAAAGGGCATCATTACGTATGAAGTGGCTTCCGGCCGGGCGCAGCAACTCGATGAATTCCGCGTCGCGGCGAGGCAACTGGGTCTGGAAGACGCGCCGAAAGAGGAACCGGAAGAGGAAGTGAAACCGCGGTAACCGCAACAGCTTGAGAGGACGCGTGACTGATGGCCGTCACCCACGAAAGACCGATCGGCGACATCTTGATTGACCATGGCGTGATCACGCCGCTGGAACTGGATGAAGCGCTTCAGCGTCAACGCCTGACCGGCGAGATGCTGGGGCGCGTTCTGGTCCAGATGGGCCTGTGCAACGAGCAGGCGGTGGTGGAAGCGCTCGGCGTGCAGGCGGGGATGGAGCGCGTCGACGTCAACCGGATGCAGGTATCGCACGACGTGCTGGGCCGGGTGTCTTCGGACATTGCCCGGTTCTACAACATCGTGCCGATCCGCTTCGATGACGGGGTGCTGACGGTGGCGATGGCGGACCCGCTGAACCTGGGGATCATCGACGACCTGACGCAGATCCTGGGATGCAAGGTGAAGGGCGCGGTCAGCAATGAAGAGGCGATCGCGGCGTTCATCAAGAACAATTATTCGTACGAGAGCGAATCGGTGCACGAGACGCTGCAGAGTCTCGTCGAGCGGGTCGGCGATGCCGAACTGACCGCGGAAGAACTGGGCCAGCAACAGATCGTGGGCGACGTGGACAACCTGGTGCAGTTGGCGCAGGAACCCGAGATCATCAAGATTGTGAATCTGGTGCTGCTCGAAGCGGTGCAGAAGCGGGCATCGGATATCCATTTCGAGACGTATGAAGATGATTTCCGCATCCGTATCCGCATCGACGGCGTGTTGCACGAGATCGTGAGCCCGCCCAAGGCGATGTCGCTCGCGCTGATTTCGCGCGTCAAGATCATGAGTGAAATGGACATCGGCGAGCGGCGTCTTCCGCAAGACGCGCGCATCGACTTGAAGGTGGGCGATGCCGAGGTGGATATCCGCGTGGGCACGCTGCCGACGCTGTACGGCGAGAACGTGACCATGCGTATTCTCGACCGGACGGCGGTGAAGATCGACCTGGACACGCTGGGGTTTTCGCCGGACGTGCTGAAGAAGATCCGCAACGTGATCGCGAAGCCGAACGGCATTTTCCTGGTGACGGGGCCCACGGGCTCGG
>DDYW01000110.1 GCA_002348185.1 Candidatus Hydrogenedentes bacterium UBA2224 | reverse complement strand
CCTCGTAGGGGGTATAGGCGCCATACGGCTGCGTGACGACCAGGGTGACCAGCACCTCCCCGCCGACGGTGCCGGCCCCCGACACCTCGGCAGCGCTCTCCGTGTGCGCCGTGCTGCTGTAACTCTGCTGGCCGCCGTCCAGGGATGCAGCCCCCAGCGTGCCGCCCATGCCGACCGTGCGCGTGCTATAGAGCTTGTAGCACGCTCCTGCGCCCCCGGTATCGGGGATTTCCACGCATGTGATTTTGGCGGTATCTTCGCTGAGGGTGGCGCTGCCAAGGCGGTACTGGAGCGCCAGGCTCTGCGGGCCGACGGTGCTGATCCCCTCCAGGCAGACGCCGGAAGGTGGCGCGCCGGCCGCCAGATTCCAGGAGGACACAGCGAGCCGCCCGCCCGCCTTCTGCTCCGACGCGCAGGCGGCGACGTGCCCGCCCGCGGGCAGCGCCAGCGCCAGCTCGCCCACCGGCACGCCGCGGGGCGCGAGGTCGAGGGCGACGGAGACCAGTTCGTCTTCGCCCATCACCCCCAGGCCGGCCGCACCGTTGGATTCGCTCACATCCGCCATGCCGTTCTCATTGTCGTCGTCCGAATTCACCCGCACCTCGACCGCGTTCGCGTCCAATTCCTCCTCGTCCTCGGCGAGACCGCCGGCGATGAGGTTGACCTGCACCGCCCACACGTCCAGCGTATCGGACGACGCCCCGATGCGCGCCGACACCGGCATGCGCTTCGCCGCATCCCGCGGCAGCAGATAGCGGTTGGCGGGCGATCCCACCTCGCCGGAGGTGCCGCCCCAGACGATTAACTTATTATACACCGAACTCACGTCCGGTACAGTGGGGGTCACCACCGCGATGACGGTCACCGTGGCCGGATCGGACGACACGCCGGTCACCGCATTGGTGGAATTGCCGGTCTCCGCCTCAACCAGGTTGGCGTCATCGGAGGCGATATGGTCGATGGCCACCACCACCACCTCGGCGGCGGCGGAGGACGTTTCCGCATCTTCGTCGGTCACCTGCACGGAGACATTCGCCGCGCCGGCCACCGTGCGGTCGCGGTAGGCGTAGACGGAATAGTCGGGATCGACATCGGCCCCGGTCCAGGCGATGGTCATGCCGGAGAAATCGACGCCGGAGGGTTCGCTCATCACGGACAGCGTCAGCACCGTGCCATAATACTGATCCCCGATGGGCACCGCCCAGCGCGCGGGGGCGGTGTCCGGCACGCAGAAGCCGGGACTGAGAAATACATAACCTGTCCCTGTATTACATAACCTGTCCCTGTATTACAAGCTGCGCACGGGCGAGGTTTTCTCGTACGCGTGGGGGAACGAGGACTGATCGGCAGCGCGATTCGGCGCGCGCTTATTTCACCTCCTGCGGAAGGAACCGCCGGCAGAGCGGGCGGAGCTGTTCGTTGCCGCGGAAGGCGCCGTGTTCGTCCAGCCGTGTGAAGTAGGCCGTCTCGTAGAGCTGGTAGCCCGTCACCCCGGGGTGGGCCAGCGCCAGGCCCATCTCGCAGGCCAATCCCTTGAGCCGGTCGCCGGGCAGGTCGAGGGTATCTCGCAGGCCGGCAAAGTAGCGGCGGTTGCACTGATAGGTGAGCGGGATGTCTGCCGCCCGGCAGGCGCCGGCAAAGCGATCGATGGCGTAGCGGAGCGACTCCTCGCGCAGGCCCATGGCGCCGCGCAGGGTGGCGAAGTCGGCGATCTCCGCCACCCAGGTTTCCCACTCGGCATCGATGATCTCGCGCGACGGCGTGGCCAGCCCCTCGTCGCGGGGGATGAGGAAATTGGTCAGCAGGTGCACGCCGATCCGCTTGCCGTGGGCATGCAGCAACTCGCCCGCCCGGCGCAGGAACTGCGTGTAGGCCGCGCCCATGATGCGCGCGGCGCCGGCCAGGTCAGCCTCGCCGTCCAGCGCGCGCAGCACCGGTTCGTTAAAGCCATACGCCCACTGCTCCTGCGGCGGGAGGTGGTACCCCATGCGGAAATCCACCGCATCCGCCCCGCGGTCGATGCAGCAGCGCACGGTGCGCAGCCACTCCTCCTGCACCTCGGGGCAGGCGGGGTTGAGCACGCCCGGCATGGAGTCGGCCTTGCCGCGGGCGACGGCGACGAAGCGGCATTCATCGAGCGCATACTCGCGGCCGGCTTCGCTCGGTATGCGCATATAGTCCCGCATCTCGCCGGCGTATTCGGCGAAGCGCTCCGGCGCGGACAGCCACGCCCGCACCTCCGGGTGATGGGCGTAGCGGATAAGCTGCGTCATGTGCGGCTGGGCCAGCAGATGCAGGTAATAGTCGCGCGGCGGCTGCATGGCGGCGGCGGTGGAGGAGGGGATCGCCGCGCCGTCTTCCCGCACCAACTCGACCAGGTCGTGGTAGTTGTTGCGGAAGGGCTGGCCGGCGAAGGCGCCCTCGCTGAAGCGCAGCTCGATATAGCGCTCGCCCGCCGTGATATCGAGCCCGCCGAGGGTGACGACGGTGCAGGTGCGGCCCAGCGGGAACAGCGGGCGCCATTCGCGAGTGATCTCCAGGGTGAAGCGACCATCATATGGCTCAAAGCTGCCGTTGATGCCGCTCGTCCAGATCGACACGTCCTCCGCCCGCAGCGTTACCGGGGCATCGTCGCCTTTGACCAGGCGGATGGCACGGACGGCGCCGCCGGGGTCTTCGTCGCCGGGCCGGCGCCGGAGGCAGCACTCCGGGTGCGCGGCGATGAACGGGCGGACGATGGGCACCAGCCCGCAGAGGGTTTCCCGCACCGGCATGTCGGCGAAGCGAGGGGCGGTCTGCGGCAGGATGAGATGGGAGAGCGTGCCCTCGAACGGCTTGTAGACGACGTGGAAGGCCAGCCCCTCGGCATGCGCCGCGTCGGCCGCCGCCCGCAGCAGGTCGAAGCCGCCGGGGTAGTCGTCGTACAGCGCCCACATGTCATCGAGGATCCAATCGACGCTGTCAGCGCCCAGCGCGCGGTTATAGGCCATCAGCGCCGCCAGGTGCTCCCGGTCGTAAAAGCGCTTGTTCACCACGACTTCATCGTAGAAATCGGTTGCGATGGAGAGTTGCGGCATGGGATGTCTCCTATCTTCCGCCGGCCAGTTCCAGCACCGCGTCCAGGCAGGCTTGCGCACTGCGGTAGAAATTGGGAAGGGACAGGCGCTCGTGGTCCGTGTGCGCCTGTCCGGAACTGCCGGGGCCGAAGACCACCGCGGGGATGCCCCCGTCGTGCTGGAAGATGGTCGAATCGGTGCGGCCGGGCATGATGGAGAGGGGTGCCTGAAAACCCTGGCGTTGCGCGGCGGCACGGCAGGCCCGGATCAGCTGGTCGCTGTCGCACACATGGCCGTGGATGCAGCGGACCCCTTCCACCGCCACCTTGCCGCGGCCGAACTGGCTGGCGAAGGCGCGGACACGGCGCACCATCGCCGCCGCATCCTGGCCCGGCACCAGGCGGCAGTCCATGCCCACCACGCACTCGCCGGGGATGATATTGCGGCCCTGCAGGGCGCGGATTTCGGTGAGGGAGGCCACGCAGCGCGTGGTGAGCGTTCGGCCCATCACGCGGAAGTCGGCGGCAGGCAGCGTCTCGGGGGCGAATGACTCGCGGAAGCGTCCCACCATCTCCGCTGCCCGGTAGAGGGCGTTATCGCCGCGCTGCGGCTTGCTGCTGTGGCAGGCCGTGCCGCGCACGCGCAGGTCCAGGCGCAGGATGCCGTTGCAGCCCACGATGACGCCCATGCGCGATGACGACTTGACGGTGCTTTCCATCACGATGGCTTCGGCGGCGTCCGCGCGCCGGGCCGCCCCGAAGGCGCCGTTGGGCGCGGGCGCCAGGCCCTCTTCCCAGACGGTGAAGGCGAAGATGACGCGGCGGCGCAGCGGGGCGCCGGCCAGCAGCCGCGCGATCTCCAGCATCGCCGCCACTCCCGCCTTGCAGTCGGTGGCGCCGCGGCCCACCACGCAGTCGTCCTCGATCCGCGCGTCGAAGGGATCGCCGCGGAACCCCTCGACGCCCACCGTGTCCAGGTGCGCGTTCAGCAGCAGCCCTTCGCCGCTCCCCAGCGCGCCGATCACGTTGCCGTCCTCGTCGCGGTGGGCATCCGCCACCCCGGCCGCGCGCAATTGCCGCAGGATATGCTCCGCGATGGTCTCCACCTCCCGCACGCTGGGAATGCGCACCAGGGCCTGCACCTCGCGCAGGAGACGGGACTCGTCGATCTGCATCATGTCCTCTTTCACGGGCCGTATCAGCTTATCTATACCTCTCCGACACCGTATATTCCTGCTTTCCCGCCGGCCGGGGAATGACGACCCATCTCCGCATTTCTCCCATGCTGTGACAAAAGTCATATCGCCCGCGTCCCCCAGCCGGTACAATGGCCACATCGAAAGGGGGAACGTATGGCCGGCGCGCAACATTGTCCCGGGCAGGACCCGCGGTTCTGGAAGGCGGAGGACGTCTCCGAGGAGCCCTGCATACATTGCGGCAAGGTCGTCGAGTTCTTCAAGGACGACCTGCGCCGCAAGTGTCCCTATTGCAGGCAGATGACCTACAATCCCCACCACGACCTCGCCTGCGCCGCCTGGTGCCCGTCGGCGGAGCAGTGCCTGGCGCAATACGGCCGCAGCCTGCCGGGCGACGAGGGCCCGGTGCAGTGACGCGTGTCTCATCGGTGATCCGCCACCTGTGGTCGCCGGCCGGGGCTTGACGCCGTCAGGCAGCGGCGGCCGGCGGCAGGGTGAAGACGAAGGTGCTGCCGCAGCCGATCTCGCTTTCGACGGTGATCCGCCCGCCGTGGGCTGCCACCAGGGCGCGGGTGATGTAGAGCCCGAGGCCGATGCCTTCGCCGCGGCGCTTGTAGGCCGAGCGGTAGAAGCGGTCGAAGATGCGGTCGATCTCGGCGGCAGGGATGCCTTGACCCTGGTCTGCCACGCGAACCTCCACGCGGCCGTCCCGCCGGCGGGCGACGACGCGGATGGGGGCGCCGGGGTCCGAATATTTCCGCGCGTTGATGAGCAGGTTCAGCAGGATGCGTTCCAGGCGGGCGGGGTCGGCGTGCACCGATGGCAGGTTGTTCGGCACGTCCACGGTGATCTGCGCGGGATCGAGCGCGTCCGCGTGGCGGGCCAGCAGCTCCGGCAGGAAGACGGTCAGCGCCACCGGCTCGAGCTCCAGTGTGATGCCGCCGGCATCCAGGCGCGAGACTTCGGTCAGGTCGTCGATAATGACGCCCATCCGGCGCAACGCCCGCCGCAGGGCGTCCACGTTTTCGCCGACCAGCTCCCGCCCCGGCGCGAGCTGCTCCAGCAGCAGGTTCAGGTGACCGTCGATGAGGGTGGCAGGTGAGCGCAGGTCGTGGGCCATGGTATGGAGCAGCAGGCGGTCCTGCTCGCGCAGCGCGTTCAGCTCAGCCACGTGGCGCTGCACCTCCGCCAGCAGGCCCTCGCGGGCCTGCTGGCCGCGGATGCGGGTCACGGCGGTGGCCACCTGGTCGGTGACGGCTTTCATCAGCGACAGGTCGTCGTCGCTGAACGTCTCGCGGCTGCGGGTGCCGAAGGAGAGCGTACCGAGCACCGCGCCGCCGGGACCGAGCAGCGGGTGGCAGGCGTACGCCGTGATGCCGTAGGATTGCACCAGCTCCGTACGCGGGTCGGGGGTGGTGGGTATGTGTTCGGCCACGATGCGGCAGCCGTCGCGCGCCGCGCAGCCGCACACCGCCACGCCGTACTCCAGCCATTCGATGCGCCGCGCCTCGTCCTCCGGGATGCCGGCACAGGCGTTCAGGCGCAGCTTGCCGGCTTCGTGATCCACCAGGAAATTGAAGAAGGCGTGGCAGTCCAGCAACTCCATCACCCGGCGGCAGAGCGACTCCACCTCGCGCTGCGGGTCGGCGCTCTTCAGCAATTGCTCCGCGGTGGTGGTCAGCAACTCGAAGCGCCGCGCGTGGCGCTGCAGCGCTTCCTCGCCTTGCTTGCGCTCGGTGATGTCCTGCACCAGTCCCAGCATGCGCGCGGGTTGTCCCTGCGCGTCGAGCTGCCGGTGCCCGGACCCCCAGATCCAGCGGACCACGCCGTCCGCCCGGCGGATGCGGCACTCGAAATCCCAGTCGCCGCGGGCAGCGAGCGCGTCCTGAAACGACCGGTGCACGCGCGCCCGGTCTTCCGGCAGGACGTGCTCCAGGAACATGTCATAGCTGAATGCCGGCAGGGGCGCCGGGTAGCCGAAAATCTGATCGAAACGGAGCGAACGCCGCGCGGTATGATTCCGTAGATTCAGCTCCCAGGCGCCCACGCCGGCGGCATCCAGGGCATGCTGCCAGTGCTCCTCGTCTGCTTCCGCCGTCACCGCCGCCCGCTCTGGCTCCTGTCGCTGATGATATTGCTGTGTACTGACCGCCACGGTTATTCGTTCCCCCGAGTGGATTGGCCGAGAACGGAGGCCTGTCTCCGCTCGCTTGCTCCTGTATTCACTCCCATTTTCCCCGTTCTCCCGCGAATCAATGTCAGATCAAGCGAACATTCTCGACATTATCGCGGAGGATGCGACGGCAAGGAGCTTATTCGAGCAGAACGTCATACCGGTACGCCGCCGGCCAGGAGATTGTGCAGTCGGGAATTTGGCGTGAGGTGCGGGAAAACGAAAACGGCCCCGCGTCCGGGACCGTTTCACGCTCAAAAGGGATGGTGGCCCCGGCCGGATTTGAACCAGCGGCACGCGGATTTTCAGCCGTAGCAAACAAATGTTTGTTTGCTCATACTACATGCGCTTCGCCGCTGACTGAACCACACCGTGTATAGTGTTTGCCAACCGCATGGTTGGGAAGGGTCGATTTCGCGACAACCGGATTGTCGGAATCGCTCCTTTCGTAAGATGGCGCCAGTCTACCAGATAAACGCCTGATTGAGAAGGGGAGAAGAGCAGGAAAAACATAATCGGCGTCACTCGCCACTGTTCCTGTTCCTCGATGCCGTACGCCGTCATTTCAATCAATTCATCACCTTCGGGACGATGAGGTTCACATCGATGACGGCGGCAGCAGACGACAGTTCATGTATAATGAAGCCCAAATGAAAACATGGGTTCTTATGCCCCTGGCGTGCCCGTAGAACATCGAACAGCTCGCGGATGAGGTTGCCCCCCATAGTAGAAGACCAGGAAACTCCTGCAGACCCAGAACGGTTCTCGGCCGGGTGGGTTGGAATATTCGGTCCCCCGGTCTTCGGAAGCGATATGGTGATGACGTGCGGCCATGTCGATAAATGGTGGATTATCGAATCGGCAGCGTGAAACTGAATGTGCTGCCTTTGCCTATTTCACTCTCGACCCAGATGCGCCCGCCGTGGGCTTCTACCAGGCGCTTCGTAATATACAGACCCAAGCCGGTGCCTTCGGCCTTCCGCATGCGCTCGACTCGATAGAAGCGATCGAAGATGTGAGGGATATCCTCTGGCGCGATGCCGATGCCGCAGTCGGTGATGCTTATGACCACGTGCTCGTCCTGTCGCCGGGCTGTCACATCGATGGGCGTCTCCGGCGCGGAGAACTTCTGGGCGTTCTCCAATAGATTGCGCAGGATCACATCCAACTGATCGGGATCGGCCAGCACGGGGGGGAGATCGGTTGGGACATGGACATGCATCCGCTCACGTTCGAGCATGAACGCATACCGCTGGAGAAACGCATCGAGGTAGGAGGGAAGCACGACTGGTGTTGTTTTCAGCAGAATCGTTCCTTCCTCCAGGCGCGTGACCTTCACAAAATCATCGACCATCGTGATCATGCGCTGCAACGCGCGTTGCAATGAATCAATGATGGGATGCGACGGGGTGATCTCGCCGCCGGATTGGATCGCCAGCAACAGCAATTCCAGGTTTCCTTTGATGAGGGTGGTCGGCGCGTTAAGATTGTGTGCGAGGGTGTAGAGATACCGGCGTTCGCGCTCAATCGCCTCGTGCAGCGCGGTGACATCGGCAAAGACGGTGACGGCGCCGAATATCTCCCCGGACGGCAAGCGGATGGGCGCTGCCCCCATGGACAACCAGCGCGCTGTCTGACCAGGGATGACCACCCGGAGTTCCTGATACTGGACAACTTCGCCGTGCAGGGCGCGGATGGCTGGAAAGGCATCGAGCGGAAGCTCCTGCCCATCGGGTGTATAGAAATGCCGTCCCTTCCATCGTTCCGTGAAGGGTAACGACCATTGTTCCGGCGGCATCGCCAGCATGCGCTGGGCCGCCGGGTTCGCCATTAACACCCGACTATCGTGGGTGTTCACTACCAGGCCGTCCACCAGGGAGGCGAAAATGGCATCCAGTTCCGCTACCCGTTGTTGCAACTCCGACTGGACGGCACGCAGCTCGGTCAGATCATACACCGAAAGGAAGATCAGTTGCTCACCGCTTGGGGTTTCCACCATCGTGCCGGAGTATGAGACGTATTTCTCCCATCCCTGGTCGGGACGACGCAGCCAGAGTTCGAGATCCTTCACTGGCTCGCCGCGCTTGATGCGCCGCATCGGCCATTCGTCGAGTTCCAGCAGGTGACCTTTGTCCGGTGTCCAAAGTTGGAACGTAATAGGCGTTCGCTCCAGCGGTTCGATACCCTCTCCCTCGTGGGTGAAGCCGTGCATTTTCCGGGCGGCAGGATTCCAGTAGATCACCTGCTCGTCCTCGGTGGCAATGATGGCGCCGACACTAAAGGTCTCGATCGCCGTGGTCCACCGGGCTTCGCTCCGGCGCAGCGCCTCCTCGGCGCGCTTCCGCTCCGTGATATTCTGTGTCACGCCAATGAGTCGGACCGTTTTGCCCGATGCATCGGTGACGGCCCGCGCCTGCTCCTCCAGCCAGATCACTTCACCATCCTTCACCTGGCGGTAGACGCTGATGTAGCTGCCGGCATTCGCGATGGCTGCATCCACCAACCTGCGGTGGTTCTCGACATCCTCCGGATGGATCAGGGTATACCCCTCCTCACTGGTTTCATGGACCCGCCCCGACGGCAGCGCCAACACGTCCGGGGCATTTTCAGTGATCGTCACATGCCTGGTCGCCGGATCGTATTCCCAGGCAATCAGGTGCGCCGCGTTCAATGCCAGCCGCAGCCGTTCTTCGTTTTCCCGCAGCGCCTCTTCGGCTTGCTTGACATCCGTCACGTCACGCCCGACCGAGATGGCCCGCGTTGGTTCACCGTGCTCATCAAAAAGGGCGGTGTTGTGCCAGGAGAGCCAGCGCCAGCCGTGCACCGTTTTGGTGCGGGCATCAATGGACGAACTATAATCCGGCGGCTGAAAGGTCCGCTGCCATTCTGCTGCGACACGCGCCTGGTCGTCAGGGTGAATTTCCGGCGCATAATCGGTCTTGACCACCTCGTCTTCTGTCTTCCCGACCATCATCAGGAAGTTCGGATTCACATAGAGGCGCCTGCCCTCGCGGCTCATCAGCGCCACCATGTCCGTCTGGTGCTCGACAAGCAGGCGGTATTCGTCTTTGAGCTGGCGCAACTCATCCTCGGCCCGTTTCCGGTCGGTGACATCCCGCACGACGGCGACCGCACCAATTATCTCCCCCTGGGCATCACGCACTGGCGCACTGCTGACTTCGCGGTATCGGAGTTCACTGTTGGCGATATTCCTGACCAGTTCACCTTGACTCCGCAACACCTCCCCACGGAGGGCGCGAGCCAGCAGAGCTTGATTCGGCGGACGCGGCGTGCCATCCGGTTCGAAGATCTCCAGTCGCGCGACAGCTTCATGGATGTTACGAAAGAACGCATCTCGCGTGACGCCCAGATTGCGCAGGGCCACATCATTGACGAGGATGATATTACCGTGGGCATCAACGAACCAAACTTCATCAGCCATGCTATCCAGTGCAGCGTGTAAGCGAGCTTCACTGTTCCGCAACGCCTCTTCCACCCGTTTGCGCGGCGTTGTTTCGATGGCGGTATTCAGAATCCCCCATTCATCGTAGTCCGGCAGCCGCACTCTCGTGAGCGACCAGCTAAAATAGGCTGTCTCCAGCGGACCGTCAGGAGAACGCCGTATCTCAAACTTGTCATCGTCGGCATGATATGGTTCCCCGGTCGCG
>DDYW01000190.1 GCA_002348185.1 Candidatus Hydrogenedentes bacterium UBA2224 | reverse complement strand
AAGGCTGTTCCTGCTGCACTTTTCCCTTGCGTTTGTGCATATAGCAGGGTAGATTAGCAGTGGCGCAGAACGTCCACATGTGGAGAGGGGTCATGGCTGGGATGTGGGACACCCTGTGTGCCCTCCTTGCCTCACAGCTCAAAGATCTATCCCGGGCGCATATCCTGGAGGCACTTGAGGGCGCCGCGGAAGACCGGTCCGTCTCGCTGCTTACCAGATTGACGAAGGCCGGTGTGCTGTCGCCGGAAGAGGCCGACCTCATTCGGCGCATGGCCGACGCCGCCGCACAGGCCCACCAGGGCGACGCAGGCGCCGCGCTGGATTCGCTCGGGGGCGAGGCGGCTCTCTGGAAGTCTCTCGACCCGGCGCGCACCATCCCTGTTCCCAGCGGCCGAACAACCACCCCGATGCGGGACACCACCTTCCAATTCCCGGATACCTCTGTGATCGACCCCATGAATGAGATCCCCGGGCGCTACACCGTAACGTCGGAGCATGGAAGAGGTGGCATGGGACGGATCCTCCTGGCCCACGACGTCAAGATGGGCCGGGACATCGCGCTCAAGGAGTTGCTCCCCACGTCGGACACGAGCATGATCCTCCCCGAACAGAGTCCCGTGCGATACACCGCCGCGGTGGCGGCGCGTTTCCTGCAGGAAGGCCGGATCACCGCCGGCCTCGAACACCCGTCGATCGTGCCCGTATACGAGATCGGACACCGGGAAACCGGGAATCTGTATTACACAATGAAACTGGTGCGCGGCCGTTCCCTGGCCCGCACCTTGCGCGCGTGCGCCAATCTGGACGAACGCCTCGCACTCCTCCCCCATTTCGTCGACCTGTGCGAAGCCATCGCATACGCCCACAGCCGGGGCGTACTCCATCGCGACATCAAGCCGTCGAATGTCATGATCGGCGAATTCGGCGAGACCGTCGTGCTGGACTGGGGACTCGCCAAGATCAAAGCCCAGACCGAGGATCCGCTCGAACAGCAGATTCGGGATACCCCCAGACGTTTCGTGGAAACGGCGGCTCCCCTTCCGGAAACGAAGGAAGGGCAGGCGATGGGCACCCCCGAATACATGCCGCCCGAACAGGCCCAGGGCCTCCCGGAAAAAATCGACGAACGGTCCGACCTGTATTCCCTGGGCGTCGTCCTCTATGAACTTCTCACCGGAACCACCCCCTTTCGGTCGGACAGCGCCAGCGAAACCATGCGACGGGTGGTTGTGGAGCCCGCGCCGCCCGTCCTCGAAAAGGAACCCGATGCGCCCGCGGAACTGGTAAGCATCTGCGAAAAGGCCCTGCGCAAGGACCCCGGGGAGCGTTACCAGTCCGCGCGGGAGCTGGCGGATGAGGTCAAACGCTTCCAGACCGGTGCGCTCGTGCAGACCTACCGGTACAGTCTCCTTGAACTCGCACGCAGGTATTACAGGAAGCACCGGGCCGTGTTGAACGTCGCCGCGGCCGCCGCGGCCATCGTCCTCACGCTGGCCCTGTTCTCCTACTACCAGATTTACCAGGCGCGAAACCGTGAACACGGCCAGCGCTTGCTGGCTGAAGATGCGCGGGATGCCGCGATTGTCGCCGAGGACAAGGCCCAAAAGGCCAGAGAGGAGGCCGAACACACGGCCTATGTGGCCCAGATTCGCCTTCTGGACGCGTACGTCCGAAACCGCAATTTCGCCCGGGCAAACACCCTGGTCTGGGACATTGCGGAGCCGCGACGAAACTGGGAGTGGGGCTGTCTTCTCGAACAGTGCAATCAAGACCTCCTCACGCTTCGGGGACATCGCGGGATACTCTTCCGCGCCGCCTTTGATCGGCAGGGCAAACGCATCCTGACGCTCGCGGGAGACCGCACCGCGCGCATCTGGGGCGCGGACGGAGGTTCGCCGCTCACTGAGATCAAGACGCCGTACGCCCTCATCAACGACGGCCAGTTCAGCCCCGACGAATCCGCCGTCGCTTTGGCCCTCTGGGACGGCTCCGTCCGCCTCTTTGACGCCGTCAGCGGCGAAGAACGACTGACGTTCAAAGGGCACACCGCCTCGGTGAGGTCCGTGCGGTTCTTCGCCGACGGCGAAAAACTCGTCACGGCGTCCAACGACGGTACCCTGCGCATCTGGAACACCCAGACAGGGCAGCAGCTCGACCTTCTCGAAGATCCCGGCAGCGAAGTCACGGGCGCCTATCCCAGCCCGGACGGCACAACACTCGTCAGTACGACCAGTACCGGCCAGTTGCGCGTCTGGAACCCGTCCCAATCCCGCGCGCCGCGCCGCGTCCTGCCGGGCGCCTTGCCGCTGTACAATGCCTCCGGGTCCTTGTTCTGCTACGTCGACAACGGGGCGGTGGTGGTGTGGGACCTGCCCGCGGACCGGGAGATGCTGCGAATCGAACCGGGCGCCGCGCAGGTGCTCCGGGCGCGCTTCTCCCCCGACGACAGATTGCTCGTGACCGCGGCAAGCGACGGCATAGCCCGCGTATACCATGTCGAGACGGGCGCCCTCCTCAATTCCTTTAACCACGGAGAAGAAACAGCCGATGCCGTGTTCAGCCCGGACCAGCGCCTGATTCTCCTCCGCTCCGACGCCGGTCTGATCACCGTATGGGACGCCGTCAACGGCAACCCAATCGCGTCGTTTACGGGCCACGAGGCCGGCATCGCGGCCGCCGCCTTCAGCCCGGACAGCCAGCGGGTGGTCACGGCATCCCGGGACCACACCGCGCGGGTATGGGATGTCCACAGATCGATGACGCGCCGCGTGGTATTCGAACAGCCGTCGCCTGTCTCCAGCATTGCCGTCAGCGCCAACGGAGAACGCATCGCCATCGTTACCCAGGGCTGCGTTCTCGCCCTGTACGACGGCCGCACGCTCCTTCCCGCGCCCGCGCACTGGTGCTTCTCACATTTCGGAGCTGCGTCGGCCGCATGGTCCAGCAACGGCACGCTCCTCGCCGCCCCGCTGGACGGATTCACCGTGTTCGTGCTCGACGCATCGACCGGCGAGGCCCTTTCAACCTGCACCGGCCACCGGGGCCGCGTATACGCCACCGCTTTCAGCCCCGGAAACGACACCCTCCTCACCGCGGGCCGCGACGGAACGGCGCAGCGCTGGGATGCCCGCTCCGGGCAGGCGCTCGGCGTCCTGAAGGGTCACACAAAACCCCTTCTCTGCGCGGCCTTCAGCCCGAATGGCGCCTTGATCGCCACCGGCGGGGAAGACAACACCATCCGTCTCTGGGACGCGAAGACGGGCGCCGAACTCCATGCCCTGAACAAGCACACCGGCAGAATAAACGCCGTCGCATTCGACCCGGGCGGGACGCGCCTTCTCTCCGCCTCCAGCGACGGCTCCGTGCTCTGCTGGGATACGGCAAGCGGGGAGACGCGGGTACAATTCCCTGGCCACGCCGACCAGGTGGCTTCAGCGCAGTTCAGCCCGGATGGCGCCAGGGTCTTGACCGCCTCCTGGGACGAGACGTGCCGTCTGTGGGACGCCGCGACGGGCGACGAACTCCTGACGTTCGCCGCCGGCGAACACCCGTTCCTGGATGCCGTGTTCGTGCCCGGCTCGCGAAACGTCCTCACCGGGAGTTGGGATGGACGCGTCACCGCGCATTTCGCCGGCCCCTGGCGTCAGGAACAGTTGGAGGGCACTCCCGGCGATTCACTGCACGCTCGTTACGCAACAGCAAAGGCGTCCCGCATGGACGAGCGCTGGCCCGGCCAGGACCAGACGGCTCCGGGCGCACAGGCCCTCGTACACACGACCGTCGAACACGCACGCGAGCGGTTCGAACGCCTGCTGAACCTGCTGGGCCCGGGAGAGACCACGACGGCTTTCGACAATGGCCTGGCAATCGCACCGGGCCCAATGGCGGATGCCGTCAAACGTCTTTGCCTGGCCCCCGGCGACCGCATAATCCGCATCAACGACACCGGCCTCATCGATAGCGCGTCCGCACGCGCGGCCATCTCGGAGTTCCTCGCGAGTTCAACCCAGCCGCCGCAGCTCCGACTCGGAATCCTCCGTGATGATGCGCCTGTCGAGCTGCGCTACGTATTCCATCCCCAGACGATCATTCAGCAGTCCGTGCCCCTGCCGCGCGAGACTGCCCGGGAAAGCGTCAGCTACCTCGAGGGTGTCCTTACGCTGGGCATCGAACAGCTTCTCCGGGTCAATCAGGACATGAACACCCGCCTCGGTGAACCCGTGCCTGCCCGGGAAACCCTCAACGGACTCTGGATTCCCCCCGAATTGGGCGACCGCGGCCCCGCCATATGCGAAACGCTGGGGCTCGCCGTCGGGGATCGCGTGATGGAGGTCAACGGCATCCGGATTGAATCGCTGAACCAGCTCAAGGATTTCATCCGTGCCGCCAGTTCCGAATTGCCGAAGGATAAACCCTTGCGACTGGAAGCCGTCATCGAACGGGGTGAGTTCCAAATCGTTCAGATAACGGTCGAAATAATGTAAAGGAGTGGAGGCGTGGAGGAGCAGGCCGTTTCCCGCCTCCTGCCTGTGGACGGGATATGTCGGTGTGATGGAGCAGCGCAATGTGGAAGGCCGTCTGAGAACGGCCCGGATTTCGAAAGGAGGGTGTGATGACCGGCTGGAGCTTCGATATCTTGACGCCAAAGTTCATGCCGTGGGAAGCAGGGACCTACAAACTGCGCGCCGCTTGCTGGGAGATCGGGCTCATGTGTCACCTGCTCAATCAGTTTAACAACTACCATCACATGTACGAGATGCATGTGGCCAAAGACACGGGCCAGGATGCCCTTGCCCGGCTGGCACACGGTGTGGAGACCATTCCCCAGGGCGAGCTCGCCGAGGAGACCAAGAAATCCATCGTCACCGAGTTGAATGGCCTTCGGCGAGTCTTCCTGAAGGCCCATCCCCACAAGAAAATGCGTGATCTCTACACCTGGCCCGAAGCGGAAGCGGTGGATCCCCATGTCATCGAGGGTTTCCGGAAAATCGAGGCCCTTGTGGCGCAGGACACCGCGGCGCAGAAGGATCCGGCAACCGGCGGCAACCGCTTCTCGCGCCCCTGCCTCCCCTGCATGCCGTTCTTTGCCGTAATGAAGAAGGAGCACCCGCCGGTCACCCTCAAGGACATTGAGGAACACATCAACAAGGTCGGCGGCAAAAAGCTCGAAGAACTCTACAAAACGAAAAAGACCCAGGAAAACAAACCGGTGTGGGAGGCCATTGCAAAGGCAAAGAAGAACGGCATCTTCTCGAGGGCCGGCGACAGGACCGCCTGTCTCGGAAGCGGTTCCTCCAGATCGCTGGGAGGGAAGGACCCGGGCAATGACCTCGCATGCGTCAACGGGAGTTGTCAGGCGTGCCCGGATGCATTCTGCAGCACCGCCGAAGGCGGCGGATGTTCCACCATGAGCGATTAATCCGGAATTCCTCTCCAGGGAACAGACTTGACAGGACCGCCGGGTTTTTACAATGGTGAAGACCGCCGTGCGACGCAGTTCTGGCCGCCAGGCGTACTGTCGTCCGACCAAGCGAGGGGAGAAGCATGAAACACGTAACGGGGGTGACCCTCATCCTGCTGGCCATAACCGTCTTCGGCGCAATTCAGGCCAACGCCGCTCCGGACGAGATCTTCGCGCGCCTTTTCGGCGAAGCCATGCAGCTAGACCCGGAAATCCATCGCCAGGTCAGCGAAGACGAACCGGGCAAGCGCCATTACGTCGACCACGATCAGGATGGACGCCCTGAGGAAGTGTGGTTTATCGATACCGATGCGCGGCATCCGGAGGCGCGACGCCCGCTCCTCGTGCGCGTCATCGACGAGGACGGCGACCTCCGCACAGGCGACGAACCGGATTACGACAGCGACCTCTACCTTGCCGACTGGCTGGCGGACGGCGCTGTCGACGTCGTTTTGGATTACACCGACTTGGATGGAGACAACGACGTCGACGAAATGGCCTTCTATTTTCCGCGCGGCGAGGGAGTGATGTGCTGGTACGGCGAAGACATCGGCGACGATAACCTGCTCTGGTACGATGTCGCATACACCTACGACCAGCGGCTCTGCCAGGGACGTACGCATTTCGGCGGCGACGAGCTGTTCTGCGCGTTTATCCTGGAGCCCGGAAACGCCGAATGGCGCCCGCAATGGGAAAACCCCTTCGCCTTCTACGACCAGGATCACGACGGCGTCACCGAGGAGGTCATCCGCATCGAGGGGCTCGACGACACCGTCAAAAACCTCCGATACAGCTTCGATGCCGACAATGACGCGACCTGGGACCGCCCCCGCGACTTCGACGTCTCCGTCACGGCGCACGCCCCCGCCGGTCTGCGCTTTGACCCGCGGTATGCCACGCGCCGGACGCTGCGCAACGTGCCCTCGGGGCCGTTTCTCGCCTATCACACGCTGCCCGCCTGCGCGCTGGAGACCGAATGGGCGGCCCGGATGCTCGCGTGGGACGAAATCGACCGCAACATCGACCGCGACAGGGCCGACGACACCGGGGAGCGTTGGGAAGGCGTCATCGTAAAGGGAAACGACGCCTTTCCACAGGTGGGCGGCCCGAGTTCGGGACCCTTCAACAACCGCTTCGAACTCGCCAGCGCGCCCGGCCGCATCCGTGTCTACTACGCCCCCTCCGACCAGCGAATCCACCTCCACGGCGCGGATACCCTGTGGCTCGCGGTCGATTTCAACCACGACGGCACGCCGGACATGCGATACACATTCACGGACTCCAACACCGACGGCTACATCGATGTCTGGGAGCTGGACGCGGACGCCGACGGTACCCCGGACGACCGGTGGACGCTCCATGCGGAATGCACTGACCTTGCGTTCGATTGGGGTCAGTTCCACGCGATCATGTGGCCCCTGCTCGAAACCCTCCCGCAACAGCTTTTCCAGCTCGTTGCACGGTTGCGCGAAGCGCTCGCCTCGAAAAACGCCGACCCGGACGACCCCGTGTGGGCCCTGCTCGATTCCGGTTTCGCCGCCGATTCCATCCGTCCCGACTTTCGCAGCGACTTTCTCGAAAGCAACGAATCGCTCCGGTTTTACCTCGATATCGCCAAAGACCGACTCATCCTCGCCCTCAAACACGCGGACGACACCCCCGCATTCTGGGAAAAATTCGACCGTCTGAGGGGCGCCGGCGACCTCGAAGCCATGCGACTGCTCCTCGAAAAATCGTTCCAGCTCACCGCCCCGTTGACCTCCTTCGAGGCCTGGCGCTCCGCTCGGCTTCGCTCCCTGGAACGCCCCCGGGTGGCCTGGGCCCAGGACTGGGTGCCGCCGAACATCGGATGGGAGTCGGAACTCGCCGCCTACCGGGTCTATTGGGGCCAGTTCGACTTCTTTGGCAAACATCAGCCCGGACTCGTCATGCAGACCTTCGGCGACCAGGTAAACTACCATGCCGAACAGCCGTGGGGGATGGATGCGCTCCACGTCAACCAGACCGGCGGCCTGGGCGCCATCACGCTGTATATAAACGGCCTGCCCTATCCCGTCTACAGTCCTGAGGGCAAGGGCGCGATCGTCTGGTCAAAACGTTTCATCGCGATGGATGATGCCAGCGTCTCCGTCGAGGTGCTCGCGGAAAACGTGGGACCCCAGGACGCCCCCTGCACGCTACGCTTCACCTGTTCGGCCCTGGCCGGACGGCGCGACTCCCCCATCGAACTCCTGGTTGAAGGCGGGCCCGCGGACGCAGCCTTCGAAATCGGCATCGGCATCACGCGGATGCCTCAGGAAACCTTCGCGCTCGACACCGCCTCCGGCGTGATGGGCAGTTGGGGCGTCCAGGGCATCGATATCGGGTGGATCGGCCTCGGCGTGGTCTTTCCCCCGGAATTGTTCCGGCGGGCCGCCGATTCCGACACCGAACATCAGGTCATCCTCGACGCCCGCCCCGGCACGCCGCTCCGTTACCACATCCAGGGAGACTGGCTGCGCGGACGCCCCTTCCCGCGCTCGCCCGTCCTGAGCAACTGGATGGACGAGCTCCGCCGGACGGCCCGGCTCGCAGATTTGAAATAGCCACGCGGCCGGACGTCCCAAACCCCTCATCTCCCGCTAACGCGAAGGCAGGTCGCTCAGACGCTTGCCCCCTCGGGCGCTGGAGCTTCTGTCGACTCACTCACGTGGTGAAACAAGAGACCATTCTGCCTTCCGGAGCGCCGAAAGCGCGATAACATAATAGCCCAGCCCGCAGGGCTCCAAGTCCCGCAGGGACGCCAGACAATTGCCCACCACTTCAGTGGTGGGAGCCTCCGCATCCCTCAATTCGCAAGTCCCGTAGGGACGGCAGACCATGGCACCTGTGTTCTCGCGTCCGGAGCGCCAATGGCGCGATAACATACCAGCCCAGCCCGCAGGGCTCCGAGTCCCGCAGGGACGGCAGATAATAGCCCACCACTTCAGGTGGGAGCCTCCGCATCCCTCAAATCACAAGTCCCGTAGGGACGGCAGACCATGGCACCACCGAGGTTCAAAGTCGTAGTGCGGCCGTGTCCCCGGGCAGCGGGACAGAAATATCATGACCGGCTTCCGCATCCTGTATCCCCAGCTGGCGGGCGACAGGTGCGCCGAGATCAAGCCGCTGAATGGTACCGGTCTTGTGTCCCCCGCTGGCGGNNCACCCCCGCCAGCGGGGGACAACGCCGCGAAATTCTACAACCGTTGTACGGGGCGTGATGTAGACTCGGCTACCATGATCGGCGCGTATCTTTCGCGCCGTTGGCGCACCAGAGACCTGTTCAACCGCAGACCTCCGTGTGTCGCCGTCTCCACCGCCATTGGCCTCGCGCAGATTTCCTCATGTTATCCGGCGATTCGGAAAAGGCCGGGAATCGATTCTCACTTCCTGCTTGCGGTAGTATGGGAAAGACGTCCCGATCGACCGCCAGCCGGTCCAACTACAGAGGATACGATGATGAAACACCACGCAGTCCTGCTCGCAGCAGCCGTTCTCGTGATTCTCACCGGCCACGCCCTGGCCCAGGAGCCCGTCGAGACGCCGCAATGGGTCGACCTCTTCAACGGCGCCGATCTGACCGGCTGGGTCAATGTGAACACCGCCGGAGACACCTGGTCCGCGCGCGATGGACTCCTCGTGTGCAGCGGCCATCCCATCGGCGTCATGCGCAGCGAAAAACAGTACGAGAACTTCATTCTCCACATCGAATGGCGGCACATGGAAGCGGGCGGAAACTCCGGCGTGTTCGTGTGGAGCGAGGGCGCCGTCCCCGAGGGGGCTCAACTGCCCAAAGGCGTCGAGGTGCAGATGCTCGAGCTCGACTGGGTCAACCTGAACAAGGGCGCTGACGGCGAGCTGCCCCCCATCGCCTACGTGCACGGTGAACTGTTCGGCGCGAACGGCGCTGTCACCATTCCCGACAACCCCCGGGGCAGCCGCAGCAAATCCATCGAGAACCGCTGCAAGGGCAAGGGCGAATGGAACGTCTACGACGTGGTCTGCGTTGATGGCGTCATCAAGCTCGCCGTAAACGGAAAATTCGTCAACGGCATCAGTGGCTCTTCCGTGAAGAAAGGCTACCTCTGCCTGGAATCTGAGGGCGCGGAAATCCACTTCCGCAACATCCGCATCCTGGAGCTGCCCTCCGGCGTCATCGCCCCCGAACAGATCGCGCCGCTTGTGCAACCCTAACCGGCGAAGGCCCGGCGGCCTATTCCTCGTCCGCGAACCAGTCGGGCGGAAGATACAGCGACCAGACTTCATTGTTCAGCGGCGGAATCATGCCGGCCGCCACCCAGAGCTTGTCGTCAAACACGAACACCGAGTGCTCGTGGCGTTCGCGCCAGGTGGCGCCCGCCTTCAGAGGCGTCCAGGACGCGCCGTCTTTCGAATACCAGACGTCGTCCCAGTTCTTGGACGGGTTGTTTGACCAGCCCCCCAGCACCCACATCCGGTCGCGGTAAACCGCCGACGAAAACCACAGCCGGGGATGCCACGGCGCCGACTCGGTCACACAGGTCCATGTTTTGCCGTCTTCGGACATCCACACGTCGTTGAACGCAGCGTATTCCGGCACGTAATTGCCCCCGCCGAACAGGTAGATTTTGCCATCGAGCACGGCCGCCTGGTGGTACGCGCGCGCGGGCCATCCCGCGTTGGCCGTCACCTGCTCCCAATGCACGCCGTCCTGTGAACACCACACGTCGTTCTTCAGGCTCGACGCGTCGCCGAAATAGTAGTTTTCCGTGCCGCCCAGGAGCCACATCTTCCCCTGGAATTCGACCAGCGCGGCCGCGAGCCGCGGCGACCAGGCCGCCGCGGCCGTGGCCTGCTGCCACGCCGCCCCGTCGGTCGACCACCACACCTGGTTCGAGGCCGAATGCCCCGGCAGGCGCCCGTTGTGCCACCCGCCCATGATCCACATCCGGTCATTAAAGGCGATCGTCATCGGCAGATCGCTGTGAATCCACGGCACGGCCTCGGCCACGCGCGTCCATTCCTTGCCATCGGGCGAACTCCAGACGTCGCGCGGGGGCGCCTCGTACGACTGGTACCACCCGCCCAGGAGCCACAGACGCCCGCCGTACGCCATCTCGCCCGCAGAGTCCCGCGGCAACCACGCCGCCGACTCCGTCACCCGCACCCACTCGGGCGGCGCCTTCTCCGCGAATGCGCTCGCACCGCACATGAAAACAAGCAGGCCCCCCAGTAGAATTCTCATGTTCGCCCCCATCGAGGTCTGATTACACAGTCCCGTTGCACATGCCGTCGATTCTAACGCCGGCGCCGGGGAGCGTCAACGACGGGGCCGCTTCCCCACTGTCACGACCCTCTGCACAACGCCACCCCTCGCCCCTGACTTGATAAGTCCCGCATTCGTGCGCATAGTGATTGGGGTACGGCGTGTATCGCCGGGGTGAGCTCACGTTCCAACACAGGAGTGCCAAATCATGCTGTCTTTGTTGCTGTGCGTCGCCGCCGTCATGGGCCCCTGGGCCGCCGCGGACGCCGAAGCCCCCTTTCACCTGGTCGTCGCTCCCGTCGGGCTGCAGAACCCGCGCAACAGCGAAGCCGCCATCATTCCCCTCAAGGACGGCTCCCTTCTGCTCGGGTGGACCGAATTCTACGCGGGCGATGGCGCGGACCATGGCCCCGCCCGCATCTCCGGGAAGCGGTCGGCGGACGGCGGCCGTTCCTGGAGCGAAAAGGTCACCCTGGTTGAGAATGACGGCGGGTGCAATGTCATGGAAGTCAATTTCCTGCGCCTGCGCGATGAGCGCATCGCCCTCTTCTATTGCCAGAAAAACAGCGAAAGCAGCGACTGCCGCGTCATGATGCGCACCTCCGCCGACGAAGGCCAGACCTGGATCAACCCCAAACAGCTCAGCCCCGACGCCAAGTACACCGGTCTTACCAACGGGCGTGCCCTCCGGCTAACGTCCGGACGCATCCTCCTCGAAGCCTGGGAAGGCAACGACAGCTACTGTTACCTCTCGGACGATGACGGCGAGACCTGGCGCGCATCGCAGCGGGTCCGGCCCGGAGACGGCTGCTGGGAACCCGCCTGTATCGAGCTGAAGGACGGCCGTGTGCTGATGTTGATGCGAACCGGGCTCGGCGGCCAGTATCAGAGCCTCTCGACCGATGGCGGCGAGACCTGGAGCGCGCCCGAACCCACCGCCCTGGCCGGAACCGCCGCGCCCGTGTCCATCAGCCGCATCCCCACGACCGGCCATCTGCTCGCCATCTGGAACCACAACCCGGGGGCGTCAAACCGGAACCCGCTCACCGCGGCCATCTCGAAGGACGAGGCGAAAACCTGGGAAGCATTCCGCAATATCGAAGAGGCCCCCGGCGACGCCTGGGCGTATCCCGCCGTGACCTGGCTCGCCGATCAGGCGTACCTCACCTATTTCAATTACACCGGCGGGCTGTCGCTCCAGCTCAAGATCCTGCCGGCCACGTGGTTTTATGAATGACGATGGGCACCAACCACAGCGGCGCAAAGGAAATCATCATGAAAACGACACGGCGTGAGGCATTGCTGGCGGCGGCCGCCGGAGCCGCGGCTCTTCACACGGGAATTCCGCACGCGGCGGAAACCCAGCCCGCATCCGAAACCCCGGACTCCGGACTGGCCATGCCCCCCCTCGACTACGGACTCTCCTTCATCTGCAACACCGCGCCGCTCAACGCCGTCCGGTTCTGGGTCGAAAGCCGCACCCGCCTCATCGACGATGCCGCCGGCGTTTGGACCGATTACTACCAGTGCGCATCGTGCAAGAGCGAACACACCTTCGCCGAAAAGGACCTTTTCTCGCAGGACAACTACGATTTCCTGCCGATCCTCGGCGATGGCCACTACCTGACCTTCCGGCGCCCCGCTCGCATCAACGACCGGTACCGCACGGTCAAGCCCGTGGAAGAGATGTGGGGCGAGCCCCAGCTCCAACTCCGCCTGGCGCCGACCGTGTCCCTCCTTGAGACCTGGGAACAAATCCGCGACGCCACCGCCGCGGCCATCCCCATCGTGTCGCAGACCACGCTCTGGAACGAGGAAACCGGACTCCGCGCCATCATCGAGTGTCCCACGAAAACCATGAACATCAGCCTTGAAAACCAGATCTACCAGGTCGACACCGGCCCTATCGCGTATCCGGACCTCTCAAAACGGTATGACCCGCCCATCGACTGCCTCAGCCTCGCGTTCATTGCATTCAACGCGCCCGGATTCGCTGACTTCGTCGTCGAACAGCCCACCCCCGTGCTCGTCGATGGCGAGGAGAAGACGCAGGTCTACCACTACTCCAATCCCTTCAGCATGTCTGCCAAAAATCAGCTCTTCGCGCTCGGAAAACTGTGATCCGCGGGCGTTTTTCGCCCGGGCGCACCTGTTCTAGCCTCTGGATCCGGTTTTCGGCTTCGCAGGCAGCGCGTCAACGAATGCATCGCTCAGCGCGTAGTCGATCATCGCGTCCAGCAGATACGCGCCTTCCGGGGTATCCGCGAGCAGGTCCACGCCGCGCGTCATCAGCAACGGACCGCCGGCGTCGTCCTGCTTCTGGCAGATGTACGTAAAATACTGTTTCTGCCCTTCTCCGACCGCCAGATACGTGAACTCTCCATACTCAGGCGCGATGGGCAGCGCGAGACCCTCCTTGATCAGGCGGAACCACAACGGCGACAGTTTCCCATCATGGGGAAAATCCCCAAACACGGGATGGTCAGCAAACACGGTGCCCAACTGATTGCCCAGCCACCACCATCCCAGGCGGACGTTGGGTGCGCCGCCGGCCGGCCCAATCATGAGCCCGCGCGCCCCCCGGGCCACCGCATCCAGAAGCGCGGGATGGTCCCACGAACCGATGACGAGCCGGGCCGACTCGGCCCCCGGAGTGCCGGCCGCCGCAATGCCGGGATACCGTGCCGAAAGCGTCTCGTACAGGTCTTCCGTCACCGCGAGCCCTTCCCCTCTCCCCTCCGCGCGTTTCGGAAAGAACCAGAGGTCCCACGAGTTCGAGATCTCCGTCCCCTCGAGCCGCACTTCCAACTTCGCATGGACCGGAGCTTCGAGTTCAGGAACGATGAATTCGCACCCACCCACATCCTGTACCGCGCCCGGCGCCGCATCGAACGCCCCGATCACGCCGGAGGCCAGCGTCTGTTCCCCGCCTGTCACCGTCCACGCGAGACGGGCTTGCGCCAGCGGCATAGCATCGAAATGCGAGAGCCGGAATGCGGCCGTGCACACCTCGCACGAAACCGCAATGGCGCTCTCCGGCTGGAACGTCGCCAGAATGGCCGTGGGACCGTTAAACCGGCGGAACTCTGCCGGAGTCAGGCCGCCCGGCTTCGTTTCCCAGAACGCGTTCAGGTAACCCTGCCCCGTGTACGTGCCTTCCTGGGGGACCATGACGTCCACGATTGTCCAATAGGAATAGCCGTCGCAGGCCGGATCCAGCCGGGCCTGCTCCAGACCCTCCTTCTGGTAGTACGCCTGCAGTGCGTGCGCCGCATCGAGACAGGCGTCGCCCCACGCACGATCCAGTCCCGCCGCGTGCAGCGATTCCTCGTAGGCCTCAAGACTGCGCGGCGCGGGTATCGCGCCCGAGAACTTCGGCGCAATGCGCGGATCCATCTTGATCCCGAGATTCAGGTACTCGTGCGCGATGAACGGCACGCCCAGTCCATCAAAGGTGCCCGGCGCCCACGGCATAATGGAAGACGCCAGACCGTAACCGTTGGGCGAATAGTAATCGGAATTCTCCCGCGTGTTGCAGCCGCCATCCTGGTGCTGAAAAATGCGGTCGGGATCCGTGGCCTTCGCCCACTCATAAATCTCTCTGTCCAGCGGGCTGCCCAGGTGTCCTTCGTTCCCCGTCGAGTACGAGGCGAACGAAACGTAACGCCGGTAATGCCGGTACAACTCCTCAATATCGCGCGGCGGATCGAATTCAAATCCTTCCGTGGTGATGTCGTGGTAATACGGCAACTCGGGCTGGAGCATCATGCCGGTCTCGTCTGCGGCTTCAAAGTACTCCGGAATCTCGCAGTGGGTGTGCTGCCGGACATAGTTGAACCCGGCCTCGCGCGCGATTGCCAGGTGCTTGCGGTGCGCCTCCCTGTCCGGAGGCGATATCAGCGTCATCGGATACACATAGTCGTCGCCAAACCCCCGCAACAGACAGGGATTTCCATTGAGGTAAAACTGTTCACCGCGCACCTCGAGTTTCTTCATGCCGAACCGTTCCGTCCAGCCATGCACCGGCGCCTCCCCGGAAACCAGCGTCACATCGGCCAGGTAAAGGTTCGGCGTCTCGGGCGTCCACAACCGGAATTCCGTCAGCGGCACCTCGCACACCACCTCCGCATGGCCGTTCTCGTCCAGCGTGATGCGCTCCGTCAACGTTCCCGCCGGCACACCGTCAAGGGTCGTGATGCCGATCTTCAGCGCGAGCGCGTCCGCGCTGATCTCGCCCGCGCTGCGCACACTGACGTTCACCAGAGCGGTTCGTCTGTCGATATCGCTGCGTACCCAGACATCATCCACCCACGTGGACGGCGTCGCCTCCAGCTCAAGGTCGCGATAGATGCCGCCAAAACGGTGGAACGACGCCATGCACCCTTTCCGGCTGGGCGTGTCGTTGCGCACGGTCGCCACAATCTCCGCCGTTTGGCCCGCGTTCACCAAATCGGTGATGTCGTATTTGTACGTGCCGCAGTACGTGTTCAGATGAGCGACGCGCTGCTGGTTCACCCAGAACCACGCCTCCGTCCGTACCCCCCCCACCTTCAGCCAGATGCGTTTCCCGGACCAGTCCGCTGGAATCTCGACCGAACGGCGGTACCGCGCAGTCCCCATATACAGGTGATTCAATGGCCTCGGAATGCAGTCGAACGGCAGCTCCCAGGTGGTGCTCATGCCGGGCTCGCCCACGCCCTGTGCTTCCCAGCATCCGGGCACCATGATCTTCCGCACGCCTTCCCAATCCGGCTCATTCCAGCCGGGACCCTTCCCCATGCGGTGGCGGCCCATCAGCCGGGTGTCCGTCACAAAGTCCCACTCGCCGCGAAGCGAGAGGATCTCCTGAAGCGGCGACGGCGTCACCGTGTTCACCACCGCGGGAGACGCCGGGCACGGCCCCCAATGATCCACCAGCTCCCCCTCGGCCAGCCAGGCCCCACACAAGAAGATTCCGGCAGCGCACAGATAGTTCATACCACGCATCTTCAGACTTCTCCCGCTTTTTTGCAGCAATCCCAGACGTGCCCCGAGTATACCTGCACAAATCTAAGATAGCACCCCCCAGATGCGGCCGCTCCTGACGGCGCCTGAGGATGATGGACGGGATGGACGTGGCTGCCGGATCGTTCACCCTGTTCACCCTGTTCACCCCGTCCATACCGTCCATACCGTCCATAAACGATGAGGTCCGTGGCATCGCTTTCGCCATGCCACGGACCTCATTCTATCCCTGTCTACATTCGATTCACATGTCCGGCCGCTTCCTGGTGCAGGCCCGGCGACTCACACGCTGCTGCACCAGCAGAAACGCGCCCAGACCCAGCACGATCAACAGGTCGCCGCTGATACCGCCGGCAGCAGGCATCCCCGCGGGCGAGACGTCCGCGACGCGCTTCCACAGTTGCACCACGCCGCCGTGCCGCACCGTAAACTCGACATATACGCCGTCATCGGCTTCCACAACGCGCACGGAACCCGGTTCAAGCCATCCGGCTACACTGTCGCCCGCGACCCATTCCGTCCGACCGTTTTCGGTAAACAGATACGCCGGCTCAAGACCGCTGGGCTCCACGCCCGCAGGCACCGGAAGCTGAACAGTAACCGGCTCCAGATACACCATATCAGGGGCAATCTCGTACGCCGTTCCGACAAACTCGGCCTGCTCTGCCGACGCCCCGCCGGATTCCACAACAACGGCTGCCCCATCGTATGTCCCGCCATTCACATAGAATTCGTACGTGAACGGCCCGATTGCGTATCCGGATGCGGTCGAGGCGCCCGCCGTAAACGTGACCACCTCGCCATCGGGCCACGCGGTTTCCGGCTGGAACACCACCCAGCCATCCGTCCCGCCCGCATCCAGCGCCTGCCACGTCACCTCTTCCGACGCCGAATCGCCCCAGCTCACCGTACCCCAGACCGAATCCTCAACGATGAAGTCGTCGCTGCGCAGACGAATCGCCAGCGGCGTCAGCGGACCGCACTCGCGCAGACCCGCCTCGCCGGACGTCGCCGGCAGCACCGGCTCGTACACCAGCACGTCCACGAACGGCTGCATCGCTTTCGTGAACAGCGGGCAGCCGCCGGAATCGCCGCCACCGTCTTCGGCCGTATACGTGCCGGTCACCTGCGCGGTCTGATTCACCTCGATGGTCACGCTCGCCGGCGCCGGTTTCTCCCAGTCCGGGATATCCTTGAACTCGACGGTGTAGGTCCCAACCGCGATCCCGTCCTCGGTAACGCCGCTGTTTTTCCAGGCGGCTGTACCGGTACGCCGCCACTGGGCGCCGGCCGTCGCCGCCGCCGCGGGCGCCAGCGTTACGCGCAACGATCCCTTCGACACCATCTGAATGTAGTCGCCAGTCACAGCCGCGGTTTCTCCCGCCGTGATCGTCACCGATTGGGCCACGGGCGCCGACCATCCCGTAATCGACTTGAATTCCACGGTGAACGTACCCGCCAGAATGTCGGTCTCGGTGTTGCCGCTGTCAAACCAGGTGGCCGTACCCTGGCGGCGCCACTGCGCCCCCGCGGCCACCGCCTCGTCCGGCGTGAGGGTCACCGTGAGCGAGCCCTTCGTCGGGATCAGAACGTACGTGCCTGTCGCGACCGTGGTTTCGTTGCTGACGATCGCGACGTCCTGGTCGTCGGGTGTGGTCCAGCCCGAAACATCGCTGAACTCGACCACATAGGTTCCCGGCGTGATGCCGGTTTCCGTTGCGCCACTCGGCAACCAGGCCGAGCCCTTGTTCACCTTGAACGAGACCGGCAGCGCCTGCGCGTTCTCGAGCATCTGCTCCCCGTCCGAAACCGCGAGGTTCTGAATCAGCAGATGCGCCGACCCGCCTTCCGCCACGTTGCAGTCAAACCGCAGCGTCGCCAGCAGGAACGGATTCTCCGAATCGGCGGGATTCCCGTCCGGACGCACGTTGTCGCCGGTGGTGATGGGACTCCCGTCAATCCCATCCGCGAAAAGCAGCCGCACGCGGCCCGCGTTCGGGCCGTCCGGCTCACTGACCTTCACGTCATGCCCGTACCACGCCGTAAGTTTCTCCGAGACCACCACGCCCGGGATTCCGTCTTCGCCGGTCTCCTCGCCCGCCGCCTCGCCCTGGAAATGCAGCAGCGCGGGATCATAGACCACGTCAAGCGCGATAGCCGCGGGAGCACTGCCGCCCGCAAACTGCCCGTTCGCGTCGAAGACATCCTGCGACAGCACGTCGTCGCCCCGGAAAAGCACCAGCGGCACGTCGACCGTGGCGCCGTCCAGTACCGGCGCGCCAAGACAGAAGACATTCCCCGACGTGATTTCCGGGCTCTCCTTGGGCGTTACGGATTCCGTCCGCCGCCACAAGGCGCCATCGTCGCGCGCGCCTTGCGGCTCGATCATCACTTGCAGTGAGCCCGTTTCCATTGTGTATGTCCCCGTAAGCGAGGCCGTCTCATCCGGCGCCACGGTCACGGGAATGTCCGCGGGCTCGATCCAGCCAGTCACCGCTTTGAACTCGACCAGGTGCTCGCCTTCATCCACATCCGCTTCGGTCGCCCCGCTGTTGTACCACGTGAAGGTGCCTACACGGCGCCACTGGGCGCCGGCCATCCGGGCGCCGACCGGCTGAATGGTGACTTGCAGCGAACCCTGCTCGATGATCTCGATGTACGTCGCCGTGGCGACGGTCGTCTGGTCCTCCGCAATGATCACGTCCTGAGTGGCCGGTGTCTCCCAGTCATCGATCGTCTTGAACTCGATCGAGTACGGCCCAATCGGCAAGTCGCTTTCCGTCGCGCCGCTGGCCAGCCAGGCCGTCGTGCCCGTCCGGCGCCACTGGGCGCCCGCCGAGAGCGCCCCCGCCGGGCTGATCAACACTTGCAGCGAACCGTACTTGATCTCTTCGTACGTCCCAACAGCCAGCGCAGTCTGCTCGCTCGCGATGGTCACCGACTGGTTCGCCGGCGTATGCCACCGGTTGATGGGCTTGAATTCCACCGTATACGACCCCGTATACAGGCCGCTTTCGATGTAGCCGCTGTTTCGCCACGTGGTTTGCCCCACCCGGCGCCACTGCGCACCCGCGGTCACCGCGCCGGCCGGAGCGATATTGACCTCCAGCGAGCCGACCTGATGATAAGTGCCGGTGGCCGTGGCCGTCTGCGACTTCACCACCTCCACGGTCTGGTTCTCCGGCGTCAGCCAGGTCGCCACATCCTTGAACTCGATTGTGTGCGTGCCCACCGGCACCTCGGCCTCGGTATCGCCGCTGTTAAACCACGTCGTCGTGCCCATCCGGCGCCACTGCGCCCCCGCGGTTACGACAGCCGGCGGCGTGATCGTCACCGTTATCGAACCCACCCGCAGGTACCGCCCGTGCACGGCCAAATCGTCCAGATTCCACCCACAGAAGCGATCGGTGCCGTCCGTGGGGCCGACACCCCACCGTATCCACACCGTGGGTTTGTTGTCCGCATAGGCGGAGATGTCGTAGGACACCAGTTCCCAGGCTCCGGCGTCCCCGTCCGTAACGTCCATGTCGGGCGGATTGCGCCACACCTGATTCCAGGTGGTGTTGTTGCTGCTGATCTCGATCACCGCGGTATCCGTCCGTTCGACGCCCAGCCAGCGCCGGAACGTGAGCTGCAAATCAACGAAATCCTCGCAGTTGATCGGGCCGAGCGTCGCGTACGCGGCCGTGGTCATCCCATTCGCATAGTTGCCGCTCAGGTTGTAGCCGAGCACGGATTCGCCGGTGTATCCCGATACCGGATCCGGATTGCTGACGTTGCCGGAGCCGCCTTCGCCGCCGCCGCCGCCCAGCGGCGTACCCCACGCCCACTGGCCTTCCAGCGTCCAGCCGGGATCGACGCCCATGGCCGCGTTGTACGCCACGCGCATAATCCGGAAATCCGCGTCGCTGTCGTCACGCTGCGCCGCCGCGTCCCAGCTCGCCCCGCCACTGAACACCCGGATGCGGTAATCCGCGCCCGGCGTGAAATCAATCGGCAACGGCCAGGTGTACAGGCTCTGACCGTCCGCGTCGGGATCCCCGTCATACGGGACCGCGCTGGCGATCGTCTCCTCAAGCACATAGTCCGAAGTCCCCGAATCCCACCGCACAAGCTCGATGGTCACCGGATCGGCCGCATTGGTCGCCCACACAATCGGCACGCTGAGATCCAGATTGGGCTGCCAGACCTCGCCGCCGTTCGGAGACACCACCTCGACATAGCCATCGACCGTCAAGGTCACCGTCGTGTTCTGTGGCGACCCCACCGCGCCGGGCGACGTCACCGTGACGAGTCCCGTATGGATTCCCGCGGGCAGCACCGGCGGACTCTGGCCGGCGTCGCTCGGCGTGATATTGAGATAGAAGCTGTCCCGCATGCCTTCCACGCACAGGCCCGACGTCAGCTCCGGGGTGAGCCAGTTCCAGGGCGACCCCGCGCAACTGCTCGTCACCGTATACTTCATGGTGCTGCCGCCATCATTCGTAACATCGATGAGGCGATCCGTGGATGTCTCGTTGGGCTTCAGGCTCAGTGAGATCGCCCCGGGCGCAACGCTCAATTCCGGACGCGCTCCGACGTCCAGCGTGACGCCAATGTACAAGGGAGTGGCCGGCACCTGATCCGGAGCGAACACTGTGATCGTCCCCGTGTGGGTGCCCGCGGCCAGGTTCGTGGCGTCAAACGACACCGTGAAGTCTTCGCCCCCCAGCGTCGGCTGCGCGTAGCCCGACCCCGGCGACACAAGCAGCCACGGTTGATCGCTCGCAACCGTGAAATAGAGCGTGCCCTGCCCGCCCGGGTTGAATACCCGGAAATGCTGGTTCGGCGGGTTCTGGCCCCAGTTGCACCGCGCCCTCACCGACGAGCAGGTCAAGGCAATCTGCGGCGCGCCCATGACCCCGAGCACCCTCCAGTCCGCGAACTCGTTGGGGTTCACGCCAATGACAAACGGCATGTAGTGGCCCGGTTCGCCATAGGAGCTGACCACCATTTTCGAGATGACCGTCCGTCCCTCCTCAATCACTTCCCGGTTCCAGAAGCACAGATCCGGCTCGCTCAGAAAGACCTTCTCAGGATCGTTGGGATCCGCCTCGCCAAACAGGAAGCTAGCCGGGAGGGGGCGATACGAGTACACGGGATTCGCCCCGTGCCCCGCGTAGAACGTGTCGTTTTCGTCCGGCGAGGGGGCGGGATCCGCGTACCAGGGATCCTCCGAACCCGGCTCCGCCTCCACAATAAACGCGTAGTACGGCGTCGTGAACAGCCCCTCCTCGTCGATCCCGGGGACCTGAATCGAGCTGTACATGTTGTTGCCGCTGCGATCCACATGCCAGATCACCAGCCCGCGCCCGGGCGCGCACGCGCCGGCCCCGCCATAGGGGCCTTCATATCCCGTGTCGTTCCGGTTTTCCAGCACGAAAGACTCCGCCGGACGGTCCGGGTTCGTATACTGGTAAAACCGGTTCCGGTCGGCCTGCAACAGCGCATGGATGGGACGGCCGTCATACGCCACCTCGACTACGTCCGCCCACCCCGCAGTGATTTTCAGAATGGGAGCAAAATTGGGCGGGTGTGTTCCTCCCCCCCCTCCCATAACGCAATACCCGCCGACGACGCCAGCGGAAACGCCCAAATACGACGCCGTATACGAATACAGATCCGGAAAACCGCAGATCATGTGGCCGTTCTCGTGGCAGAACGTACCCAGGGTCAAGCGGCTGCCCATCGCGGTCATCTGATAATAGCCAGCCGAGTGCGGCCACAGCCCGCGCGTCCATCCCGAATGGCAGTCCCCCGCATAGAAAATATTGATGGCGCTGACAGAATCGAAATCGAACCCCTGTTGCGCGAGAATCTCAATCGCGGTCGAAACGAGTTCGCCCGGTTTCGAGCTGCTGATCGAGTTGTCGTCGTAATAGATCTTGGGATGCGGCATCCGAATCCACGGCGTCACAATGTTCGTATAATTCAGCTTGCCATTCGACTGAATATGGAAGTATTCGTTCACCGAACACGCATTGCCGAATTCGCTGTAATCCGAGGTCTGGTTCAGAAACCGTCCCACCTGCGACTGCGAGATGGTCGCCACGTCATCCTCGAAATCCACCAGAATGCACAGACCAACCCTCGAGCCTTCCACGGCCTTGGGTCTGGCCTTCTCCGGGATGCCGGTACCGGCCAGATACTTTGTGGCCTCGGCTGCCAGGGCTTCCCGCTCGGCTTCCACGCGCGATTTCACGACATCGAACGGCAGCGTCGCATTGGGCTGCGCCGCACCCGCCGACATCGCCAGCGCTTTGTTCGTTACCCCCGACGCCTTCTCAAGCGTCACTACCGGAACGCCCGTCGAAATGAACGAACGCCCGTCGGCCGAGAGCTTCGCGTAGCACCAGAACCCCGTGGCCTCATCCAGGACCACTTCGCGCCCGTCATCCGCCGTCCGCTGATACGCAAAGAATTCGTCGCCGTACAGCCGCACCCCGAAGGTCGAGCCGTCAGGTTGGTAATAGGTGAACACCTCGTCGCCGAAGTAGGGCACCGCCCAGGCCCAGGGCGTCACGCCCAGCAACAAGACCGCCAGCAACCACACGGCACGATTCCGTCCCGAAGCACTTACGTTAGGAGTATTGCACGATGCGAGCTTACACATTGGCGACGTTCCCCCCTGCCGGATCGCAGTCCGCATTCCGGCTGCCCAAGAAATGTGCAACTTTCAAACACTTCGTACTAGACCACATACGCACCTAATTCACACTAGCAGAGGGTCTGAATCCTGTCAACAGATTGGGTAGTGGCATAGAAAATGTAGACAGTTGAAATCCCGGATATCCCGCAGAAAAACACGAAAATTTGATTGCGCGCCACGAATTGGCACACGACCCCGCCAACTGTTGCACGCGTGTACGCAAAACTGGCCGGAAGGTGCGTCCTGGAACGATACGTAGACTCCCCCCAAACCCCGTTGCCTGCCGCCTCGTCCCCGTTCGCCGCTCGGTGGAGAAGGCGCCCTCAGCAAGGGTCGCGGGGCCCGCCCCTCAAGGATGCTGCGCAAGCGCCGCAATGCAATCCATGAGCCGTTCGCGGAATTCCGCCACGGTGGCATCGTTGTTCGTGGCATCGAGTCCATACCGCGCGATGCCGAGGTGCGCCTCTTTCAAGGATTGGCTGGCATTCGAGGCGACCGTCTCCTCGAAGAGTTTCCGGATCTGCCGCTTTGCCCCATCATTCACGGCNNCAAGCCTCTCCCTCAAGGCAATGAGCATGCGCGCATCCTCCATGCCTTCGCGCACAGCCTCCCAGCGCCTGGAGACGGTGTGCGTGCCGTCCTTGTTCACATAAACGAGCGGGTATTCATCCGGGATGGCTTCCCACATCGACGGCCCCACGTTGTAGCACCAGAACCCAATGCCGGTTGCGCCGAAATGCCACCCGTGAATCGCGGCCATGCGGTACTGCGCCGCCACGTTGATGGTCTTCGTATTGGCCCCGATGGGCCGTGCGTACAAGTACGCGCAATCGTAGGACCAGAGCGTCCGCCCGCTCTTCCGTAGATACCCCATCTCGGGACTCTCTTCGGCGAGCATGTAGAAGCTCGGACACCAGACGGACGCGACTTCCCCCAGCGCCTCGAACATGGCCAGGTCGCCGCCGCCGTTGACATAAAACTGCAGGCCCGGGCGCGCCTTACGCCCCTGTCGGCCAAACGCCACGTAGTGGTTTACGGTGTCCCAGCCATGGCCCCCGGGTTCGTCGTGGGGATACAGGGCCACTCGCTCTTCGGCAATCCCCCGCTCCTGGAGGTGACCCGCTACCTGGCTCAGGTAGTCCGCCAGACGCGGCACGTACGCGTCCGACTCCATCGGCACTGCCAGTTCGGGAATGCCCTGCAGCAAGAGATACACGTCGTGACCCGCAAGAAGCGCCAGAAACTCATCCAGCGCCGCAAAATCAATTCTCAGAACCGGCGACGGCCCCTCGGCAACCGTTACCGGCGGGAGCGGCGCCGTAAACACGGTATTGCCGTGCGCGAGCAGGTCCCGCACCGCATCGGGGCTGTAGCTCGCCCAGCAGCACAGCCGCATTGTGTCCAATCCCGCCATCTCGAACGGCAGCACATCGAGCGCGATCTCCGCATGCGAACGCGAAGCGCCCGCCTCGAAATCGAGCCGGATCCCGCAGTAACCTGGCTGCACACCCGCAAGATCAATGTCGACCCACACCTCCCGGACCTCCAGCGGTGGGATGGCCAGGCCCTCGTCCCCCAGCGGCACGATAGGGTCCCACGCGACCACGCCGTGATTCGAAGGCGCCGGGTTCACCGTGCTGATGTTGACGGCAGGGCCGGCGGGAGGCATGGTGACGCGCACCGTGATCTCCGCCGGTTCCGCACTCACGTTGAGCAGCTTGATGGACACCGGCTCGTGCTCTCCCGGCACACAACGGCGGGAGATGTGCAACGGCAACACGACCGCCTCCGGCACCTGCTGATCGACGTCGCGGTTCTCCCACAACGTTCCCGCAAAAGGCGCCAGCGAGACGTCCGGAGCGCTCGCAAGCAGGTCCCTGGCCACCCTGGCAAGCCTCAAGGCGCGCTGTGCGCGCTCATTCAGCGACGCGGTGCGGGCATCCACACCCTCGCGGAATCCGGGCGCCGCGCCCGGCACGGCCGCCTGAAGCGCCATCAGCGCCTCCGCCTCCGCTTTGATTTCGTGCGCCTCACGCGCCAGCGCCGCCTTCACGCCCTTACCGTCTTGCGGCCCTCCTTCTCCGTCCGTGAAAGCCTCAATCGCCAGCACCGCCCGTCGGGCAAGCGCTTGATCGTTCTGATACGGATGAAGCGTCAGCTCTCGCGAACCGGCCGTCATCACGCGACCCGAGCCGTCCGACAGCGTCCACGCGAAACGATACGGCCCGGGCGCCCCGGCGGATACCGGCAGTTGCAGAACGCCCTGACGCCCCGCCACCTTGCCCACGGCCGCCTGACGCGAACCGTCGGGCAAGACGCAACTCGCCTGCGCTGTCAACACCGTATCGCCGCCGCCGGGGTTCGTCACGCGAAACACGACCCCCTCCCCACTCACAAGCCGGTCCCATTCCAGATTCTCGGGCGTCATCCGCACCACATCTTGTCTGGACAGGCCGAACCAGGCGCCCGTCAGCCGGTTGTCGCACCGGTAACTGCGCCATTCCGCCCGGGCATCCACCGGCGCGGACAGGCCGAAACAGAACACCCGCCCCGATTCCCCGCCCGTCACCGCGAATTCGAGTCCAGGCCGCCCGGCAACGATATCGCCAAACGCTGCCGTAACATTGATGGTGCGGTTGTCGAACTGATGGTTGAAGACGACCGCGCCCTCCGTGTCGAAGGCAAACAGGTTGCCCTGCTGCGTGCACAAGAGGTATTCCAGCGCGTTATCGCCGTCCAGGTCCACGAGAGCGCCCGGCGCAAGGCTCCGCCCTTGCGTGTCGATGTCCCAGACAATGCGGCCCTGTTCGTCAAACCGGTACAACACCCCCAATTCCGTCACTGCGAAAAGATCTGCCCGGCCATCGCCGTCGATGTCGCCCGCGGAAATGGTGGAGGCCACACCACCGCGCAGCATCCGCTCCCACACCACGCCGCCCGTCCCGTCCAGGCACACAAAGCGCCCTTCGCGCGAGCCCGCCGCGATACGCGCGCGCCCGGACGCGTCGCCATAGAGCACCGCGGAACATATCGCCCAATCAGGCGCGGTTGCCCCGAGCGCGAAATCCCATACCGGGTTCCCGTCCGCATCCAGAGCAAACAGCTTTCCGGCGCCGGTGGTCATCACGATTTCGGAGCGGCCGTCGCCATTGATGTCCCCGACCGCCGGACTTCCGCAATCCCCCCCGAGGTCGCGCGTCCAGAGGGGCGCGCCCGTCAGCGCGTCAAACACGTTCAGCGCCCCCTTCAGGCTCCCCTGAACGAGTTCGAGGGCTCCGTCGCCTTCCAGATCCGCTACGGCCGCCGATGAACAGAAGACCGGCGCGATGTCTCGTTGCCAGACGACGTCCCCATGTCCGTCGAGGCAGGTCAACAGGCCCGTGTTGTCGCCGGCATAGATAAGCGGCGGCTGCCCGGCACGTTCGAGCAGCGCCGGACACGTGGAATAGCGCCCCCGGCCGTCAAAACGCCAGCGTTCCGTACCAGCGCCATCCACGACGATGATGCTCTCGTACGCGGCCGTGACGACTTCGGCGCTCCCATCGCCGTCCAGATCCGCCACCATGGCCGCCCCTTCCATGATCATGTCCGGATCCGCCACCCACAACGGCTCCATGGCAAGACCCATGGCGGCCCGGGTCACGGCAGCGCACAGCACACACGCCGCAACAAGATAGGTGAATCCCGCTCGACACACAGGACTGCCCGCGGGACGCGCACTTGGCGATTTCATATCCGTTCCTCTCCCCTGTGAGCCGCGCTCACGGAACCGGCACGCACCAGAGCCAGCGGCCCGATTCCCTGCCCGTCACTTTGACCGCAAGTGCACCGGCTTCCCACCACGAGAGCACGTCGTGACCGCGGCTGCCCGGCGTGGGCCCCTCCGTCACGACGGCGAGATTGTCCGGCAGATCGCCTTTCGGAATCCGCAACGTGCCCTCGCCATGAACCATGATCTGCAGGAGCGCTCCGCCTTCAAGCCGCCGGTCCGGGGATACCGGCGCCCAGGCGACCTGCGCGAGCGGCGCGTCCGCAAATACGAAACGGCGCCCATCGACGGTGACCTCATTGGCCTGCGACCCGGCAAAGGCAATCAGATCACCGCGCTCGTTCACGCGAAACGCCATGGCCTGCGCACCCTGGTACCAGACCTCGTGCCCGTTCACCTTGAACCCCTCCAGCGCGATCGTGTCGTCCGGCAGGGGACGCTTCTCCATATACGCCTTATCTTCTTCTTCCTTCCGCGCAAAACCGCCCGGCCACCCCTCCTCAAATGTCCGGAAATGCCGCGCAACCGCTACCGCGCCGTTCGGAAACCGGCAGGCTAGATAATCGGTCGTCCGCGACAGGTGCTCCGTGTTGTCGTTCACGTCCGGGAACGTTCCGCTGGGCGGGTATGCCCCCAGCGCGCTCAACACCTCAAACCAGTTGCGCGATTCGTATCCGAGGCTTTGAGACTGGTCATCGCGCGGACGGTAACCCAGAAACGCCGCCACCCCGCCGCCTTCGTGGGCGCACACCGTCCCCACAACCCGGCCGGCCACCCGCGCCGCCACCTCGGTCTCCGGTTGCGGCGTGACCGGGTAGACCCGATCCACCAGGAAGTCCGTCAGAATCACCTGGGGTTCGACACCGTCCAAGCGGCCTTCAAATTCCACCCGCCGTCCGGGAGCAAGCAGCCCCTCATCGGGCCCGGGCGTATACGCAACGCCAAACGTGTTCTGCCACGCGTCCAGTGCGTTGTCTCCTTCGTACGTCAGCGCCGGAGGCGGCCCGGACCACACCACGCGCCCCCCGGACGCGGCCAGCGCCTGCATCATATCGAGCAGCGCACGCGAGGGAAACGGCTCAAACAGGGCCACCAGCGTCGTAAAGCGCCGGCCGGCCATCTCAATCGCCCCATTGGACACGCGCCCGCGTTCGAGAAGTTTCGCCGCGCTGACGTAGTTGGCATACCCGTATTGCGTCATCCAGCTCCCGAACCGCTCGTCCGCTGCCACGAGGTCGAGGGGATACAGCATGAGCACGTCGACATCGCGGTGCTGCATGTCCTCCACCATGCCCCACAGCGGCGAACCCGCGGCTCCGTACGTATTGACCAGACTCATCCTCCACGCACTGATGGGACCCGGCATGCCCCAGTGCGCCGCGTACGAATACGGCACCTCGTTCAAGATCCCCGTCGAACAGGCCAGCGCCATCGCGAAGTAGTTCCGATCCAGCCAGCCGCCTTCGGCATGGTCATTCCCGTTGCCGGTCAGAAAGTCGCCCCATTTGAAGTAGTCGTAACACGCCGAAGCCGCCTGGTGCACCGTGCACGACCACTGGAAATTACTCGTGTATTCGTATTGATGCGGCGCCTGCGGCGTCCGGCCCGTATCCCACCGGTCAATGGTCGGGCTCTCGGCCCACGTGGCGTGCGCACGCGATTCGAGACGCCGGCCCATCCGCGCCTCAGCGTGACGCTTTGCCGACACAAACAAATCCACCACTCCGTCCTGCAACAGGTGGTAGTAGCGCGCGCGGAACAGCACCGTCCGGCGAATCGCTTCAGGCGTATCCCCAAAGACATGCATGACGCCCGTCTTGGCGCTCAGGTCCGGCGCGAAATCCTCCTGCCCCCGGATGAAATACACCAGGTATTTCGCAAAATCGCGGTACTCTTCCCCGTACGTCCCGGCGTAGGCATTCACCAGACCGTCGCTCACATACCGCAGCGCAAACTCTCCATGATCGTGATGGCCAAAGTAGGTCCAGTCCTGCTGGATGTGCATCTCGTCCGCGTACAAACCGTTCAGCCGGACCCCCGCGTCCGCGTACTTGTCCACAAGCCCTTCCAGAAACGGCAGGGCGCGCGGGCTGAAATAATCCATCTCGGGCGTACGGTAGAGTTGAACGACCAGCACCCGATCCAGCGGCCCGATATCCGTGCGCCCCTCGCCATGCACCCGGATACGCCGCGCCAGCGAAGTCTTCGCCCCGTCCCACGCATCCACCACCGCCACATCCGTAATCTCGACGATCTCGTCCGGGTTCACCACCCGGTACGGCGTGCCCCGGACCGCCTGCTCGCGAAACGCAAACACCCGCACCCCCGCGTCCGCGATGTCGATGGGACCCTTGTTATTGGTCCAGCGGGTCTGCCGCCAGAGCTGCACGCTGAACCGGCCCGTCTCCACGTCCCGCAGGCCTTTCCGGTAGTGCATCCACTGCCCCGATTCACCGGTCTCCCGAGCGTAGGCGGGCCCGATCTCCAGCGGACTCAACAGACTCAATTCCAGCCCGAGACCATACTCCGCCGCGAACGCTCCTATCTTCGCAATGTGGCCGATGTATTCGTCCATGTCGGGCGTCAGCCGGCGCGGTTTGTCCTGCCCGGGCCGGTATTGCGCAAAGAACTGGTCGAACGCCACGACCAGCGTCCGCAGCCCCTGCTTCTGCGAGCGCTCGCAGAGCATCCGCAGACTTTCCTCGTGCGGGGCATAGCCCGTGGCCAGATTCAAGACCTTGTCCGGGTCGGATGCAATCGTTTCCAGTTCCTCGTCGTTCACCAGGATGATATGCGGACGCGGCATGAACCCCCACGGACCCGGATACGTCACCAACTCGCCCCGGTAGACATCTTCCACCACGTTCCCGTCCTCCGCATGCGCATCCGCGCCGCAGACCACCGAAAACAGCCCCGCCGCCGCAACAACAAACACCCCCGCTCCCCGCAATGCACGCAAGCAGTCCATCACATTCCCCTCTCCATCCAATTCCGCGCTCATAGACACGCCGCCCATACTATCCGCCCGGCAATACCCGCGCAAACACCGCATCGCTGGGCAATCGCCCTTCTTTCCTGTAGCGCACAACGTCCATCTCGTCCACGCTCCTCTGGCTCCCCGTCAGCGGCAACCGCATGTGCGTCGTGCTTGCCCGGCGCCTTGGGCCCGTCCACTGGCGTGCGCGCCGCCGTTGTGGCAAGATGGTGCCCGACATTCACCACAACCGCTCACCCTCAGGGAGACTTGCCATCATGAACACGACCCGGTTCACACGACGCGATGTATTGCGGTCCGGCGCCGCGCTGGCCATGGCGCCCGCGGTAGCCTCTATCAGCACGGCAGCCCAGGCCCAAACGCCCGCCCAGTGGCCCATCATCGGCGTATCCACCCTCGGCTTTGGCGACTACACCAACCGCCAGCTCGCCCAGGAATTCGCCGCCGAGAATGTGCGCACCATTCAGCTCTTTCTCAGCCAGAGCGACAGCCAGTACTGGGTCTACAGCGGCCGGAGCGACGTGTCGGCCATCACACCCGACCGCGCCCGAGAGATTGCAAACGAATACCGGTCCGTGGGCATCGACATCCACAGTATCGGTGTCTACACCAACCTCATCCACCCCGACCCGGCTGAGCGCAGCGCCAACCTCGACTATTTCGAAGCCATGATGCGCATCGGCGCCGAGATGAACGTCCACACCTTCATCACCGAGGCCGGCCACCACAATACCGCGGACCATGTCCCCTATCATTTCCAGACCGACACCTGGAAACACATGGTGGAAACCGGACGGGAACTCGTAAAACGCGCGGAAGCCTGCAACGCCACCGTGCTCGTCGAGCCGTCCTTCCTGTCCTTTTTCGCCAGCGCCAAGCGCACCCGGGTGTTCCTCGAAGAAGTGGGGTCTCCGCGTATGCGCGCACTCCTTGATCCCGCCAACATCCTCGAACTCAACGATCTCGAGGAAATGTTCGCCCAGCTCGCCCCCTGGATTGACTGCATCCATGCCAAGGACCGCAAACTCCACGTCGATTACGGGGTCCCGGCGGGCCAGGGCGACATCGACTACAAGAAATTCGTGGCGCTCGCCGCGAAACACGCTCCGAACGCCCCCCTGATCCTGGAGTATGTCGGGCCCAAGGATTACCGGCAGGCCCGGGAAATCCTCCTCAACGCCATACAGAGCCTCAGCGAAGCGTGACATTCCGGGCCACCAGCCCGCACATCCTCCCCATCCTGCCCGGTTGACTCCACGCCCGGGCCTCGTCCATGATGAAGGGGCGGCAGCAAACGGGGTTGGAGGGGGGGGACGATATGCCGTTTCTCATTCTGCGAACGGGCCTGTCCAAAGGCGCAAGCTGGCCCATCACCGAAACGCCCCTCCTCATTGGCCGCGAGCAGGGCTGTCAGATCGCGCTTCCCGATTCCCTCATATCGCGCAGGCATTGCGAGGTCGTGCTCGCCGCCGGACAGATCCTCCTGCGCGACCTGGGAAGCAGCAACGCTACCTTCGTGAACGGAAAGCCCGTCGACACCTGCACCCTGATGCCCGGCGACCAGGTCATGCTCGGGCGCACCGTGCTGCTGGTCTCCGAGGAAGATCACAGCGAAGACGCCGTGCAACCGGAGGCCCTGTCCCGCACCACGGTCTCCCTCACCGAAGGACAGGCCATCTACCTTCAGCGCGACCCGCTCGAAGGCAGCGAAAACGAGACCCCACACCGAACCGCCGACCTCGCACAACTGTTCAATCTGAGCCGCTCGTTCAGCCGGGTCGACTCCCTGAATGAACTGATCGCGCAATTGACCAACGCCGTCCTCGACCGCTTCAACCCGCTGGACCTCTGGATAGCGCTCCTTGACGAAACCAGCGGAAAACTCCAGGTCGCAAAACAGAAGACCTTCGGAACCCCTGCCAAAATGCCCGAAGCCGCCATGCGGCAGGCCCTGACAGACATGCGCGGATCCCTCGTCCCGGAACGAATTCGGATGGACAACGCCAAGGTCCTTCAGTTGAGCCTGATCGCCCCCATCCACTTCGCAGGACAGGGCATCGCGGCCATCGCCCTGCGCTCTCACAGCCGCCATCGTTTGTACGACGAAACGGACCTCCATTTCCTGGTGTCGCTTGCCAACACCGCCGCGCCCTTCTTTGAGGCCATCCGGCACCGCACGCGACTCCAGCGCGAGGTCAAACGGCTCCGGCAGGCCCACCAACAGGCGCTGACACTCGTGGGCGAGAGCCCCTGCATGCAGCGCGTGCGACAAACCATCCAGGAGGTCGCAGACACCCCTCACCCCGTGCTGCTCGTGGGCGAAACCGGTACCGGGAAGGAAATCGCCGCCAACCTCATTCATGAACTCTCCAGCCGCGCCACCGGACCCTTCGTGCCGGTGAACTGCGCCGCGATCGCCCGCGAACTCTTCGAGAGCGAACTCTTCGGTCATGAACGCGGAGCCTTCACCGGCGCCACCGAACGAAAGACCGGTATGATGGAGCAGAGCAACGGCGGCACCCTCTTCCTCGACGAAATCGGCGATCTGAGCCCCGAACACCAGGCCGCGATCCTCCGTGCACTCGAAACAAAAACCTTCCGGCGCGTGGGAGGCAAGGACCAGATCGCCTCCGACTTCCGGATCGTCGCCGCCACCAATCGCAACATTCATCAGGAAGTCGCCAGCGGAACGTTTCGCCGCGACCTCTATCACCGGCTCCGCGGCGTCGAAATCCTGATTGAACCCCTGCGCGACCGTCCCGCCGACATCGCCGATCTTGCCGAACACTTTCTCGAAGCCGCCCGCCCCACCTGTAAACACCCGATCGCCGGATTCGAACCCGATGCCCTCGAATTCCTGCGCGCGCAAGCCTGGCCGGGAAACGCCCGCGAACTCCGCTACTGCATCGAATCCGCCGTCACGTTCTGCAAAAACGACCGCATCGCCATCGCGGATATCCAGACCGCCATGACCGGCGCGTTGCGCCCGGGCGCACCACGCCCCCTCTCCGAGATCGAACGCCGTGCGATCGAAGAGGCCCTCGCCTACTGCAACGGCAACGTCGTTCAGGCTGCCCGTCTTCTCGGCATTGGAAAAGACACCCTCTACCGACGTCTCGCCCAGTACCGGAACCCGGACTGAGCCCCACCGCCCGCCTTTCGCATTGTGCGAATTTCAGCATCGCATAATGAGAAGTGTAGAGCCATTCCACCGGCCCACCCACGTCCGCAGCTCGCGCTGATTTCGATGCAACCGCCTGCCAATACAACACTTGCCACATACCCGGAGCAAGAGTCCAAAATTGGCGCGCCGCTTGCTCCTTAAAATGCTGGCGGAGAGGTGCAGGAAACCGGCGGTCAGCACGTCGTACGCGGCGGCCACATCGCCAAGACGGCAAGGGAGGCACGGCAACTTCCATGGCGACTACAGAACAACGGCCCGGCCCACACGGTCCGGGGGTGTCACACCCGTTTACGCGCATTTTAAACATCTGCGGGGGCGACAAGACCCAGGCGGCATGGCTACTCGGTACCAGCCTTCAGACCCTCGAGAAACTGCTCGAACAGGAGACCTTCTTGTGTCGGCCGCGCACCCCCGAAACGTACCATTGGGACATTTAGCCCGGGGCAACCCGGCCCCGTATTTCCACCTCGAGATTTCCCCTCGTGTTCCCGCCCGGGCGCTTTGAAAACTCCCCTGATCGAGCGGGCACACGTAATCCCGCCGCGGCCCCCCGAGCACCAGCCCGGCATCCTCTCTCCCGGTCCGCAGCCTCTGCGGCTGAACCGAACGCCCCATGGCACGCTGCCAGGATTTGAGCTGAACCAGGTCAACGGGTATCATGACGCCGCTTCCGGAAGTCCCGTGGGAGCCGTGCAGGCCCGTAGTACGCGTTTCATCCCGCAATTCTCTGCACCTAGTCGCTTTGGAATGCCGCGCAATCAAGGAATGACCAGACGATGACCCGCCGCGCTGCCTCATACTGCCAGCTTCTGGGCGCTTTCGCGATGGTCGCGCTGCACGCCGTTGCGGAAGACCAGCCGCAATGGGGAGAACGCCATTCCCGCAACATGGTCTCCCGCGAAACCGGACTGCCGCGGCAGTTCGACCTTGCCACACGCGAAAACGTCAAGTGGACCGTCCCGTTGGGCAGCGACGCGTTCGCGTCGCCGGTGGTGGCCTCGGGCCGCGTACTGATCGGCGCCAATAACGCGGAACCGCGCGATCCGCGTCACCAGGGCGACCGCGCGGTGCTGCTGTGCCTCAACGAAGCCGATGGCAGCCTCGTCTGGCAACTGGTGGTGCCGCGCCTCGAAGACGATCTCTTCCTCGACTGGCCGAACATCGGCTGGTGCTCGCCCCCCACCGTCGAGGGGGACCGGGTCTACACGGTGACGAACCGCTGCGAAGTGGTCTGTCTCGACCTCAACGGCCAGGCGAACGGCAACGACGGACCCTACCAGGATGAGGGCCAGCACATGGCGCCGCGGGGCGAGCCCGCCATGGACGTCGCCGCCCTGGACGCGGACATCCTCTGGCTGACGGACATGAAGGAAGCCGTGGGCATGTATCCTCATGACGCTGCCCATTGCTCGATCCTGCTCGACGGTCAGGCGCTCTATCTCAACACCTGCAACGCCGTAGACAACACGCACCGCGTGATTCGCAAACCCGACGCCCCAAGCCTGATCGCCCTCGACAAAACCACCGGACGCGTCGTGGCGCAGGATGGCGAGCACATCGGCCCCATCATCTTCCATTCCACATGGTCGTCGCCCTCCCTGGGGGAGGTTAATGGCAAACGGCTGGTGTTTTTCGGAGGCGGGGACGGGGTCTGCTACGCCTTCGCCGCACTGAACCCGCTCCAATTGCCCGAGACCGCCCAGATCCTGGAACGCGTATGGCGCTTCGACTGCGATCCGGCCGCCCCGAAGGAAAACGTGCACAGTTACCAGGGCAATCTGCAGGAGAGCCCCAGCAACATCAAGGGCATGCCGGTCTTCTACAACAATCGCATTTACGTGACCGCGGGCGGCGACATCTGGCAGGGCAAAAAGAAGGCCTGCCTCAAATGCATCGACGCCACGCAGACGGGCGAGGTCACGACCACCGCCGAACGCTGGACCTACCCCCTCGAACTGCACGCCTGCGCGACGCCCGCCATCGCGGACGGACTGCTCTTCGTGACGGATTGCCGCGGCCTCGTGCACTGTGTCGATGCCGAGACCGGCGCCCCGTACTGGACCCACAAGCTCCGGCGCGACATCTGGGGTTCCACCCTGGTGGCCGACGGCAAGGTCTACGTTGGCTCACAAGGGCGCGACTTCTGCATTTTCGCTGCCTCAAAGGAAAAACAGGTCCTTTTCGCAACGGAATTCGAGGCGCCTATCAACAGCACGCCCGTCGCCGCAAACGGGGTCCTCTACGTGGCGACGATGCGGCATCTCTATGCCATTGCGGAAACGCCCAAAGCGGAGTAAGCGGCGCCTGGCGTCGCCAACATGGGAGTATTCATGCGCATTCGACGACAAATCCCCGGTATCCTGGCAACATGGTTCCTGTGCCTGCTGGCCGCCGCCGCGCGAGGCGAAGACAACTGGCCGCAATGGCGCGGCCCGGCTCAGAACAACGTCAGCGATGCTACCGGCCTGCCGCTAACCTGGAGCGACACCGAGAACATCGTCTGGAAAACCCCCTTGCCGTCGTGGAGCGGCGGAAGTCCCATCATCTGGGGCGAGCGAGTGTTTGTGACGTCGCCGTCAAAACCCGAGACGCCCGCCGGAGACGCCAGTGGCAAGGCTGCGCGCGATCCCGGCGGACCCGACCTGCTCCTGCTCTGCATTGCCAGGACCGACGGGAAAATCCTCTGGGAGCGCGTGCTTGATACCGGCAATCAGTTCCGCCAGAAACAGAACGATTCCTCGCCATCACCCGTGACCGATGGCCAGCACGTGTGGGCCGTCACTGGCACCGGCGCCATCGTGGCCTTCGATATGGACGGCAATCCGCTCTGGAAGAAAAACCTCCAGCAGGAGTACGGCGCGTTTGGCCAGATGTTTGGCTATGCGTCGTCGCCGCTCTTGCATGAAGGCAAACTCATTGTCCAGGTGCTCCACGGATACACAACCGACGAGCCCTCCTATCTCATGGCCTTCGAGGCCTTGACCGGAAACGTGGTCTGGCGCGTCGAACGGTGGACCGATGCCGAAAACGAGTCCCCCGATGCCTACACGACGCCCACCCTGCTCCACCATGAAGGCGTGACCCAGATCGTCGTGCTGGGCGGCGATTACGTCACGGGGCATGACCCGCAAACCGGCCAGGAAGTGTGGCGCGCCGCCGTCACCAACCCCAGGAAAATCACTAACTGCCGCATCATCGCCTCCCCCGTGACCGCCGACGGCATGATCTACGCGCCCACGCGCCTGAAACCCCTGAGCGCGTTGCGGGCCGGCGGCCAGGGCGATATCACCAACACGCATCTTGCGTGGCAGTGGAACGAGTTCGGCGGACCCGACGTACCCACCCCCGCCTGCGACGGCCGCTATTTCTATATGGTCGAAGACCGCGGCGCGGTGACCTGCCTGGACGCCAGAACGGGCGCGGTCGTCTGGGGGCCCGAACGGGTCGAGCGGGGGACCGTCAGCGCTTCGCCCCTCCTTGCTGACGGGAAACTCTACTTCACGAATGAAGACGGCGTCACCACGGTGCTCGCCGCGGGACCGAAGTTCGAGGTGCTGGCGACAAACGAAGTACCGGGAGTATATGTGCTTTCCTCGATGGCGGTGTCGGGCAGCCGGCTCTATCTTCGCACGGCCACACACTTGTACTGCATCGGCCAGTAGAGACGCTTACTCGGCGCGGAGGGCGGCAAAGTTCTCGCGCCCGATGCCTGTCCGGACGGCGGAAACAATGCAGACAACGCCGGTCAGCGCAATCGCCGCGAGGATGAGCGCCTGAAGCCCCAGGGGCGTCGGCGCTCCGGCCGAGGTCACCGCGGGAAGCATCGCGATCGCGGCCGCAACGCCCCCAATCGCCACCCCCGCCCCGAACAGAACCAGGTATTCCACGAGAAACAGCCGGATCAGCGCCCGCTGCTCGAATCCTACCGCGCGCAGCATGGCGATTTCGCGGCGGCGTTCGAACAGGTTGCGCAACACCACTATCCCCAGGGCCGCACTGCCCAGCACCATACCCAGACCACCGAGTACCAGAAACATCGCCAGATAGGTGGATTCCACCGCATAGAACCGTCGAAGACGTTCCGCAGAAGATTCCGCATCCATGCCTTCCCGCTCAAAGGCCTTGTTCAGACTGGAAGCGACGGCGTCGGCCTGGCCGGGCGGCGTATCGACAAGAAAGACGCGAAAACCCGGCTCGGACGGGAACAGCCGGGTGAACCACGCGTCAGAAATCAGAATGGTCCCCTGAAACACCGAAAGCCGCATGGGAAGGTGTCCCACCAGTTTCAATGCCACCTCGTTGCCATCGTCGTCCCGGTAGATAAGCGAATCGCCGTCTTCGACACCGGTCTTTTTCTGTAGCCCCCACAGGGCCGTGTCGGCATCCCCCACCAGGGCGGGCACCGCGCCGCCGCGCAGTTCCCACGTGAGCAAGGACCACACGTCGGCCTGGTGGTTCTCCGGCAGAAACGCGCGAAGCCCGGACATCGCGTCCGCGTTTACCCCCAGGATCCGGGGGGATTGCGCACGGTTCAGGTTCAGGCAGCTGGCATCATCGCCATCATGCACACGCAGCGCCACAACGGTCGCGTCATCCCCGGCGAGGGTGTCCGCCGGATTCCCGCCAAGTGGGAACGTCGTCTCGGCGAACAATTCGAACCCGCCCGCGCCGGAGGAGCGCTTGTCGGCATCGGCCGTGACGTCGGTCTGCATCGAAGAGACCGCCAGCACGAGAAACGCCCCCGTGGCGAGCAGCGCCGCAACACTCAGGCTCCGGCCCCGGCGGCGCGCGGCATTTTCCAGCGCCAGCGACATGAACGTGAGCCGCTCCACCGAGCCCGGCGCACTCATGCGCCCGAGAACCCAGCGGAGAACGCCCACGCCCGATACGAGGAGCAGTGCCCCGGCTGCGAAAAAGACCAGCGCCACATCCGCCGTCCCCGCAATCAACGCATGCCCGATCAATCCCAGTGCCGCCACGAAAAGAACCGCCGCAGGCCACAGCGCAGGCGCGTGGCGGCGGCGCGACGCCTCAGGCAAAACTTCCTGCGAGAAATCCATGGTGAGCAGGTCCCGCGGAGCATGATTCGTCTGCCGCCACATGGCGAGGCCCATGGCGGCGAGCGCGCAGACCAGGCTGACGGCGGCGCCGGTCAGAACCGTCCCCGGGGCCGCATGATAGAGGATGTGGGTGTGGGCCACCGCGCCCTGCCAGTAGTGCGTCAACCCGTAGATAAGAGCGCGCGTGTACAGCGTGCTGGCCGCCGCGCCGAGTACCGCGCCCGGTATGGCGCTTGCCGCCGATTCCACCAGGAACAGGGCGCGTACCCGCGGCGCGCGAAACCCCAGCGCAAGCAGCACCCCCATCTCCCCAGCCCGGTGCTGCACCCCGAAAACAAACAGCAACGCGGTCAGGATGAGCGCGGCCGCGATCAGAAAGAAGCTCATCCCCAGAAAGAGACCGCCCAGGTCGATCGCCTGTTCGACAGCCTCGAACGCCTGCTCACGTACGGGCAACAACGACAAGCCCGCCTCCTCGGGCGCCACGCCGCCGCGAAGCGCGTCGGTGATGGCGTTCTCCGGCGTCACGTCTGCCGGGAACCGGACCGTCATCAAATCGCCGTAACGGTTCCCCCACATCGCCTGTCCCGCGGCGAGCGTACAGAAGAACTTGGGCGTGGGCCCGAATGCGTCCCAATACGCCTCGTTGGCCTCATCGCTGAGCCGTTCATCGTCCAGAGGCATACCGATGTCCCAGTCTTCGCGGCGTTCGACGTCAGTCAATCCCGGAAACCGGGGCATCAGGTCGCGCTCGGCCTCCAGACCCGCCATTTCAACGATGCTGTGCACCGTGAACGTGCGGGTTCGCTCGATGAACTGGTTCGACGGCGTGAATTCGAAGTACCGCACCTCGATCTCGTCGCCCGGTTTCGCCTCAAGTTCATCCGCGAGCCAGCGGTTGATCACCACCTCGTCGTCGCGCATATCGTCAGGCGCCGGGCCGGCCGTGGCGAACGAATACGGGGTCGACCGCGCCCCCCGGGAGATGGAATTCACGAGGTACGAGAGCGTGCCGCGGGCCCCCGGCAAAGCAAGGGCAGCTTTAGCGACCGCCCTGCGCAGGTAAATCCGGTCCGTCTCCAGTTGAATGGTCCCGCCGGGATGCGTTCGCAGCGTGAGGCCCACGTGGTCCGGACGCCAGACCGTTTTCATCGCGTTTTCCAGTGCGGCCTGGTCCACGCCCTCCCCCACGAGCGCCAGGTTCACCCGCCCCTCAAGCCCGAGCTGGCTCTGGAGCCACCGAAGATCTACAAAGGCATTGTAGGGCGCCGCCTGAGCCGGAGTGAGACTGAATCGGCCCAGCCCGGCATCGGGCAGTATCGCGCTGACCGTGCAGAGCGCGCGCACCGAAGCATCCCCGGCGCCCGAGGAAAGCGGAGCATCACGCGGCAGGAGACCCGGCTTCGTGATGCGCAGCGCCACCCGGTCCCCTTCGTGAACCCCCAGGGCCTCCGCGAGACGCTCGTTCAGGGCCGTCTCGTATGCCCCCGGCGACACGGCGGCCCCTGAATCGAACGAGCGGAATTCCGGCGGGACGCCAACCACGCTTACCTGGTTGATCTGTCGCGCGTCGCTCCCATCCCCCGCCAGGGCCATGCCGCGCACCGTAAGCGCGGGAACAGCCGGGGCCGCTACCCGGCCGCGCAGGTCCCCGACGAACCCCTCCGAAAAAAAACCGCCGCGTGATTCCACGGCGTAATGAATCGACCCGAGACGCGCTAGCGCATAGGTGCGCAGCGAATAATCCGCGCTGTCCCCCACCAGGAGCGCGCCGGTGAGGATCGCCGCGGCCAGTGCCGTGCCTGAGGCGGCGCCCGCATGCATCCGCCAATGGAACCGAAGGCTGTTCCACACCAGCCTCAGAATGCTCATGTCCCCCGCTCCCCCGGTTCAAGCCGCCCGGCGCGCAGTTCCAGGATTCGATCCATTTGCGCCGCGACCTGCCCGGCGTGCGTGACCACCAGGAGCGTCATGTCTTCTTCCCGGCTGAGTTCGAGCAGCAGCGCAACGAGTTTCGCGGCGCCTTCTTCATTGAGCGCGCCCGTCGGCTCGTCGGCAAGCAGCAGGCGCGGCCGGTTGATCAGCGCCCGTACCACGGCCACGCGCTGGCGCTCTCCGCCCGAGAGCTGTCCAGGCCGGTAGCCGGCGCGTTCACCCAGTCCCACGCGCTCCAGCAACTCGAGCGCGCGGGCTCTCCGGTCGCGCGCGCCGCCGTTCACGAGCGCCGGAACCAGCACGTTCTCGAGCGCCGTACACTGGGGCAACAGATGGTGAAACTGAAACACGAATCCCACGGAAGCGTTTCGGAATCGCGCCAGCTCCCGGTGATTCAACCCATCCAGAGCGCGACCCTCAAACCAAATCGAACCGGAACTGGGCGTATCCAGCGCGCCGATCAGATTTAGCAACGTGCTCTTGCCGCAGCCCGACGGCCCCACCACGGCGACCGACTCCCCCCGCCTCAGGCTCAGATTGACGCCCTTCAACACCTCCAGCGCAACCGGGGACGCGGCATAGGATTTTGTTACGTCGCGCACGTCAAGCAGGACTGCTGACTCACTCATCTACAGACGCCTCCCGACCGCCGCCTACCGGAACGCGGCTACGGTTCCGTCGTCGCATCCCACAATCACCAGACCGCCGACAACGGCAGGCGCGGTGATCTCGTCACTGACGTCATGGGACCACAGCTTCTGCCCATCGTCAAGCCGCAGCAGAAGAAGCGTGCCTCTCGAACCCGCGACCACCCGGTCCCCGGCGATCACGGGAGAAGTTGCCGCGCCTCCCGTCTGCACGGTCCACGCCGGCTTGCCGGACTCCCGCGCGAGAGCATGGATGTCGCCCTCCGCGCATCCGAAGATGACCCGGTCATCATTCACAGCGGGAGTGGTGAATACCTCGGCGACGCAGTCGGTATGGCGCCACACAACCGCGCCCGTGGACGCCGCTGCCCGGAGCACCAGACCGCTGCGGCTCCCCGAATACAGCTCCTCCCCGAGAACGGCCACCCCTCCGGCCACCTGCGATTCGTCGCCCACCGCGATATCGCGCAGCCGCTCACCGGTTTCCGCCGAGAAAACATGCAGTGCCGCCGCGCAACTCCCGAACACCACCGTCCCGCCGCCAATGCCCGGCGAACCGTCGCAACGTTCGACACCGGTTGACTGCCAGACGGCCTGCCCCGTCTCGAAATCCAGGCAATGAAGCACGCCGCTCCCCTGCTCGATAACATACACCCTCGCGACTGGCGCGCCGCCCTCCCTGGGGACGACCAGCGCGAGGTTCGCCGCCCCGAGGATTGTGCCATCCAGATCCGCCTGCCATTTTACCGCGCCCGAACCCGCCTCCAGCGCAAACAGGATGCCGTCCAGCGAACCCGCCAGCAGCGTTTCGCGAAAATACGTAAGGGGAGCGTCGATCTGATGCTGCTTCGCGGACCACTGGTCCACCGCTTCGCGCGGCATCGTTGTTGACCAGATCTCCACGCCTTCGGGGTTCACCGCGAAGATGGTGCCCTGGGTGTTAACGAAATAGATGCGCCCCCCTCCCGCCACCGGCGTGCTGATCACGGGCGCCCCCGCCAGAAAACGCCAGGCCGGGGTTAATTCGTCCGGCAGGGAGGTGTCGGCGACTCCGCTGAGCGAGAACGCACCATGATACGTGTTCCAGGAGACTTCCGGATTCGTCTTCGGCGCCACAAGCGTCTCGGCCGCCGGTTCGGACAAGCCCGGCTCCGGCGGCGCGGAGGCCTCTCGGCCGCAGCCGATCACACACAGAAAAAGCAGCAACAGGCCAGGCCGCAGGCATTGGATACGGGCTCTCATGGTGTCACCAGCGATTCGTAGACGGCCAGAACGTTCTCCATCGTCGTCTCTACACTGTACCGCGCAAGCACCGCCTCGCGCCCGCGCCGGCCCAGTTCGTGGGCCCGGGCCCGATCGCCTAGAAGCTCCTGGAGCGCGTTCTTCAGACCGTTGGGCGCCTTCGGATCGTACAGGATGCCCCCGCCGGTCTTTTCGATAATCTCGGGAAACGCGCCCTCGGCCGGCTGCACAACGGGGACCCCGCATGCCAGCGCCTCAATCATGAACGTGCCGAACGCCTCGCCGCCCGGAACCGGCACCGACACCACCGACAGCGAACGCAGGAACGCATGGCGCGACGCCCGGTCGAAATGCGCAACGAACTCGACGTCGTCCTGCAGATTCCGGCGCCGCAATGTGGACTCAACCCCCTCGAGAAAACGGGCGTCTTCCGCGGTCTGCCCCCCCGTAACGCGCAGCTTGAGGTTGGGAATAGTCCCCGCTTCTTTCAATTCGATAAACGCGTCCACCAGCGTTCCAAGACCCAGACTTTCGCTCATGCGGGAGAGATACCCGATCGCGGGCGGCTCCGCGGGCGCGGGCACGGGTTCCATATCGTCGAATTCGATGCCCACCGGCGCCACGGCCAGCCGCTCGCGCGGGATGCCCATGCGGCCGGCCATCACCCCGGCGTACCAGTCGCTCACCGCAATAAACGCGTCGACTTCGCGGCCCCGCTCCGACATGGTCTTCCAACATTGAGTACCGTGCGGTTCGGGAATGACGTCCAGCCACGTGTGCTCGTCCTGGAGCGTGCACACCAACGGGACCTTTAACGCGCGCTTCAACTCCGTCGCGACCCCGAGAAGCAGCGAATTCGACGCGTGGATCAGGTCCGGCTTCTCGTGGCCCTTGAGCCATGCCGTCAGCCGTTCGATTTCCTTCCGCTGGTTTCCGAGACGCCCCTGCAGCATGGAAAGCGTCATCGGACCCAAGGCCGCGGCGCTGGTCGAGCCTTCGCGCGCCGCCGCCTGTTTCAGCATCCAGCGGGAGTCGAAAAACCGGTCCAACCAGCGCGGCGTCCTGCGGAACAGGCTGAACTTCTGCTGCAAATACACGTTGATACCGCCGAAAAACACCGGCGCGTGCTTCTCCAGGCCTTCCGCGTCCACCGTCAGCGGCAAGTACATCGGCACGAGCGTCACGTCGACCCCGCGCCCGCGCAAGGCGCGCATCAACGCGCCGTCGCGCATGCAGTTCTGGCAGTAGAACGTCCCGCCGGTGCCCGGAATCAGTTGTACAACTTTCATGACTCCCGCTCCTCACGGTCACGCCACGCAAAGGCCGCCGTAGGACACGCCTCGACACATTCCCGCGCGGTCTTTGTTAACGCGTCCTCCAGCGAATGCCCTAACGCCGGCCGAACCCGCGCGTCAAACCCGCGCTGCACAAACGCCATCCCCCAGGGCTCTCCCCGAACCGCCGTGATTTCAACGCAGAGACCGCAGCGAATGCATTTTCCCGGTTCAAATACCACGGAACCGGCGACCAGCGCCGTCTCGATCGACGGGCGGTTCACGTCCCGGTAGGCAAACTGATTTGCGCCGTATTCCGTCGCATATTGCCGGAGCTTGCAGGACTCCAGTTTCAGGCAGTCGCAGTGCAGGCAGCGCCTCGCCTCGGCCTCGATGGCATCGCGCTCACGCCCCCGTCCATGCGTAGCGGGGTCCATGCGATGCGCCGCAAACGCGGCCTTCTCAGGTTCCCGCACCTCGACCAGGCGGCAATCAAACGGCTTCCGGCGCGGCACGGACGGCAGGCCGCGCAGAAAGCGATCCACCTCGTCCGCCACGCCCTTCCCCTCGGCAACCGCATTCACCGCCATCGGAAACTCGATCGCCGTGAATACGTGTTCCTCGTCTTCCGCGTCTTCCAGGGTATCGTCCTGGCAGGCGAGAAGCACCGCATCGAAGGTCCCCAGCAATTCCTCCATGGCGACGTCGCGGCCAACGGTACATCCGGTGCGCAAGTCAACGCCCAGCCCGATGATGTTCTGTACTTCGGCGTCAAACACCGCGCGGGGCAGCTCGGCCTCGTTGAGGTCACGCAAGGGCCCGCCGCAACGCGCCTCGCGTTCATACAGCGTGCATGCGTGCCCCCGCAGGGCGAGCGTCCAGGCCGCCGCCAGCCCGGCCACGCCGCCACCCACAATGGCCACACATTTCCCGCTGGACGGGCCCGCCGCGAACGCAATGCCGCGCGCGCTCGGGACCTCGTGCGCCAGGCGCCGGTGCATTTCCTTGATGAGCAAGGGCTCGTCGAAACTCCCCCGATGGCACCCGCGTTCACACGGCGCATTGCACACCCAGCCCAGGGTTTCAGGCAGGATAAGCGCCGCCTGCGCCAGCCGGGCCGCGGCATCCCGATCGCCCGCGGCCACCGTGCGCATCATCAGGGGCACTTCGAGCGCCGCGGGGCAAATACGCCGGCAGGGCGCCTCGCAATCGCCCACATGCTCGCTCAGGAGCAGTTGAAGAACTTCCTTCCGTGCAGCACGAAGCGCCTCGGTGCCAGTCTCAATGATCATCCCGTCCTCGGCCCGGGTCGAGCAGGACGGAAAGGTCTTGCCGGATCGCTTGTCCTCGACCACACAAAGCATGCACGAGGTCTGCGGGCGCAGACCGGGCACATGGCACAGCGCGGGAATGTCAATCCCGGCGAGGGCGGCCGCCTCCAGAACCGTCGCCTCCACCGGGACGTCCACGCTGTTTCCGTCTATGCGTAATCGCGGCATCTGTTCATTCCACCTTGACAGCGTCGACCGGACAGATCTCAAAACACCCGTTGCACCGGGTACACACGGCCGGGTCGATCTCGTGTTGTTCGTAGGGCCGGAACGCGATGGCGCCCGAGGGGCAGTTGACCGCGCATTTGGTGCACCCGATGCAATCCCCGGTGATCGAATAGGTGATCAGGCTCTTGCACCTGCCCGCCGGACACCGCCCCTCCGCGTGCGCCTCGAACTCCTCCCGGAAATACCGCATCGTGGTCAGGACGGGGTTCGGGGCGGTCTTGCCCAGCCCGCACAGACTATTCTCTTTGACAACGCGAGCCAGCGTCTCCAGTTCGGCCAGATCCACCGGCTCGGCCTTCCCCTCGCACAGGCGTTCGACAATCTCGAGCATGCGCTTCGTGCCCACCCGGCACGGCGTACATTTTCCGCAAGACTCCAGTTGCGTGAATGACAGGAAATACCGCGTCATCTCGACCATGCAGTCGCTCTCGTCGAGAACCACCAGTCCCCCGGACCCCATCATGGCGCCCGCCGCCGTCAGCGCCTCATAATCCACCGGGGTGTCGATCAGCGCGGCGGGAATGCACCCTCCCGAGGGGCCGCCCACCTGCACGGCCTTGAACTGCTTTCCGCCCTGGACACCTCCGCCGATGTCTTCCACGATCTCGCGAATCGAGGTGCCCATTGGCACCTCGATGAGGCCGCCCCGGTTCACCTTGCCGGCCAGCGAGAACACCTTGGTGCCCCGGCTGTGCGCGGTGCCAAAGGCCGCGAAGGCCGCCGCGCCGTGCCGCAGAATCCACGGCACCAGCGCGAAGGTCTCCGTGTTATTCACCAGCGTAGGGCAACCGTGCAGACCTTCCAGCGCCGGGTAGGGCGGCCGGATGTTCGGCGTCGCCCGGCGCCCTTCCATTGCCGCCAGCAGGGCCGTCTCCTCGCCGCAGACAAACGCGCCCGCGCCTTCGACGACGCGCAACCGGAAGGCATGGCCGCTGCCGCGGATGTCGTCGCCAAGATATCCCGCCGCCTCAGCGATGCGAAGCGCTTCCTCGATCCGCGCGATGGCCAGCGGGTACTCCGCGCGGATGTACAGGAATCCCTCGTGCGCGCCGACGGCAAGCGACCCGATAATCATCCCCTCAATGACCCGGAACGGGTACGACTCCAGGATCATGCGGTCCATGAACGCGCCGGGGTCCCCTTCGTCGCCATTGCAGATCACGTATTTGCGTTCGCCCGCGGCTCCCCGCACGGCGTCCCATTTCCGCGCCGTCGGGAACCCCGCGCCGCCCCTGCCGCGAAGTCCGCTCGCGCGAAGCTCGCCGATGATGGCCTCCGAATCCAGGCGCGCACACGACGGCCCGCCGGTATGGGCCGATCCCGGCAGGCATCGGGCAAGCGCTTCGAATCCTCTCAAGCGCAGGTATTCGTCGAGATCGACGGGATCGATTTCGCCGCAGTATTCCGTAGCCAGCCGTTGCTGTTTGCTCAGGAAAGCCGCGACGGGGCGGTCGCGCACGTCGATGCCGTGCCGCTCGAGCACGTCGCGGTGATCCCCCGTATAGAGGCGTTCCAGCCAGTGGCCGATACCGGTGCGGACGCGGACACTGCGCGTGCGCGGCGCAAAGTGCCGGCGCACGATTTCACCCACGTCTTCGGCCTGCACCTTCGCATAGAGGCTGGGCGGCCGGCCCGGCAGACGCACCTCCAGCAGGGGGGTCTGGTGGCACATGCCCACGCAGCTTACCCGTTTGACGCGAACCGATGCGTCAACCGTCTGCAGTACGTCTTCCAGGGCAACGCGGACCTTGTCGCTCCCCCCCGCGATGCAGCAGGAACCCAGGCCAACCCGGATCTCGCCCGCGCCCGCCGCATCTTCGGCATAGTGTTTGAGCGGGCGCGCCTTCCGGTCGGCTTCGCTCGCCAGAAAATCCTCCAGCAGATCTGAGACCTTCTCCGGCTGCACATGCCCGTAGGTTACGTGATCGATCTGCACCGCGGGCGCGAGCGTGCAGCAGCCGAGACAGGCCACGCGCTGCACGGTGAATTGCCCCTGCTTGTCCGTGTCCTCGCCGGAGCCCAGGTCAAGCGCCTTAGTGAACGCGTCGAACACCGCAGGGGCCCCCTTGACGTGGCACGCCGTCCCGTCGCAGACCCGGATCGCATGTTCCCCCATCGGCCGCCGCCGAAACCGGGTGAAGAACGTCGCGACGCCCTCGATGGTCGCCGGCGTAATCTCGGTGATCTCGCAGACCCGCGCGAGCGCGGCGTCGGGAAGGTAGCGGTACCGGTCCTGAAGCGCGTGAAGTATCGGTATCACGGCCTCCTTGCCGTGACCGGTTTCCGCCACCAGCCGGTCTACATCGTCTATGCTGAATTCAGTGCGCGGCATCGGTTTCAATGCACATGAGACGGCCTTCAGTACGGACGTACAGGCGTCCGTCGAGATAGGCCGGGGTTGCGTACGCGGGTTCACCCAAATCGAGCGCGGCGATCAGTTCGAATTCCCGGCCCGTTCCGAAAATCTGCATCGTCCCTTTCAGATCCGCAACATAGATGCGGTCGCCCACCCGGATCGGAGACGAATAGAATCCCTGCTCGAATTCGTGGAGCCAGACCTCCTCGCCGGTGTTCTTGTCCAGGCAGACGATCTCGCCCAGCGAAGTCGCGATGTAGAAGTGGTCGTCGCTGCTCGTGGGGCTGGCCACTTCCGGCAGGCTTTCCTCCCACTGCCAGATGATTTCAGAGTGCACGGCCTCGTTCGAGCCCGACAGCCGGACCGCCGTCGCCATGGCGTATTCGTTCCCCACAAACACCACGTCGCCGGATATCGTCGGAGAAGGCGCCACCTCGCCGTCCAGTCCCTCCTGCGTCCACAAAAGCGTCCCCGTTTCCGGGTCGTAGCCGTCCACATCGAGTTCAGACGCGAGGAGCAATTGGAATCCGAACGGCGTCGGCGCGCACGCGGGAGAGGCCCAGGAGATCTTCTTGCGCCCGGCCGCCCAGACCTCGTCGCCCGTCGCCGCATCGAGGGCGAGCAGGCGGGGCTGTTTGCTGTCGTCGAGCTGCACATAGACCTTATCGCCGAACGCAATCAGCGACGACGCATGCCCGTAATGATTCTCCGGAACGCCGAGATTGCGGCCCCAGACCAGGCGGCCCTCAAAATCAAAACACGCGATATCGGCCGTGGCATAGATCGCAAATGCGCGGTCCCCGTGCACGGCCATGGTCGGCGCGGCATAACCGGTATCTTCGGAGACCTTCGGCGGCGTCTCCGGCGTGCCGGCAAACGCAGGCAGCGCCTGCCGCCACAGCAACGCCCCCGTTTCGGTGTCATAACAGTAGATTTCGCGCAACGCTTCAGTAGCCCCGCTGAGGAACAGCCGGCTGCCCCACACCACAGGGGAGTTGAAGCTGCCTTGCGGCGCTTCCACGTTCCACCGGATGCCCTCGCCCGCCTGTAGGTCCCACTTCACCGGCGCCGTGGTGAAATGGGCCACACCATACCCCCCGGGCCCGCGGAACGACGGCCACTGGCTCAGCATATCCTCCCATGTGGGAACCCTGGCTGCCGCTCCGCCGGGAACCGTGTCCGTCTCTGCCGTACCCTCCGTAGACTCATCGGCCACGCCCGGAGCAGGGATGCCCAGCGGGGTCATATACGCCGCGGTCAGCGTCACCAGAACGAGCACAATGGCCACTCCGGTGATCAGTTCCCGCGACTGCGCGAGAACACGCCAGTACCCCAGGCGGTCGGGAGCGCCCCCGGGAGACGGCGCTTTGGGATTCCACCGCGCGGCCAGGCGAAACGCTACCAGAAACACAACGGCCCCCGCCAGCAGCAATCGGCCGCCCACTCGCAACTGCGCCTGGCTGGTGAAAAACGCCTTGCGCACCAGAAGATCCAGCGTGCGAATCTGCTCCACCAGCGCCTCGTCGTTTTCGGACGACGCCGCCAGTTGCTCCCGCAGTTTCAACAGTTCCGGGTGGTCCAGCGGGTCCGCCGCCCGGATTTGCAGATAGTTGATGATGAGCAAAGACGCCAGAACAAGCGTGAACAGCCCCGCCACCGCCGCTACGGCCGACGCGATGCGCCATTTCGCCTGGTCTGGCACGAATTCAGGTCTTTTGTTCTGCAACGGCTACGTCATCCTTCTCAACGGGGCAATACGGAAAACAACGCGTGCAACTGACACAGGCCTGCCGATCGGTCTCGTAATCGTCGCGCCGGCCGGCCATCGACAGGCCCGCCAGCATCACGGCAACCACCAGCCCCAGGAACGCGCCAAACAGCGCGGACTTCCACTTGAAATCCGCCCGAACCGCATGCGCCTCCGCGTAGAGTTCTTCCCTGGTTTGAGCGCCCGCCCGAAACGCCTCGCTTTCGATGGTCATGCCCTCATACAGACCCGCCTCTTCGCCCGCGATGCGCTGCGCAAGCTGAACTGTCGGGTGAATGCGTGCGAGCATCGTGTGGGACAACAGCCCCGTCAGCCCGCCCAGCGCAACGATCAGCGGCGCCAGCGCAAGCATCACGCCCAGCTTGCGAGCGCCTTCCTTCGCAGTGAGGGGCGCCTTGTCCGGCGTGGGGACATTGATCGCCCCGTAAGGGCACGCGTCCTCGCACAGGCGGCATTGAATGCACTCCCGCGGTGTGATGCTCGCATGCCACTTCGAAAACCGGCTCATCCAGCCCAGAAGTACCCCGTACGGGCACAAAAACCGGCAGTAGGGCCGGCCAATGAACAGACCCGTCACCAGCAGCACTCCACCCGCCAGAAACATATTCAGACTTGCCCCAAGCCGGAAGAATCCAACGAAGGGGTCGTACTGACAAATCAGGTATCCCGACCCCGTGGCGACCGCAAGAATCGTCAGCCCAAGATAAAGATATGGGACAAGCCCCAGAACCCGGTCCACGGCCCGAGGTAGGACAACCGGACGCACGGCCACCACCTCCTGAAGCGCCCCCAGCGGGCATACCGCCGCACAGAACACGCGGCCAAAGAACAGGGCGAAAATCAGCGGCAGCAGGAAAAAGCACAGCACGGCAACAGGAACCACCTCCAGGCCGAGAATGCCCTCCGTGACGTTCTGGATCGACCCGACTGGACAGACGCAGCCTTCCCGCCAGAATCCAAAATACGCCAGCGAGCAGATCGTGAGCCCCAACACCGCCGGACGGGACCGCCGTTTCAGCACAAACCACGCGGCCAGCCCGAGCGCGGCAGCCAGCAGGACGACGTCCCACAGGTCGTTGGTGCGGCCGGGGAAAGGCGTGTGCATCTCGGGATACTCATACCCCGACTCGAATTCCGGCATGGGAAACCGGAATTCCGCCCACGCAAGCCCGCCAACGGCCACCACGGCGGCAAAAACAAGGGGGAGGATCTTCAGGAGCTTCATTCCTGTCCGTTCCCTCCCTCCGGCCGCGTCTTCAGAAGATAGGCCTGCTCGGCCGGAATCCGCCGGTAGGCGTCCCCGGGACACGCCTTGGCGATCGCACACTCGTTGCAGTGCACGCAGAGATCCTGTTTGACCTGAAGATAAAGCGAGCCGTTCCCGAAAAGCGCGCAACCCTTCACGCACTTGCCGCACCCTACGCACAGCGCCTCGTCAATGGTGTATTGGAAGAACGGGTCCTCGATATAGGTCCGTTTGATGGCGGACACCGGGCACAGCTCGTTTTCCGCGCCGGTATCGCGGTCCCTGGCGCTGGGTTGAAGATAGCCGCCGCAGAGATCGCAATAGCCGCAGATCTGATACGAGTGCACGCATTTTACCGCCGACGGACTCAGCACGCACTCGGTCGCGCAGCGGCCGCACTGCACGCATTTCTGCGGATCGAGCTGCCACACCGTCGCGCCCGCCGCCGGCGCCGCGGCTTTCCAGACGGCGCCGCCCACCCCCAACGCCGCCGCGGCGCGCAGGAAGTCCCGCCGCCGGACCGTGTTCCCCGCGCTCATGGCCGACCCTCCGCGCGACGCTGCCCGCCCGGACACGCCGTATGGAGCGGGCATGCGCGGCAGGTCCGCACATCCGCGCAGGCGCCGGCCTTCCAGCGGCGCCACACCAGCAGCGCGCCCGTCACGCCGAGACCACCCAGCAGGCATGCCCGGGCAAAACCCGCGAAGAATTCGCGGCGCTCCACGTTTGGCATATCCATGTCAGTGCGGCTCCTTCACTTGAAATACGCGCACGGCGTTCGCCCGGCCGTCGATCACCAGTATCCGGTCTTGCGCATCGACGGCCAGGTCAAGCACCGGCATGTCCAGTTCCGGGGAGAACGGCCCGCCCGGCGTCGCGCGAAACGCGGCCGGACCCGCAATGAACCCCAGCAGTTTCTGATCCACCGAATACAGTTTCACCCGGACCAGGCCCTTTTCGGCGGTGACCAGCGCGCCGTCCGAACAAAAGGCCATGTGGGCAGGGTTGCAGCACCCGCAGAAACCGTCAGGCGCCATGGAGGGACGGTACCACGCGGAAACCAGTTCGCCGCTCGGCCGGTACTGTTCGAGACCGTGCCGGCCGGGATTGACCGCCCAGAACGCGCCGGTGTTGTCGAACGCAACATCAAAACACGGGCTGGGCACGATCAAACCGGGAATGTCCCGGGCCGCGTCCTTCTCTCCAATTCGAGTCTGCAGCTCGCCGCCATAATCAAAGCGCAGCACCACGCGGTTTCCGGCGTCCGCCACATAGACGCTGCTTTCGTCCGCCGCGATAGAGGTGAGGTGCGCACGCTCCCCCGGGACCGCCCAGGAGTGTTCCGGCTTCCCCGCGGGATCACGCACTTCCACGTGGTTTACCGTCCCAAGAAGAATCCTGCCGTTGGGCGCGGCGGCCACGCATTCCGGCGTTGTTGAAAGGGCGTAGCGCACGCGTTCCACACCGTCCAGTCCGCAGACCAGAAGCGTTTTTTCCCCCGCGACGAGAAGGGCGCCATCCGGCGTGGCCGCGAGCGCGCGCAACCCGGGGATGCCGGGGGTGATCGGCGCGAGTTCAATGGCAATCACCCGCTCGGGCTCGACCTGCTCGAATTCGCCGACATCGTATCGAAACGATTCCGGCGGGTCCGGGCGCCGGCTGTTCAACGCGAGCCACACGGCCGCGCCAACCGCCGCACAGGCGACAGCCACCCACATCCACAGGGGAATCAAGCGATGGTTTTCGTCACTCACTGGCTCACGCTCTCCCCTGGCGCCGCGCTCACATCGATACACACCATCCGCGTCGAGTCCCGCAACAGCATCCGGGTACCTGCGATCGCAATCGGCCCCCAGGCATCCTGCCCATCCAGAATACGCGCCTGGGCGAGGGCAACGTACTGTTCGCGGTTCTGCTCGAGCACGGTCAGCACGCCGTCATCGCTGAGTACGTAGAATTTCCCGTCCGCCAGGATGAACGGCCCCAACCCGAACCGGTTGGCCGGACCGCTGGACCACACAAGAGACCCGTCCGGGTCGTAGCAGACGAATTGACCGCGCAGGGCGCCCGCGTCTTTCGGCATGATAGCATGAAGCAAACCGTCATAATAGATGGGAGACTGCTGCTCACAGGCCAGCCATTCCGCCGGACCCCGCTCGAACACGGTCTCCGCCCGGAACCCATCGCCTGCCTTGCGCACCTGCACCATCAGGCTGCCGTTACCATAACCCGCCGTGCAGAACACCCGGCCATCGCCCAGCGGCACCGGCGATGGCGCCACCACGTTGGCCGACCAGGGCTGCTCCCAGAGTATCCGCCCCGCGTCCGGACCATCCGCGGCGATGCCCACAATTCCCCCGACGGCACAATACACAAACATGCGCGTCCCCTCGAACACCATGGGCATGATCGACGAATGCGACATGTTCCAGCCCCGGGGATTCGGCGTCTGCCAGACGGGCTCGCCCGTGGCACACGCGCGCGCGGTCATCAGGACGTCCGGGCCCGCGGGGGCGAGAATGGCCAGCCCGTTGTCAATAAGCGGACACTGCCCCGTGTACCAGAGCGGTTCGGTGCTGCCGTATTCCTCCTGCATCGAGACGCCCCATCGAAATGCCCCGCTCGTCGCGTCAAGACACACGACATGGCACCGCGGCCCGATGGTGACGACAAATTCGTCCGTTACCGCGGGAATCGTGCGCGACAAGCCGTGGTTCCGCTTGATGTTCACCGGATACGAATGCCGCCAGATTTCCTGACCGTCCTCGAGCGAAAAGCACCGAACGGCATCCGCACGGGCGGACTCGTCGTAGTCCAGTACGTAGACCCGCCCGTTCAGGACGGCGGGCGCCGCATGCCCTTCCCCTAGCTCAACCGACCACAGGATTTCCGGACCGCCATCACGAAAGGCCTCGGCCAGGCGGTAACCCTCTTTGCAGATGTTGTCGAAATCGGGGCCGCGAAACCGGGCCCAGGCGCCCGGCAACGACGCGGCTGCACCGCCGAATTCCTGATGCGTTCCAGAGAGGTCGGTCGCAATGTCCGCGGACGCCCCGCCCTCGGGACGTCCGTCGCGTCCGGAAAGATTGACCACGATGTCGTGGGGGGGACGACAGGCGAGCCACTGCTGTAGCGCAACGAGCGCGGCGGCAGCCGTCACGGCCGCCGCGATAACCGCGAACACACGGCTTGCCGTTGAGTCCTTCATTCGCTCACCCGTACCAGGCCGGAACCCGGCACACCCTTCTTACGGGTTTTTCAGGTCGAGACATTTCAGCGTTTCCTGGTCGCGCAGCAACAGCCGCCCCCGCGACAGGGCCATCGGCGACCACATTTTGTTTCCATCAAAGATCTTGGCGCGAGCCAGTTCCTTGTACCCCTCGGGAGAAGGCTCGATCAGATGAAGTATGCCGGTCTTGCCATCAAGAGCGATGATCATACCGTCGGCCAGGAGAAGGTTGCCGCGTTCAAACTTGGGCAAGTCGCGCGAATCGCGCGTGCGCCATTTGATCTGCCCGTCCAAAGTCATGCAGAGCATGCCGTCCGTCCGCGAGTTCGTGTTGCTGTTGACGTACAGGTGCCCCTCGTAGAAAAGGGGCTGATGAATCTGGCTGCCGCACTCGTCCGTCCTGAAAAGCTCCGTCACATTGAAGGCATCGCCTTCGCGCGCGATCTGGATCATCGCGGAACCGGCATCGTAGCCCCCCGTGATAAACAGCCGGTCGCCGGGCAACGGCGTCGGGTAGGGAATCGGAATCTGACATTGAAATCCGTCATAGGACCACAGGATACTCCCATCTTCGAGGGAGATGCCCGCGGTCTTCCCGTACGCCGCGACCATGACCGCCTGCTCCACGCCCGCCAGTGTGGCCACCACCGGAGTCACGTAGCCCACCTTGCCCAGCCCGGCACTCTGCCACACCAGTGCCCCCGTCTCCCGCTGGTACGCCGCGACAAACGCGTCGTCGGCCTGCGGCGCGACAATCACCAGGTCGCGCCACAAACTCGGCGCCTGCGAAACGCCCCAGCTCGACGGCCCGTTCCCGAAATCGGACAGAATGTTCTTGCGCCATACTGGCTGGTGCGTTTTCCGGTCCACACACAGGAAATCGCCCAGCATCCCGACCGAATACACGTGCGTTTCCGTCACCGTCGGCGGCGTGCGGGAACCGCTGTGTCCCACGCTCCCCGGAGCGTCGTACGCGTAGTTCCAGAGTTCCGCGCCAGTCGCCAGATCCAGGCACCGAAGCACGTCCTGTCGTTCATCTACACGATCCAGGATGTAAACATCCCCGTCGCGCACCACCGGCCCGGCGTAACCCTCGCCCAGCGGAAACGACCAGACTTCCAGCGGACCGCCTTCGGGCCACGACCGCATCAGACCCGACTCGGGCGACGCCCCGTTGCGGGTGGGGCCCTGAAACTGCCACCAGTCGGCCCAGACCCCGCTGGCCATCATGAGGCCCGTCAGGACGGCCACGGCGAACCGGCTTCGCGGGTACACACAAATCATGGTAATGAGACTCCTGTGAAAGCGACGGCGTTCTACGGCCTTTGTACGAACAACAAGGCAGGTGACACGACTGCTGTCCGTGGAATGTCCACAGGAGTCATTATGCGAAAATTCCCCCGGAGCTTCAACTTTCCCGCGCTGCGCCGCGTCTGAATCACGTTGTCCGCAACGGCAGAGTACGCGCCCCGGGAATGGGCCTTTTACCGGCGCTGTTCTCCGGGGACCTCAATCCGGCCATCACGAAGGCAGATTGCTCAGACGCTCGCGCCGTCAGGCGCTGGAGCTCTTGTCGACTCATCCACGTGGTGAAACAAGAGACCAATCCGCCTTCCGGCGCGCCGAAGGCGCGATGACATACCAGCCCAGCCCGCGGGGCTCCAAGTCCCGCAGGGACGCCAGACAATAGCCCACCACTTCATTGGTGGGAACCTCCGCTTCCCTCAAATCACAAGTCCCGTAGGGACGGCAGA
>DDYW01000056.1 GCA_002348185.1 Candidatus Hydrogenedentes bacterium UBA2224 | reverse complement strand
GACTGGATCATCGACCTCGGCCCCGAAGGCGGCGACAAAGGCGGCGAAGTCGTCGCAGCGGGCGAGCCCGAGACGGTCGCGGCCTGTGCCGCGTCGTATACCGGGCTGCATCTGCGGGACGTCTTGCGCGCCAGGGCGCGTTAAATGAGGAACGCGCCGGGCATCGGAGCAGCTCCGCTACCCGGCGCGCGGCCGTTTCATTCCGTCCTTAACCGTGAGGTCAGACCTTGAGCTTGGCTTTCAGTGTGGCCACGAGCGTCTTGGGATCGATGGGCTTCTGGAAAATGCCGGCCAGCCCCAGCTCGCGGGCGTCCAGATTGTACCGCACGGTGTCGCCCGCCGAACTCAGCATGTAGACCGGACCCTTGTAGCCGCTTTCCTTGAGTTTCTGGGCTACCGTGCTGCCCGAATCCACGTTCTCCATCATGAGGTCAACGATGATGGCATCCGGCTTCACGCGTTCGATGGCTTTCAGGCCTTCCTCGCCGTTCGACGCCTCGCCCACGGAGAAACCTTCGGCCTCGAGGACGATGCGCAGCGTCGCGCGAATATCCGGGTCGTCGTCAATGGTGAGAACCGTCTTCTTGCTGTCCATGCTAGTCTCCTTACACGGCCGTATCAGGGCCTGGACGCACGCCAACGCACTGGTCATATTGTCGCGGGCCTGCGGTGTGAGGCCCTCTTCGAACTCAAACGCGTACCCGCGCACAGCCAGCACATACGCCTCGGGCGTCGCGTGAAAATGATCCGCGCACAAGGCCAGCACCGACTCCGGCGAGACGCTGTGGCTCGTGAACGTGATCGCCGCCGCAGGGGCGATGCGCTTGAGCGCGTACGGTTCCGGCGCGTCCATACTGGCATCAACGAACACCACCAGCTCGTGCTCGGCCAGCGCGGCCGCGTCCTCGATATTCAACTGATAGGGGTCGTCCGTCGTAACGTTCGGCAGCCCCCACGCCGCTACGGCTCCGGCAATCGCCGGGCCCAGCCCGTCGTCCTGCCGCCCCGGGTTACCGTACCCCAGGATGAGCACACGCCGAGCGTTCACCCGCGGAATTTCTCGTCGAGCAGATGGCCCGCCGCGTCCACCAGTTCCACGTGCAGCCGCATCTTGCCCAGGGCGTGGGTGGCGCAGCTCAGGCACGGGTCATACGCCCGGATGCCCACCTCGATGTGGTTCAACAGGCCCTCCGTGATTTCGCTTTCGCCTTTACCTTTGAGATGCTGGTCGGCGATGACCTGCACCGCCCGGTTCATGGGCTCGTTGTTGCTGGTCGTCGAGACGATCAGGTTGGCGAGCGTGATCTGGTCCGTCTCGGTGTTGATTTCGTAGTGGTGGAACAGCGTGCCGCGCGGGGCTTCGATCCAGGCGACGCCCTTCTCGCGTTTCGTCCCCTGGGCGACGAGTTCCGTGCCCTGCAGGTCCGGGTCATCGAGCAGTTCGCGGATCTTCTCGGCCGCATGCAGCAGTTCGATCACGCGCGCCCAGTGGTAGGCCATGCTCGCGTGCACGGGTTTGCCGTTCGTGAGCGCCATGAACTCCTGGCGGGCCTTTTCGGCGAGCTCGGTGTCGATGAAATCGCAGCAATTGACGCGGGAGAGCGGTCCGACGCGGTACCAGCCCTTTTCCTTGCCGAGCGAGCGGATGTGCGGGAACTTCATGTAGCTCCAGGGCCGCACTTCCTCGCCGAGGTAGTCGGCGTATTCCAGCGGCTCGATCATGTCGAAGATCTTCTTGCCCTGGGCGTCGATGGCGCGCAGTTTGCCGTCGTACAGGTCCATGCAGCCGTCTTCGCGCACGATGGATACGTGGTTCGACTCGAAACTCCCGAAATTGAGCAGGAACTCGAGATTGCCCTTCGTGATCTTCTTGCAGAGTTCGAGCGCTTCCACGGCCCACTCGACCATGGTGTCGGCGTCCTTCTTGAGGGCGTCGCGCTCTTCGAGCGAGAGGTTTTTGTTGATGCCGCCGGGAATCGCGCCCGTGGGATGCACCTTCTTACCGCCGGTCGCCTTGATGACTTCCTGGCCGAACTTGCGCATCAGCACGGCCTTCTTGGCGACCTCGGGATGGGCCTCGATCACGCCGATCACGTTGCGCTTCTCGACCGGCGCATCAAACCCGAACAGCAGGTCCGGAGACGCGAGATGGAAGAAATGCAGGGCGTGCGACTGGTAGGTCTGCCCGTAATGCATCAGGCGGCGCATCTTCTCGGCCGTGACGGGGATCTTGTCCACACCGACAATCATGTCGGTCGCTTTGGCGCCGGCCAGGTGGTGGCTCACCGGGCAGATGCCGCACAGACGCTGCACCATGACCGGGGCTTCCCAATAGAACCGGCCCTGGACGAAACGCTCGAAGCCGCGGAACTCGATGATATGGAACCGGGCCTGTTCGACGTTGTTATTCTCGTCCATCACGATGGTGACCTTGCCATGCCCTTCGACGCGGGTCACCGGATTGATGACGATCTTTCGTTTTCCGTTCTTTGCGGTCTTTGCCATAGTGTGTGCCTCCACGGCGCTCAGTCGTATTTAATCAGTTCGTACGGCAGCCCCACATCTTTCCCGGTGAGCAGCGCCGTGAGCGCCGCCCAGAGGGTATCCGCCGAGGGCGGGCACCCGGGCAGGAAATAGTCTATCTTCACGACCTCGTGGCAAGGATACACCTTGTCCAGCAGGATCGGAATATCGGGGTCGTTGGGAAGCACCCCTCCATCGACGACCGTCGGCCCGTTCAGATACGCCTCCTCGAGGCACTCCTTCAGGGGCACGGTGTTCCGGCAGGCCGGCACGCCGCCGGTAATGGCGCACTGCCCCACCGAGATGAGAATCTTGCAGTGCTTGCGAAACAGCTTTAATTGTTCGTAATTCTCGTCGTTGCTGATACCCCCTTCCAGGAGGCCGACATCCACCGGACGCGTAAACGTCTTGATGTCGTTGATGGGCGACTTGTCGAACTCCACCAACTCGACCAGGTCGAGTATCCGCTCATCGATGTCCAGCAAAGACATATGACAGCCGAAACAGCCCGTGAAGGGGGCGGTCGCTACGAGTGGCTTCGCCATGGTGTCTACCCTTTCCTGAATCGTTCAGCCTACCGGCTGCTTTTGCTCAATGTCGCTCCCGATGGGGGTCGTGTCGTACTGCCGCTGGCCCACCGGCACTTTCCATCCGATGCGTTTGAGCCGGAGACATCCCGTCGGGCACGCCCGGGCGGCCCGGTCGGCGGCCTTCAGATCGGTCTCTTTCAGGCCGTGCTCGCCATCCACCGCGATGCGCTTGTTGATGCCGCGGCCTTCAAAACCAAACACGCGCTTGCCTTCGGCCTCGGAGGCCCGGGCACAGCGGCCGCAAAGAATGCAGCGGTCCCGATCGATGAACACGTCCGGATGGGTCGCGTCGAGCTCGCGCGGTTTGCGAAGGAAAGGCAGCGTCACCGCGAGCATGCCGAGGCGATAGGCCATTGCCTGCAACTCGCAGTTGCCGCTGGCCTCGCACGCCGGGCACACGTGGTTGCCTTCGGCGAACAGCATCTCGACCACGGTGCGGCGCAGCGTGGTCAGCTCTTCCGTGTCGTTCTCGATGACCAGGCCTTCGCTCACGGGAAATGTGCAGGAACTGGCCGGGCGGCCGTTGACCTTCACGGTGCAGACGCGGCAGTGCCCGCCGGGGATCAGACCTTTCAGGTAGCAGAGGCGCGGAATGTAAACCCCGGCATCGTCGGCGGCCTGCAGGATGGTCTGCCCTTCCTGCGCCTCTATTTCGACGCCGTCAATGATGATATTGACCGTGTTTTTGCTCATCCGAATTACACCTCCACGTCGTGCGGTTTCTGCCCGGTAATGGAGCAAGCTTCTTTGAGGGCTTCCTTGAGATCGAACGCCGGGATGAAGTCGTCCGGCTGAATCCGGGCCTCATACAGGGCCGGGAAATTGCGCAACGTGGTCAGCACGGGATTGGGCGCGGTCTGGCCAAGTCCGCAACGGCTCATGAATTTCACCGTGTTGGCGGTTTCTTCGAGTTTCTTGAGGTCCTCCCGGGTGCCTCGACCCTGAAGCAGCTTCTCGAATTGCATCTTGAGGAAGGTCGTGCCGGCGCGGCAGGGCGCACACCAGCCGCACGATTCTTCGACAAAGAACTCCAGAAAGCTTTCCATGCAGGCGAGCAGGTCGCGGTCCTTCCCGAAGATGATGGTGGAGCCGCCGGTGGGCAGGTCTTCGAAACAGATGCTCCGCCCGAAATCCTTGGGCGCGATGCACTGGCCCGAGGGCCCGCCGATCTGAACGGCCTGCGCATCCGTCGCGCCGACCATCTCCAGCACCTTCTCGACGGTAATGCCATACTCGACTTCGTACACGCCGGGCGCCTGGCAATCGCCGGAGATGCTCAGCAGCTTGGTGCCCGTCGAATCCTTCGTCCCCATCGAAGAGAACCACTCCGCGCCGTGTTCCATGATGCGCGCGGCGCAGCAGAGGGTCTCGACGTTGTTCACGCTGGTAGGCCGATCGAGGTAGCCCTTCTGCACCGGGAACGGGGGTCTGTCGCGCGGAGCGCCGCGTTTTCCTTCCAGCGACTCGATGAGCGCCGATTCCTCGCCGCAGATGTAGGCGCCGGCGCCCATCTGAATGCGGATGTCAAAATCAAACCCTTCCGCGCCACACACGTTCTCGCCCAGCAGACCCATGCGGCGGCGTTTCGCCAGCACCTGCTCCAGATAGGGCAGCAGGTATTCGTATTCGCCGCGCAGGTAGAAAAACCCCTGCTTTGCGCCAACGGCATACCCGGCGATCGTCATCCCTTCGAACATCAGGTCCGGGCATTCCGTCAGGATCACGCGGTCCTTAAACGTGCCGGGCTCGCCCTCGTCGCCGTTGCACACAACGTAGTGCGCCTCGCCCTCGGCCTTGCGGCAGAAACTCCATTTCATGGCCAGCGGGAACCCCGCGCCGCCACGTCCGCGGACACGCGCCTTGTTCATCTCGTTGATCACATCTTCGGGGCTCATGCTCAGGGCTTTGCGAATGCCCGCGCCGCGCTCGAACGGCGCAAAGATGACCGGGCCCGCCTGCTGCAGGTTCGATTCGACCGACTTCACGCTGACGATCCCGCCGTCGTGAAGTTTTCCCGATCGAACCGCGTCGACGATCGATTTCACATCTTCAGGCCGGATGTTGGTTAGCACCTTGCCGTTCACAAGCGCCGCCGGCGCCTGGTCCGACATGCCGATGCACGGCGTGTACTCCAGGCTGATCAAGCCATCCGGGGTGGTCTCGCCGAACCGGATGCCCAGCGTTTCCTCAAACGCGTTCGCGACCGCGTCCATGCCCTTCATGCGCTCGACCACGGCGTTGCAGAGACGGATCGTCGTCGCGCCTTTCGGTTCCCGCGAGAAAAACGCATAGAACGACGTCATGTCGCGCACTTCCACCCGGTGGCAGCCCAGGGCGTCCGCAATCGCGCCCACAATTTCTTCCGAGATGTGGCCAGTCTTCGCGTGGACGGCGCGCGCGATGTCCATCAGACGCTTCCGGTCTTTGCCGAACTTCGCCACAATCTCCTGCACGACTTTCCTGTAATCATCGCTCATGCTTGCGGGCCTCCACCGTTGCGACAGCTTCGCTGACGGAACCATTGGGCAATCAGTGACTTATACGGCTACAACCAAGACGAGGAAATGCGGGTAAGACTGAGTCCACCGTCTAATCGTGAACTTTATCACAATTATGCGCGCTTTTCAACAGCAAGCCGCGAAGAGAAACCTCCCGAAATGCCGGAGATGAACGGGCACATGTGCGACGCGCCGCCCGCGGCACGACTACGTGTCCCCGTTCGGACGAGAAGATTGTAGAGGGAGACAATCGGCGGTGGCGTGGTGGACCAAGTGGACCCTATGGACGATATGGACCCCATGGACGTGCCTGCCTGAACGATTGTGAAGGGGTCCGAAATCCGGATGGCCCCGGTGCCCGCGCGGTCAGCTCCCCGTCGAAAGCCCTGGGATCGCAGAACGCCCGCGGCGGCGCAAATTCGACACCTTCGGTGTCGGTTGGGCCGGGTCATCCACTTGGTCCATCCCGTCCATCGGAAGACAACAACAATGCAGGCGAGACGCCTGCGCTACACGAAACAAAAATGCCGGCCGGCGCGACTGCGTGTCGCTGTGCGAACCGAAGGGCAGCCCCGCAAGGGGCGACCGAGAATAGCCCGGGGCAAGTCACGCGGAACGCGTGCCGCCGCCCCGGGAAACCGACGTCCTCTATCAGATAGCCCTGTAAGGGCGGTCTAGACCCTGCATGCAACCCTGTACCGAGCCGGCGCTCAGCGGTTTGGGGGCCGGGGCGCTTGCCATTTACGCGGACGCCGCACAGTGGTAGTCTATTCGGCAGACCCGGGAGAGACCTTGCTTCGATAGACATGGAGAAAGGACGGCGCTTGATGCGAGTCGCACACGTGTTCGGGAGGTCGTGCGCCCTGGTGTCGCTGTTCCTGGCGGGAGGACCGGCGCCAGCGATGGACGTGGCGTGGTGGGTCTCTTCCGAGGACATGCAGCACACGATGACGGCCCAGCCGGGACTGTCGTTCGGCCCGGAGGCCCCCGGCGCGGATCTGCGGATAGATGACGCGACACGCTACCAGACGATCCTCGGCCTGGGCGCGTCCCTGGATCACGCGACGTGCTACAACATCAGCCAGCTTCCACCCGGAGAACAGGAGCGGGCCGTCGAATGGATCGTGTCCCCCTACACGGGAATTGGAATGAACCTGATGCGCATCTGCATCGGGACGCCCGATTTCACCGCGTCTCCGTGGTACACCTACGCGGACATTCCGGACGACCTGCAGCTCGAGCATTTTTCGATCGACAAGGATCGCGAGTATGTGCTTCCGGTGCTCAAGATGGCGCTGGAGATCAACCCGGACCTGCTGTTTTTCGCGTCGCCCTGGAGTCCGCCCGGCTGGATGACATCGAACGGACAGATCGGCGGCGGGCGGTTCGATTCCACCTATTACGCGGTATACGCGCGGTATCTGGCGAAATTCATCAAGGCGTATGAGGCCGAGGGCATCCCGATTCACGCGATCACGTTGCAGAACGAGCCCGACTACAACCCGCCCACGTACCCCACGTGCCGGTGGTCTTTCCGGCAACAGGCCGAATTCATCGCCGGCCATGTCGGCCCGGAATTCGCGCGCCAGGGCATCCAGACCCGGCTCTGGTGCTGGGACCACAACTTCGAACCCATCGGGTGGCCGAGGAACGTGTTGAACGATCCGGCGGCCGCGCCGTACATCGACGGCACCGCTTTCCACCACTACGCGGGGCGCCCGGCAGCCATGGCGCGCCTGAGCGCCATGTTTCCGTCGAAACACATCTATTTTACGGAAGGCTCTACCTCTGGCGTACGGGGCGCCATTGAGATCATCGCCATTCTGCGCAACTGGGCCCGCAGCTACAACGCCTGGGTCACGGTCATTGACGACACGGGCCAGCCCAACCGGGGACCCCACCGCGTTGCGCCCACGTGTATCGTGCTGGACAGCGCGACCAAGACGCTGCTCTACAGCTACGATTACTGCATGTACGGCCAGTTTATGCGCTTCATCCAGCGCGACGCGGTCCGGATCAAATCCACGGATTTCCGGAGCGTGCGTTTCGCGAATGTCGCCTTCCTGAATCCTGACGGCAGCGTCGCCCTCGTCGTGGCCAACAGCGACCGCACACCCAGCACCTTCACGATCGCCTGGCGCGGAAAATCGTTTGCGGCGGAAGTCCCCGCGCGCGCCACGGCCACGTTCGTGTGGTACGTGGAGGGAACGGGCGAACCGGTGAAAACCGCGCAGGAGACGAACGGGCAGCCCGGCCCCTGAGCACCACGGACCCGGTTACGGGGCGGCCGCCGCCTGGGGTTTGAGAAACTGGACCGTATAGGAGGTTTCCGACAAGGGCTTGAAGACATACCCCTGTGACCGCAGTTCGCGGAGGATCAGGGGCAGGGCTTCAACGGTCGCCGCGTGCGTATAGCTGTCGTGCATCAGGACAATCGCCTGGTCGCGTTTCAGGACGCCCTCGACCACCGTTCGGGCAATGGCCCTGGCGTCGCTGGCGTTTGCGCCGTGGTCCACCGAGTCCACATTCCAGTCAAAATGCCGGTAGCCCTGCTTCGCCATGCGGTTCACGAGGTCGTGCGTGATGCTCTTCCCGTCGGGGCCTCTCGTGATACGGTTATTGGACCCGGCGGGAAACCGCAGAAGCCGCGGCCGGGTTCCTGTGAACCGGTGAATCAAATCGTCCAGACGCGCCACATTCTGCTCGAAGGCATCGGCCGATTTGTACACGGTGCTGTAGCGGTGCGAGAACGTGTGGTTGCCCAGCGCGTGCCCCTCGTCCAGAATGCGGTTGTAGACCGTGTTGCCGAATTCGGTCACGTTCCCGCAGACAAAAAATGTCGCGGCCGCCTCGTGTTCCTTGAGCACATCGAGAAGGGTCGGGGTGATCTCCGACGGGCCATCGTCAAACGTCAGGTAGACCGTCTTTTCCGGCGCAGCGGCGGGCGCCGGGGCTGCAGCCGGCGGATCCGGAGAGCCGGCGGACGCGGCCCGGGCGCAGAGAAGCACGGCGGACAGCAGCAGCATCGGCAAGACCACCCGGCGATCGGCAGGCATGCGAAGAACCTCCCCGGAGACAGACCCGGCACAAAAGGAAACCGCGAGGAAAGCCTCGTTGTTCCTGGCCTTCCTCGCGGCAAATCCTATCACAGCGATCAGACGCCCGCCCGTTGGCGCAGCGCCTCCGCGCGGTCGGTGTTTTCCCAGCGCAAACCCGCGTTCTCCCGCCCGAAATGCCCGTAGTTGGTGGTCTTGCGGAAGATCGGCGCGCGCAGATTGAGCGTCTCGAGGATCGCGGCAGGACGGCAGTCGAATTCCTTCGCGAGGAGGGCCGACAGCGCGTCATCGCCGAGCGTGCCGGTGCCGAACGTCGTGACGTTGATGGACACGGGACGCGCCACCCCGATGGCATAGGCCAACTGCACTTCGCATTTCGCCGCCAGCCCCGCAGCCACCACGTTTTTCGCCATGTAACGCGCCATGTAGGTCGCCGACCGATCAACTTTCGAGGGGTCCTTCCCGCTGAACGCGCCGCCGCCATGCCGCCCCATGCCGCCATAGGTATCGACGATGATCTTGCGNNCGCCCACCACGAACCGGCCGGTGGGGTTCACGTGGTAGATGATGTCGCCGTTGACCAGCTCTTTCGGCACCACGGGTTCGCAGACATGCCGGACCACCGCGTCGCGGATGTCCTGCTGCGAGATGTCCGGGGAATGCTGGTTCGAGATGACGATGGTGTGAATGCGATGCGGTTGGCCGTCGCGGTACTCGACGGTGACCTGCGACTTGCCGTCCGGCT
>DDYW01000063.1 GCA_002348185.1 Candidatus Hydrogenedentes bacterium UBA2224 | reverse complement strand
ACTACGTGTCCCCGTTCGAACCGGAGGGCAGCTACAGGGGGCTGCCCCTACAATTCAAGGGGGATTGGGGCAGCTCCGCACGCGCTGAAGATGGGACTCCGGGGACGGACCCCGGAACGGGGTCCAATTTGAATAGCCATGGGCGCAGCCCATGGATCACGCGCCCCCACAACGACCCAACCCCGATAGGGGTTGAACAAAATGCGGGTTTGTTCAACCCCCATTTGGGGGTTGGTATATGAGGGCACACCCGATCCACGGGTTTCACCCGCGGNNCAAATTCGACACCTTCGGTGTCGTTAAGAGCCGGATTGTCCATTCCGTCCATTCCGTCCATTTCGTCCATTTCGTCCATTTCGTCCACTCGGTCCATCCCTCCGCGCTCGACCACCGGGCACGCCCGTGGCTCCTCTGGCCCCCGTCAGGAACGGGGCATGCGCTTTTCATTTCCGGGGGATCTGAAGTACTATACGCGCCCCGATTCCGGTGCGGGCTCGCTGCCCGCGTGAAACATGGGGGGGAGGGGAAGGAGTGGCGCCAATGACACCTATCAGGCGAGCCATCATCAGTTGTCACGACAAAACGGGGCTGGTCGGGCTGGCACAGTTGCTGACCGAGTTCGGCGTTGAGCTGATCAGCACGGCAGGCACCCTGCGGGCACTCGAGGAGGCCGGTATTCATACCCTGAACATGGCCGATTTCGCCGGGGTCGAGGAAATGATGGACGGGCGGGTCAAGTCGCTCCACGCGAAGATCCACGCCGGTCTGCTGGGAATCCGCGACAACAAACTGCATGCCGAGCAGCTTCAGGCCCATGGATACGAATGGATCGACCTCGTTGTGGCCAATCTGCACCCCGTCGAGGCGCTGATCGCCCAGCCCGGCATCACCCCGGAAGAGGTGGTCGAACAGATCGACATCGGCGGCATGTCGATGATCCGTTCCGCCGCGAAGAATTTCCGGTATGTGGCTGCCGTCGTGAATCCGGAACGTTACAGCACGGTCATGCACGAAATGCGCGCGCACAACGGCGCTCTGACCTTCGAGACGCGCCACCGTCTCGCGCAGGAAGCGTTCGCGTGCGCCGCGCGCTACGACCAGACCATTGCCGAGTACCTCAAGAGCACGCAACTGGCCTGGAACCGCGAATAACACATCACACCGCAGGGAGGAGTACTGGTGAAGGTATTGGTTGTTGGAAGCGGGGGACGCGAACACGCCCTGACCTGGAAGATCGCGCAGAGCCCCCTGGTCAAGCAAGTCCTCTGCGCCCCCGGAAACCCCGGGATGGCCGCCCTTGGACGTTGCGTGGACATCGGCGTAAATGAGTTCGAGAAGCTGACCGCCCTGGCCCGGGATGAAGGTGTGGGACTGGTCGTTGTCGGGCCCGAAGACCCCTTGTCGCGGGGCCTGGTGGATCACCTCACCGCGAACGGCATCAAGGCGTTTGGGCCGGTCGCCGCCGCCGCCCGCCTCGAAGCGAGCAAGAGCTTCGCCAAGAGCGTCATGAACCGCTGCGGCATTCCCACGGCGAAATCCGCCGAGTTCACGGACCCGGCCGCGGCCATCGATTACGTGCGCAGCACCGGCGTCCCGCTGGTGATCAAGGCCGACGGGCTCGCGGCGGGCAAGGGCGTCACGGTCGCCCGGGATCTCGATACCGCCATCGAAGCGATCCGCATGGCCATGGAAGACCGGGCCTTCGGCGACGCCGGAAACCGCGTGCTGCTCGAGGAGTGCCTCGAAGGCGAGGAAGCCTCGATACTCGCCTTCTCCGACGGGAAGACGGTCGTTCCCATGGCGTCGAGCCAGGACCACAAACCGGTGTTCGACAACGATGAAGGACCCAACACCGGGGGTATGGGGGCCTATTCGCCCGCGCCTGTCGTCACCGGCGCGCTGTTCGAGGAGATTGTCCGCACGATCCTGAACCCGTGCGTGCGGGGCATGGCGGAGGCGGGCACGCCCTACACCGGCGTGCTCTATGCCGGCCTGATGATCACGCCGGACGGCCCCCGGGTGATCGAGTTCAATTGCCGTTTCGGCGATCCGGAAGTGCAGGTGGTCCTGCCGCGAATGAAGAACGATCTGGTTCCCGTGTTGCTCGCCTGTTGCGACGGTACGCTGGACCGGCTCTCACTGGAGTGGGAAGACGGCGCCTGCGTCACGGTGGTGATGGCGTCCGGCGGCTACCCGGGCGCGTACCCGAAAGGCAAACCGATTACCGGCATTCCGGACGCGGAACACGAGACCGGCGCCGTCGTGTTTCACGCGGGCACGGGGCTGGACGGCGTAGCGCTGGTTACGAACGGCGGCAGGGTGCTCAACGTGACCGCGACCGGTCCCGATGTTCCGGCGGCGATCGACCGGGCCTACGCGGCCGTGCGCCGGATTCATTTCGAGGGCGCCCATTACCGGACAGACATCGGACAGAAGGCGCTCAGACACCTCCGGGCGTGAGCCGGACAGGACACCCCTCCGCGGGCGGGTTTACGGGCCGTCCGACAGGTCGCGGACGCCGACACGCCCGCCTTTGGCGCTCTGGGCGGCCAGGAGACCCTGCATGGCCTCCCCCAGAACCGCCTCCGCGCCCCGGGCGCTCCCGTTCTTGCATGCAACGATGCCCGCGCTCAGGCGGGTCTTCGAGGGATAGCAGGGGTCGGCAAACGTCGTGTTCTCCACCTCGCTGAGGATCTTCTGGGCATATTGCACGGCCCGGTCGCGGTCGACATGGGGAAGCACCGCCGCAAACATGGTGCCGTCATACCGCGCGAGAATGTCGAATGTGCGGCTGTAATTGCGCATCGCCATGGCGAGTTCCACCAGGAGATCGTCCAGGGAAACCGCGCCGAGTTCGTCATCGAGCGCTTCGACTTCGCTCACATCAAACACGACGCAGGAGACGGGGAAATTGTAGCGGTGGGCCTTTTCTACTTCTTCCTGGAGGCGTTCGAGGAGGTAGCGCCGGTTGCGCAGCCCCGTGAGTTCGTCGGTGTACGACGTGTCGCCCAGCGGATCCTCCCCGACCTTCAGGCAATTCACGTTCCGCCGCTTGCGAATGAGGGTTTCGACCCGGATCATGACCATCGGCAGGTTGTAGGGTTTTGTGATGTAGTCGTCTACACCGAGGGCATCCTCGATCGAGAAGCGTTTCTGGGCCGCTTTGTCCAGGGCCAGCAGAACCACCAGGTCGGAGGTCTGACGGTCCGCCTTCAACTGCCGGGCGAGCGCCACCCCGTCCGCATTACCCAGGGCCGCATCCAGCACCAGGACCTCAATATCTCCTTTGCGGCACTCCCGGCTGACTTCGGTCGCGGTGTTGATTACACGCACTTCGTATTCATTGAGTTTCAGGCCGTCGGCGAGTAATCGGGCGCTTGCTTCATCACTGTCGGCCACGCAAATACAGCAGGTATGCACTTGTGGTTCCTCGGTTCTGCCACCCACAGGGATTCCTTCCCTCTCACACCGTAAAGTGTACCCGAACATCAATGAATCGGGCAAATGACGGCGGGAAAAAGCTGTTCCAGATTGCAGCGTTCGCCCGCCGGACCCCGCCGGCGCCGTCGGCCCGCGGGGACACCCGAGGGGACAATGGCTTGTATTTCCTCCGGGATACCCCTAGAATCACGCCGGTCAGTGAAAACACCAGGCGCAGCATGTGCCGCAGTATCATACGAGGCAGGCATGGGTTCAGCATTCGGCGGGCGCCCCCGGCGTCACCCCACCATCAACATCACGTCCCTGATCGACGTCATGTTTCTGCTCCTCATCTTCTTCATGGTGTCGTCCACCTTCCGCGAGGATCTCGGGATCGACGTGACCCTCCCTCACGCGGTCAGCGCGGAAGAGCAACGCCTCGATACGCACGAGATCACGGTCACTGTAAAGGGCGAACTCTATTTCGGCGAGCAGCTCGTGGATGAGGCCGGACTGGAAAAATCCATCGTCACCCTGCTGAAGGAGAATCCCGAAGCGGTCCTGGTGTTGCGCGCCGACGAAGGCGCCGATTTCGGACGTGTGCTCCGCGCGATAGACATCACGCGCAGCGCAGGCGGCGCAAAATTGATCATTCCGACCCGTTACGAGGACAGCGCAGGGCCTGAACCCGGACCCGCGAGCCGGTAAACGCGCATCCCGTCAGTCATCGGAGAGGCAGGAAGGGCCTTCCGGCAGCAAGGCCGGCGGATCACCCGCAAGCGGCAGCGCCGGTCCATTGTCATCAAACGGGTCCCGGCCGCCCAGGCGCGCGAGACGGCGTTTTACGGAGTCCGCGTATTCCGCATCCGGAAACCGTTCCAGATAGCCCCGAAACGCCTCTTTGGCGTCCTCGGGACGCTCGAGTCTCCGGTGGTAAATCTCGGCAATTCGATTGACCACGCGCAGGGATTCCTCGGGATCCGCGAGGCAGTGCAGTCCACGTTTCAGCCACACGACCGCCTCTTCCGGACGGTCCAGTTTCATCAGATTGTCGCCGGCCCGCAGCGAGGCCCGGGATTCCTTCGGAAACATCCGAGCGACGGCCATGTACTCGCGCGCCGCGGCCTCGTAGTCGCCCTTCTGCTCGAAGCCCTCCGCCACCCCGTATTTCGGCGTGTGGCTCAACGGCGCTCCCGACGGCATCACCGCGTCCACCAGCACGTGCGAACCCAGCGACATCAGCATAGGGCCATACAAGGCCAGGAGGGACGCCAGAAGACCCAGCACCGCCAACAGGAACAGAACCGGCGATTTCGAAAGCCACATGCTCAAGGCCGCGAACTGGATCACGAAGAAAACCAGCAGACCCAGGAAGGTGATGGCTTCGCCAGCCACACTGAGCTCCGTCTGATGCTGAAACCGGACTTTCAGGAGATACACCCCCCAGCACAAATAGGGGATCAACAGCAGCCCGGACAGGATCCACGGAATTCCCAATTGTTCCAGAAGCGACATATGCCGTGCCCCTTCACACCCCACAGTCCGTCCCCGAAGGCCGGACTGCAGGATAATCTATTTGAGTCCCCCTTACCCCGCATACTCCGCAGGGTCTCCTGACATTTATACCACGGCCCTGGCCGATTTGTCTAACTTTTCCGTTCTCCCGCGGCTTTTGTCAACTGTTTACTCGCATCGGGCGGATTCGGTCGCCGCGCTGTTCGGGCGTGATTTCGGACGGGCGCGGTTGGCAGAGCGAGCGGCGAGGCTTGCGGCTGTTTGTACCGAAAAAACCGCACGTTAAAATCTAAAAAATGGAAAGTTGTGTGAAAAGGATGCGCGGAATCGCATTGACAACGACCTGTCGCGCAAGTATGATTCCGGTCGCGCAGAACGCAACCGCGTTGGCCTGCATCCATACGCCTGTTGGATATTAACCAGCACACGAGGAACCGATCTCATGACCAAAGCGCTATGCGAAACGCGGCTTCCCGGCATTGAACCCGTCGCGCGCGGCAAGGTCCGCGACATATACGACGCCGGTGATGCGTTACTTATAGTGGCCACGGACCGGATCTCGGCCTTTGACTGGGTGAATCCCGTGGGCATCCCCGACAAGGGGAAGATCCTGACGCAGATGTCGCTGTACTGGTTTGAGGTCATTCGGGATCTATGCCGCAACCACCTGATTTCCAGCCGCTTGGCGGATTTTCCGAGCGCGTTCCGGAACGCACCCGAGCAGTTCGAAGGGCGTTCGATGCTGGTGCACAAATGCGCGATGTTCCCTGTCGAATTCGTCGTTCGGGGTTATCTGGCGGGAAGCGGGTGGAAAGAGTACCGCGAGTGCGGGACGGTCTGCGGGATACCGCTCCCGAACGGCTTGCAGGAGTCCAGCAAACTGGATACGCCCATTTTCACGCCGGCGACCAAGGCGAGCGACGGGCACGACATCAACATCCCCCCGGAACAGGCGGGAGAGATTATCGGGCAGGAATGGGCGAATGCCGCGTCCGGCGCGGCCATCGCGATCTACGAGCGTGCGCGGGACATTGCCGCTTCGAAGGGCATCATCCTGTGCGACACCAAGTTCGAGTTCGGGGTGTTTGAGGGCGAGCTGATGCTCGCCGATGAAGTGTTGACGCCGGACTCGTCGCGGTACTGGCCCGCGGACGAATACCAGCCAGGACGCGGACAGCCCAGCTATGACAAACAGTATGTGCGCGATTGGCTCGAAACAACGGGGTGGGATAAGAATTCCCCGCCTCCGGCGTTACCCGCCGACGTGATCACCAAGACCCGTGAAAAGTACGTGGAAGCGTACAGAAGATTGACGGGCAGGAACGAGTTCTGAGATGACACAGCATGCGGGTGAAGACGAACCCTTCGGCGCATCCTGGGACGGGGAAGCGGACGCGGAGCTGTCGGAATCGCCGCGGCACGAATGCGGCGTTTTTGGCGTGTTCGGAAACCCCGAGGCCACCACACTCACCTATCTGGGGCTGTATGCCTTGCAGCATCGGGGCCAGGAAGGCGCTGGAATTGTCAGTTGCGACGGCGATACCCTGCGCGCCCATCGCGGCGTGGGGCTTGTCGCGGACGTGTTCAAGCCCCACCGTCTCGCCAACCTGGCTGGCGACATCGCCATCGGCCACGTGCGGTATTCGACGTTCGGCAGCAGCGAACTGAAGAACGTCCAGCCGCTGATTGTAGACTATTCGCGGGGTTCGATGGCCGTCTGCCACAACGGCAACCTCGTAAATGCGGCCCGGCTGCGCGAAGAACTCGAAGACCAGGGCGCCATTTTCCATTCCACCACGGACACCGGCGTCATTCTTTATCTGATTGCCCGCTCCAATCAGGAGCGCTTCGTGGGCAGCGTCATCGACGCCCTGCAGCAGGTGGCCGGCGCCTACTCCATCCTGGCCACCAACGGCAAGGAGCTTGTGGCCGCGCGGGACCCGTTGGGGTTCCGGCCGCTCTGGCTGGGCCGTCTGGGCGAGGCGTACGTGCTGGCCAGCGAGACCTGCGCCCTCGACATCATCGACGCGGAGTGGATGCGCGAGGTGGAGCCGGGCGAGGTCATCGCCATTACACGGGACGGCGTGGAATCCTTCAAACCCTTCGCGCCGGAGCAGCCCCGGGCCTGCATCTTCGAGTTTATCTATGTCGCGCGGCCGGACAGCACCATCTTCGGCCGCAGCGTCGACGAAGTGCGCAAGCAGCTGGGACGCAATCTGGCCAGAATTCACCCCGTTGAAGCCGACCTCGTTATGGCGGTGCCGGACTCTTCCAACCAGGCCGCCCTCGGCTACTCGCACGAGTCCGGCATCCCCTTCGACATGGGATTCATCCGAAACCACTATGTGGGACGCACGTTCATCGAACCGGACCAGCGCATCCGTGATTTCGGCGTCAAGATCAAACTCAATCCCGCACGAAGCGCCATCCAGGGGAAACGCATCGTGCTGGTCGACGACTCGATTGTGCGCGGCACCACGGCTCGCAAGATCATCACCCTGCTCTGGAAATGCGGGGTGAAGGAGGTGCATTTCCGGATCAGTTGTCCGCCCATCATCAATTCGTGCCACTACGGTATCGATACCCCCCGGCAGGAAAGGCTGATCGCCGCCAACATGCCGGTCGAGCAGATGCGCGAGTTTATCGGGGTCACGACCCTGGCGTTCAACACCATCCCCAGCATGGTGGAGGCGACCGGGCTGCCCATGGAGTCCTTCTGCCTGGCGTGCTTCAACAACGATTATCCGACGCCCACGCCCAAGGACTTTGAATCCAGGCGGAAGTCACCGCGTCACGTGGACCGCAGCGCCGACCTGATGGATCTCGACACCGGCCTGCGGGGGCCGATGCTGCCTTCCGTGTAGTCTGTGAGCGAACCGCGCAGACAGCGCGTGATCACGCGGCCAGCGTCTCCTAGTTGACGGGTTCGGGCACCTGCACGCCGAGAAACAGGCAGACGGAGCGGTAGATCCCATCCGCGCTCAACCCGACCTCTTCCAGTTGCTCCTCGCGCGTGGCGTGCTCCATGAAACGGTCGGGGAAGCCAAGGCGGAGCAGACGGACATCCTGTGCGCGGCCGCGCTGTTCGTAGAATTCCAGGACGGCGGAGCCGAACCCGCCTTCGATGGCGTTTTCTTCCACCGTGATCAGGGGCGTATCCGCCAGGTGTTCGAGCAGCCCGGCGTCCAGCGGTTTGACCGAGCGCGCATCCGCAACTCCGACCGACATGCCCGCGGCCGCCAGCTTGTCGGCGGCGCCCAGACATGCGCTAATGATAGGGCCGACCGCCAGGAGGGTGGCGTCCTTGCCCTCGCGCAGAATTTCACCGCGGGTAACGTCCCGCTCGCGCGGGTCGCCGATGGTGGGCGCCTGCCCTCGCGCGTAGCGCAGCACCACGGGAAACGGCTGTTTGAGCGACCACCGCAACATCGCGGCGAGATCCAGGTCGTCGCGCGGCGCCAGAATGGCCGTCCCGGGAATGCACCGAAGAAACGACAGGTCGTAGGCGCCCTGTTGCGTGGGGCTGTCTTCGCCCACGGCGCCGGAACGGTCGAGCGCGAAGACCACGGGCAGCTTCTGCAGGCACACGTCGTGCACAAACTGGTCGTAGCAGCGCTGGAAAAACGTCGAGTAGATCGCGCAGACGGGTTTCTGGCCGTCGGCGGCCAGTCCCGCCGCAAAGGTCACCGCGTGCTGTTCGCAAATCCCGACATCGAAGACCCGTTCCGGAAACACCTTCTCGAACTCGCTCAGCCCGGTTCCTGTCGGCATCGCGGCCGTGATGCCCACGATTCGGCTGTCCTTGTGCGCCTCCTCGATCAGGGTCTCGACGAACGCTTCCGTAAACGAACGAACCCGGGTTTTCTTCGAGTCGCTTCCCGAACCGCGAAACTGTCCCGTCTGGATGTCGAACGCCTTGACGCCGTGGTATTTCAACGGATCCTCTTCGGCAAAGGGATACCCCTTGCCTTTCTGGGTCACGCAGTGGAAGAGGACCGGCCCACGGAAGTCCTTGATGTTTGACAAGAGCCCCACCAGGGTCTCGAGATCGTGACCGTCGGCCGGGCCGATGTACCGGAACCCGAATTCCTGAAAAAACGACCCCGGCGTGATCAGGCCTTTCACCGAATGCTCGATCTTGTGCGCTGCTTTGGTGAGCTGAGGCCCCAGCATGCGTTTCACAAACGAACCGATGTCCTCGCGGGCGCGGTTGTAGACCCCCGCCGTAATCAAGCGGCTCAGGTACGAAGACAGGGCGCCGACGTTCGGAGCGATCGACATCTTGTTGTCGTTGAGAATCACGAGCACGTCGGAGCCGACATGCCCGGCATGGGCCAGTCCCTCGAAGGCCATGCCGGCCGTCATGGCACCGTCCCCGATCACCGCGATCACCTTGTGCTTGAGCTTCTGGCGGTCGCGCGCCACGGCCATACCCAGCGCCGCGGAAATCGACGTCGAACTGTGCCCGACGCCGAATGCATCGTACGGGCTCTCCTCCCGGCGCGGGTATCCGCTGAGCCCGCCTTTCCGGCGGATGGATTGAAACTGCTCGCGGCGGCCCGTAACCAGTTTGTGCGCGTAGGACTGATGACCGACGTCCCAGATCAGGCGATCCTGGTCGGTGTCAAACACGTAATGGATGGCGAGTGTGAGCTCTACCACCCCCAGGTGGGGGGCAAGATGGCCCCCGTGCTCTGAGGCATTGGCCAGGATAAGGTCCCGGATTTCCCTGGCCAGGACCTTCAACTCGTCCACCGTCAGGGCTTTCAAGTCCCCGGGAGCATTGATCCGTTTCAGTAGGCACTCGCCGGCGCGAGTCTCCGTATCACTCATTCTGAATTCCCGCAAGTTAACGGCTGCAGACAGCGCTCCCTAGTATAGCAGAGGAAAGGAGCGGGCCGCATCCTCTGACGGCGTGCCCGAATCGCCGGGTAAGGACGACGTGAATGCGGCCGCCGCTGGCGGGAGCCGGGAGAACGAGTTGGGCGCCCGGCGGTCGAGCGCCGAGCGCTGGACCTGATGGACCTGATGGACCTGATGGACCTGATGGACCTGATGGACCTGATGGACCTGATGGACGGGATGGACGGGATGGACGATCCGGCTCTCAACGACACCGAAGGTGTCGAATTTNNGTAGCCGCGGGCGAAGCCCGTGGACCGGGTGCGCCCTCATATACCAACCCCCGAACGGGGGTTGAACAAACCCGCCATGTTCCACCCCTATCGGGGTTGGCGTCGTGGGGGGGCTGATCCATGGGCTGCGCCCATGGCTATTCAAATTGGACCCCGTTCCGGGGTGCCCAGAGCCCCATTTCCGTCGCCTGCGGGATTGCCCACCCGATGCCTTTTGTAGGGGCAGCCCCCCGTGGCTGCCCTCCGGTTCGAACGGGGACACGTAGTCGCGCCGCAGACGGCGCTTGGAACATGTCCCCGTTCTCTGTCCTCTCCTCTAAGTCTTCTCTCGCGTGGTCATCCGGATTTCGCACGCCTTCACAATCGTTCAGGCTGGCAGTCCATAGGGCCCCTGCCGTCCATAGGGTCCATCAGGTCCACCTCGCCACCGCCGATTGCCTCCCTCGATAATCTCCTCGTCCGCGCGCGCGGTCAGCCGACGGTCCCGGGGGAGGCGCCGTCGCGCAGTTGCCGCTTGAGAATCTTGCCCGTGGGCCCTTTGGGGAGGCTCGGCAGGAATTCCAGGCTCTTTGGACACTTGAACCTGGCCATGCGCTCCCGGCAGTACGCCAGGAGTTCGTCCGCGGAGGCCTCGGAACCGCTCTTCAGGGTCACGAATGCCTTGACCTCTTCGCCGCGGGCCTCGTCGGGCACGCCCACCACGGCGGCTTCGAGCACGGCCGGGTGCCCGTAGAGGATTTCCTCGACTTCCCGGGGATACACATTCATCCCGCTGCGGATGATGAGGTCCTTTTTGCGATCGACGATGAAGAAGTAACCGTCCTCGTCCATCCGGGCGAGGTCGCCGGTGTGAAACCAGCCGCCCTCGAAGGCCTCTTCGGTGGCCGCCTGCTTGTTGTAATAGCCCTTCATCACGTTGTGGCCGCGCATGACGATCTCGCCGACTTCACCCAGCTCCGCAAACGTGCCGTCGTCGCGGAGGATGCGCATCTCGCAGCCCCAGACGGGAAGACCAATCGAGCCCGGCTTGCTCGGGCGTTCGATGATATTGAACGACGCGACCGGGCTGGTCTCGGACAGGCCGTATCCTTCCAGTATGCGGACGCCGAACTCGCGTTCAAACTGGGTAAGGACCTCCACAGGCAGGGCGGAACCGCCCGAAACAGCCATCCGGACAGACGAGAGGTCGTACGTTCCGTTGCGCTTCTCGTGAAGCATCCAGAAATACATCGTCGGAACCATGGCGATGACGCTGACGCGGTCGCGCTGAATGACATCAAGCACGCGCTGGGCCTCAAAACGCGGAACCAGGCTCATCGTGCCCCCGGCCATGAGCGTGGCGTTCTGCACGCAGGTCTGCCCGAACGAATGAAACAGCGGAAGCACCCCCAGGGCGATGTCGTCCGCCGTCGCATACAGAATCCGGTGCATGGTGTAATACGCATTGAAGAACATGTTGAAATGGGTGAGTTCGGCGCCCTTCGGATGCCCTGTGGTGCCCGACGTGTAGAGAATGACGGCCGTATCGTCGGGCATGGTCTCCACCATGTCAAAATCGGGCGACGCCTCCTCAAGCAGCTTGGTGAACGATTCGCCCGCGACGGGGTCTTCCCGGTCGTTCGGGTAACTCACCACGACAAGATGCTGACAGGTCAGGGCTTCCTCCATCGCCTTGATGGACTCTTCCAGAAAGTCGACCCAGGTGAAGAACAGGCGCGCATCCGAATCTTCGAGATAGTAATGAATCTCATGCCCTTTGAGAAGGCAGTTCACGGGCACCACCACGGCGCCGGCCAGCAGCGTGCCGAAATAGATGATGGGGAAGTGGGGGGAATTCGGGATCATCATGGCGACTTTGTCNNCGCCCCGCCGGATGCCCTTGGCATGCAGCAGGCTGGCGACGCGCCGGGCATACGTCAACACCTCCCGGTAGGAAAAGCGGTAGTCGTCAAGAACGACCGCCGTCTTCTCAGGATGCTCCCGGGCGGTCAGGTACAGAAAGTGCGCAAGATTCAAGCTCATGCGGAACCCCCGTTGCCGATGTCGGTGTTGTTTCCGGGTTGACAGCGCGTGCCATAACGTTTTACAGAACGCCGCCGCGCCAGGTCAATATGCCTGAAAACCGCGCCAACGCGCCCGACTCCTGGCCGGCCGGCCCGCGCCGGCAGACCGCCGTACGCGCCCTCATGATGCGAAACCGTTTTGGCGTCCTTGGCTAAGTTATGATAATATCACGTTTTAAAGATATCGCATAATCGGCGGCCGCCACCCCGCAGCCTGGGCGTGGCGAGGCAGAAGTCGCTCGCCTATGCGGTGTTCCCGTCCGCAGCGTCATGCGGAAACCAGAGGAGCCCGGCTATGCCCGACGAGATCATCAGAGAGCCGTGGGAGGAAATCGGGGACATCGTCGCCGCTCAGGACGCCGAGTATCTTGACCAATTCCTGCAGAAGCTGAACCCGGCCGACATCGCCCGGGCCATCTCCCGGCTGGATGATGAGACCCAGGCGGGCGTCCTCACCCTGCTCGAGCCGGAAGATGCCGCCGACCTGATTCAGGAGTTGTCCGATGTTCAGGGCGCGGACCTCCTGGAAGACCTTCCCATCGAGAAGGCGGCGCTCATCTTCGATGAAATGGAGAGCGACGAGCGCGCCGACCTCCTGCAGGAACTCGACAAGGAAGATGCGGAAGCCATCCTCGCACAGATGGACCCGCACGAGGCCGCCAATGCGCGGAAACTGCTCGCGTATGACGCGGACACCGCCGGCGGCATCATGGTCACCGAGTTTCTGTCCTATGACATGAACATGAAGGTCGCCGATGTTCTGGAAGACCTGCACAAGCATGTCGAGGCCTATTCGGACCTCATCATTCAGTACATTTACGCGGTGAACGATAAGCACAATCTCGTGGGCGTGATACCGCTCCGAAACCTGATTCTTTCCAAGCCGGATACCGGCCTCGTCAACGTGATGATCCCCAATCCCCTGTATGTGCTGGTCGATACGCCGCTCCAGGAACTCGAGCAGATATTCGATCGCTACACCTTCGTGGGCCTGCCCGTCACCGACAGCACCGGGCGCCTCGTGGGCGTGGCGCTGCGCTCGGACGTCGAGGAAGCGCTCGGCGAAATCGCCGCGGGCGCTCTGACCAGCTTCAGCGGCATCGTGGGCGGCGACGAGCTCCGGTCCATGCCGGTGTACCTGCGGTCATTCAGGCGAATGTCGTGGCTGACCTTCAATCTGGTCCTGAGCATCATTGCGGCGAGCGTGATCATTCGCTATGAGCAGACCATCAGCAGTCTGGTTGCGTTGGCGTTTTTTATTCCCGTCATCGGCAATATGAGCGGGTGTTCGGGCAATCAGGCCGTGGGCGTCAGCATCCGCGAACTCGCCCTGGGCGTGATTAAACCGGAAGACTGGCGCCGCGTGTTTATCAAAGAGCTTCAGGTGGGCCTTATCAACGGGGTAATTCTGGGGCTGCTGCTCATGCTGATTGCGTTGCTCCTCGACAAGGGGATTTACATCGGCCTGGTCGCCGGGGCCGCACTCGCACTCAACACACTCGTGGCCTTGACGTTAGGCGGGCTCGTCCCGCTCATCTTACGGCGATTCGATGTAGATCCGGCGCTCTCTGCTCCCCCAATTGTCACTACCGTATCCGACATGTGCGGATTTCTGATTTTCCTAAGCGTCGCGACGTGGCTTTTCATGTAGTGCGGCGCGCCGGGCTGTTGACTTTGTTTTTGTCTCGTTGCTACAGTTGCGCCGCCTGGTGCGGGGCTGCGGAATGTGCACACAGGGAAAGGGTACCGGGGTGCACCCATGCTTGACGACGTTATCGCCTTAATCAGCCAGAGGAAAGACCTTACGAGGGAACAGGCCGCGGACGCCATGCGTCTGCTCATGTCGGGCGAAGCCAGTCCCGTGCAGGTTTCCGCCCTGCTCATGGGGCTGCGGGTCAAGGGGGAGACGATCGAGGAAATCACGGGATTCGCCCAGGTCATGCGCGATATGGCCGTTCCCATCCTCCCCAGGCGCACCCCCCTGATCGACATCGTCGGCACGGGCGGCGACCATTCCGGCAGTTTCAATATCTCGACCTCGTCGTCGTTTGTGGTGGCCGGCGCAGGGATGGCCGTCGCGAAACACGGCAACCGCAGCGCCACCAGCAAGTGCGGCAGCGCGGACGTCCTCGAGGCGCTGGGCGTCAATATCGACGCCACCCCGGAGCAGGTGCTCCGCTGCATTGACGAAACCGGCATCGGATTCCTGTTTGCCCGGTCGGTACACACGGCCATGAAACACGTGGCGCCCATCCGTTCGGAATTGCGCGCCACGCGGACTGTTTTCAACATCCTGGGCCCGCTGACCAACCCGGCCCGGCCGACGGGATTCTCGATCGGCGTGTTTGAACCGGGTCTCGCCGAACCCCTCGCACATGTCCTGGCCAACCTCGGCGCCCGCCACGCGTTTGTCGTCTCGGGAAAGGACGGTCTTGACGAGATCTCGCTTTCCGGCCCGACCTGGGTTGCGGAGGTCCTCAACGGCCGTGTCGCCGCGTACGAAATCACGCCGGAACAGATGGGCCTGTCGAGCGTCCCCCGCGACGCCGTCGCGGGCGGCTCCCCCGTCGAGAATGCGGGGCTCCTGCGGGCCGTGCTGGCGGGCGAACCGGGTCCCCGCAGGGACGTGGTGCTCCTCAACGCCGCGTCCGGCTTGCGGGCGGGCGACGACACGCTCGATTGGGCCGCGGCCCTCGAGCGTGCCCGCGAATCGATTGATTCGGGGGCGGCGCTGCGAACACTGGAAACGCTGATAAAGGTATCTAATGATTCTCGATGAAATCTGCGCGCATAAACGCGCCGAGGTCGAAGCCAGCAAGACGTCGGTACCGCTGAGCGCCCTGAAGCAACGCCTGAGCGAGCTTGGCCCGCCACGCGATTTCCGTGCGGCGCTCCGGGCGCCGGGCATCAGTCTGATCGCCGAGGTGAAGAAGGCCTCGCCCAGCAAGGGCGTGCTGCGCCCCAACCTGAACCCCGTAAAACTCGGCGGACAGTACGAGCGCGCCGGCGCCAGCGCCATCTCCGTCCTTACAGACGAGAAGTACTTCCAGGGCGCCCTGGCCGACCTGACGGCCGTCCGCCGGCATGTACGCGTGCCCTGTCTGCGCAAGGAGTTCATTGTAGACGAATACCAGATCTACGAGGCGCGCGCCGCGGAGGCCGACGCCATTCTGCTGATTGTCCGCGCACTGTCCGACGAACAGTTGCGCGACTACCTCGAGTTGGCGGGTCACCTCAAAATGGCGGCGCTCGTCGAGACGCATGACGCGAGAGAGATCGAGCGCGCCATCCACGCCGGTGCGCATATCCTGGGCATCAACAACAGGGATCTGGCCACCTTTCAGGTTTCCCTGAACACCACCCTGGAGCTGAAACGCTACGTTCCCGGCGGGCATGTGCTGGTCAGTGAGAGCGGCATTCATACCCGGGAACACGTCCAGCTTCTGGAAGATGGCGGAATCGACGCCATTCTGGTCGGCGAGTCCCTTGTAACCAGTAACAATGTCGGGGCAAAAATCCGGGAACTTCTGGCACGTGACCAAGGTTAAGATCTGCGGCATCACGAATCTTGACGACGCCATCGCGGCGTGTGACGCGGGCGCCGACGCGCTCGGTTTCGTGTTCGCCGAGGAAGCGCGCCGGCGAAACCGGTATATCGAGCCGGAACGGGCCGAGGCGATCATCGCGCAACTGCCGCCGTTCGTGACCACCGTGGCTGTCTGCGTGAATGCCACCCTGGCCGAGCTCCGCGCGTATCTCGCGTTCGCCGATCTGGTTCAGTTGTGCGGCGAAGAGGACGCCGGGGCCTACCGCCCCGTGGCGGACCGCGCCCTGAAGGTGGTCCACGCCGGCCCCGGGTTCAGCCCCGGCGACTGGACGAACCACCCCGCCCGTGCCATTGTATTGGATACACAGTTGCCCGGAACCCATGGCGGCTCCGGTGTCCCCTGCGACTGGGAAGCCGCCCGGACCGCCGCCGGACTCGCCAAACCCGTGATTCTGGCGGGCGGCTTGACGCCGGAGAACGTTGCCGAGGCCGTGAGAACGGTTCGGCCGTATGCCGTGGACACCTCGGGAGGCGTGGAAGCCGCGCCCGGAAAGAAGGACCATGACCGAATCCGTCAATTCATCCGCAATGCCCAATCCGTCCTATCCGTATCCTGACGCGAAGGGGCGCTATGGCCCGTACGGCGGGAAGTACGTGCCTGAAACGCTGATGTATGCGCTCGAGGAACTGGAAGACGCCTTTCGCGCGTCGCTCCGGGACCGCACGTTTCTGGAAACGCTCGACAGGTACCGCCGCGACTACATTGGCCGGCCCACGCCCCTCTATTTCGCCCAGCGCATGACCGGGCGCCTGGGCGGCGCAAAGATCTACTTCAAGCGCGAGGATCTCGCCCATACCGGCGCGCACAAGATCAACAACGCTCTCGGCCAGGTGCTCCTCGCCCAGCGCATGGGCAAAACGCGCATCATCGCGGAAACGGGCGCGGGACAGCACGGCGTCGCCACGGCTACGGCGGCCGCGCTTCTCGGACTGGAATGCGAGATTTACATGGGCGAAGAGGATATCGAGCGCCAGAAACTCAACGTCTTTCGGATGCGCCTGCTCGGTTCGAAGGTCAATCCTGTCGCTTCCGGTTCCAAGACCCTCAAAGACGCGATCAACGAGGCCTTGCGCGACTGGGTGACCAACGTCCGCAACACGCACTACGTCCTGGGCACCGTCCACGGTCCGCACCCGTTCCCGCTGATCTGCCGGGAATTTCAGCGGATCATCGGCCAGGAGACCCGGCAGCAGATCCTCGAGGCGGAGGGCCGTCTTCCCAACGTCCTGCTGGCCTGTGTGGGGGGAGGCAGCAACGCCATTGGACTCTTCTTCGAGTTCCTTCGCGAGCCCGGCATCCGCATGATCGGTGTGGAGGCGGGTGGTCTGGGCGTCGATACCGGCAGGCATGCGGCCCGCTTCGCCGGAGGCAAACTCGGCACCCTGCAGGGCGCGATGAGTTACGTGCTGCAGGACGACAATGGCCAAATCCTCGGTACCCACAGCGTGTCGGCCGGTCTGGACTATGCCAGTGTCGGACCCGAGCACGCGTTTCTGCGCAGCGAAGGACGCGTCGAGTATGTGAGCGCCACCGACGACGAGGCGTTGGCCGCATTTAAACTGACCAGCGAACTCGAAGGCATCATCCCGGCACTCGAGAGCGCCCATGCCCTCGCGTACGCGCAGAAACTGATCCCGAAACTCCCCGGGGACCAGATCGCCGTCATCAACATGTCCGGCCGGGGAGACAAGGACGTACAGCAGGCAGCCCGATACTTGCTGCCGGGGGAAAAGTTGCTGTGAACCGGATAGAAGCGCGTTTTCAGGAATTGCGGCGCCAGGGCCGGAAGGCCTTCATCCCTTATATCGCCGCGGGCGACCCGACGCTCGAGCGCACGGCGGAGATCGTCGTGGCGCTGGAAGAAGCCGGCGCCGACGTGGTCGAGCTGGGCATTCCGTTCTCCGACCCGCTCGCCGATGGCGCGGTGAACCAGGAGGCCGCCCTGCGTGCCTTGCGCCACGGCACCTCGCTCCGCGATGTACTGGGCATGGTCCAGACGCTCCGGAAGCGCAGCCAGGTGCCGATCGTCTTGTTCACCTACTTCAATCCCGTGCATTCCTACGGACTCGACCGGTTTGGGCCGGATTGCCGCGCTGCGGGAGTGGACGGCGTGCTCTGCGTCGACCTGCCCCCCGAGGAAGCGGGGGACTACAAGGCCTCTCTTGACGCCCTGGACATCGCCACCATCTTTCTCCTGGCCCCCACAAGCACCGACAAACGGATCGAGACAGTCTCGCGGCACTGCACCGGGTTCGTCTACTATGTTTCCCGGACGGGCGTCACGGGAGAACAAGCGCGGGTCGGCGTGGATGTGCGCGCCATGGTCGCGAAGATCAAACAGCACACGGACAAGCCGGTGGCCGTCGGGTTCGGCATCTCGAAACCGGAGCATGCCGCCGAAATCGCACGCTATGCCGACGGCGTGATCGTGGGCAGCGCCATTGTCCGCATGATAGGTGAACTGGGCGATTCGCCGGAGACGGCCTCGAAAGTGGCTGAGTTCGCGAAATCGCTCGCGGACGCGGCGAAACACGCCTGAAGACTGAGGGCATGCTTGTGGAAGACCAGCGATTGGCCGATGCCGTGGAGTGCGCCCTGCGCTGCGGGGCAGTCGAGGCGGAAGCCCTCGAGGCCACAAGCCGGAGTCTTGAGGTCGAGGTATCCCGGGGCGAGCTTGAAACCCTGGCGTCCTCGACCGCCCGCGGAATGGGGGTCCGTCTGTTCACGCCCGATAGGCGCATGGGCTTCGCCTACACAACCTCCTCCGACGAACCCGTCGAGACCACGGTCCGCAACGCCTGGAACAACGCCGCGAGCAACGACCCCGAACCCCACGGGGGCATCTGCCGCGAAGCCGGGCTCCTCGATGTCGACTGGTCGGTTCAGGCGCCCGCAAGCCTGCCCGTCGAGACCAAAATCGCCTTCGCGAAAGACCTGGAACGGGCCACGCTGGCGGCCGACCCGCGGATCACCCTGGTCGAGCGCGCCACCTACAGCGACAGCCTGGTCGACTTCGCGCTCGTGAACTCCGCGGGCGTGCGCCGCCGGTACCGCAACGCCTATTTCAGTTGTTCCGCGGAAGCCGTAGCCACCCGGGAGGGCGTCGATTCCGAGAACGGCTGGGAATTCGACCTGGCCAACACCTTCGACGGACTCCGCCCGGATTGGGTGGCTCGAAACTGCGCGCGGGACGCCACCCGCAAGCTCGGCGGCAAACCCTGTGCGACCGGCGCCATGCCCGTGGTGCTGGATCGCGCCGTGGCTACCCGGTTCCTCGCCTTGCTCGCTTCGGCATTCCGGGCCGACAACGTCCTCAAAGGCAAATCGCTGTTTGCGGGCCGCGCCGGCGAGCCCGTCGGCGCGGATGGCCTCACCATCGTGGACCAGAATGACTGTCCCGAGGCGGTCAGCCGCGCTCCGTTCGACGGGGAGGGGACGCCGGCCCGGCGGACGGTCCTTGTCGAAAATGGCCGGCTCCTGGGGTATCTACACAACCTGCAAACCGCGTCCGAGATGGGGGAGAGGCCCACGGCCAACGCCGCGCGGGGCTTCAGCAGCCCACCCGAGGTGGGTCCCTCGTGCCTGTACATCGTCCCCGGCGACGCCTCTCCGGACGCGTTGTTCGCGATGGCGTCCCGCGGCCTTTATGTGACCCAAGCCCTGGGCATGCATTCCGCCAACCCCATCTCGGGCGATTTCAGCGTCGGGATCGCGGGACTGCTTGTTGAGGGGGGGGAGTTGACGACCCCCGTGCGGGGCGTGACCCTCGCGGGCAATCTTCGCCCGCTCTTGAACGCGGTGGCCGCCGTGGGCAATGATCTGCGTTTTCTGGGGTCGTGTGGCGCCCCGTCGCTGTTAATTTCGGAACTGGTGGTGAGTGGGGAATAAATGGACGGAAATCTACAGGCCTTGAACGCGCTTCTGGCGGTCTTCTCGTTTGTTCTGGGAAGCCTGATCGGGAGTTTTCTCAACGTATGCGTGTACCGGTTGCCGCGCGGCCTGTCGGTCGTCAAGCCCCGGTCGAAATGCCCGAAGTGCGACAATCCCATCGCATGGTATGACAACATCCCCGTCGTGAGCTGGCTCGTGCTGGGCGCCAAATGCCGCCAGTGCGGCCAGCCCATCAGTTGGCAGTATCCCCTGGTGGAAGCTATTACGGGCGTGTTGTTTCTGCTGGTGTTCTGGCGTTTCGGGCTCGTCATCGCCACGCCCATCTACATGCTGCTGTCGGCCGCGCTCGTGCTGGTCACGTTCGTCGACCTGACGGACTGGACCATCCCCGACGAGGTAACCCTGCCCGGCATTCCGGTGGGCATCGCGACGTCGGTATTGTTCATGCTCTACCCGAAAAGCGGCCTGGCGGTCATGGGACCTTTCGAACTGCCCGTGTTCAACTCCCTGCTGGGGGCGGTCGTGGGCGGCGGCGTGCTGTACGCCCTCGACAAGGGCGCCCTGCTCCTGCTCAAGAAGCCCGGCATGGGCTTCGGCGACGTCAAACTCAACGCCATGCTCGGCGCGTTCTTCGGGTTGTACGGCGCGATTCTGATCATCGTCATCGCGGCCTTCATCGGGAGTTTCGTCGGCATCCTCATGATCCTGGCGGGAAAACGCCAGCCGGCGCCGGGCGGCCCATCCGATGAGGCCGGCGAGGAACCGGCCGACCCGCCCGCACCCGGCCACTATCTTCCCTTTGGACCCTATCTGGCGCTCGCGGGCATCATCGTCATGCTGGCCGGACCCGCAATCATTGACTACTATTTCAATACTCTGCTTGCGCCGCCCTCATTGTGACGCAACCCAAACGAAGGATGGATATCGTGCTTCGCTACTACTCGGCTGGTGAATCTCACGGGCGCGGCATCTTCGCTTTCCTCGACGGGTTTCCCGCGGGCCTTCGGGTCCAGCCGGACGACATCAACTTCTGGCTGGCCGAGCGCCAGAAGGGATACGGCCGCGGCGGCCGCCAGCGCATCGAGAAAGACGAGGTGGATGTGCTCTCCGGCATTCGCGGGGGCGTAACCCTGGGCAGCCCGATTCTCCTCGCGGTCTGGAACCGCGATTTCAAGAATTGGGAAAGCGCCATGGACCCCTGGAAACCCTCGACCGGCGACCGCGCCAGGAAGGTCGTGCGGCCCCGGCCCAGCCACGCCGATCTCGTGGGCGCGCTCAAATACGAACACGACGACTGCCGCAACATCCTCGAACGGGCCAGCGCGCGCGAAACCGCCGCGCGCGTTGCCGCTGGCGCCCTTTGCCGCAAGTTGCTCGCCGAATTCCGCGTGGATATGGTCGGGCACGTCGTGCAGATCGGCGAGGCCACGGCCGACACGGACCGCACCCCCACAGGCGAACTGCGCGAGCGGTCCATGGCGTCCGACGTGCGCTGCGCGGATCCCGAAGCGGGCGCGCGTATGCGCGATGCCATCCAACAGGCCAAGCGCGACAAGGACTCCCTGGGCGGCATCATCGAGGTGCGCGCGTGGGGGCTGCCGGCCGGTCTCGGCAGCCACACCCAGGGGGACCGCAAACTCGACGCCGCCATCGCCCACGCGATGATGAGCATTCAAGCGGTGAAAGGCGTCGAAGTGGGCATCGGTTTCCGGGGCGCTCATCTGCGCGGCAGCGCGTACCACGACGAGATCGTATGGTCGGATGCGCCCCGGGGCGGCAGCCATTATGTGCGCACAAGCAACCGCCTGGGCGGAACGGAAGGGGGCATGTCCACCGGCGAAGAGCTGGTGGCGCGCGTGGTCAAGAAACCCATCTCGACCCTGATGCGCCCGTTGCGGAGCGTCAATCTCGAGACCAGGCAACCCGATGCCGCCCTCGTCGAGCGCAGCGACACCTGCGCGGTGCCCGCCCTCGCGCTCATTGCGGAACACGCCGTGGCCATCGTCCTGGCGCAGTTTTTCATCGACCAGTTCGGCGGCGATTCGGTCGCGCAGATGAAGCGCAGTTACGACGCCTACGTGGCGGCCCTGTCCGAGCGATGAACGGCCCCGAGATCGTCCCCATCGCGCTCCCGACGCCGTTCCGCGTGGGGCCGGTCAATGTGTTTCTCGTCAAGTGCACGCCGCTCACCCTGGTCGATGCCGGGGTCAATACCGGCGAGGCGTTCGAGGCGCTGCGAACCGCGTTCACGCGGGAAGGGCTTGCCTTGAGCGATCTCGAAGTGGTTCTGCTCACCCACACCCACATCGATCATGTTGGCTTGCTGGGACGTCTGCGCGCGTGCGCGAACTTCACTGTCTATGCCCATCCGGACGCAACGCACCACCGTCTGAATCTTGAAGACAACCAGGAAGAGGCTCACCGGTTTGCCCTGGCCATCATGCGTGAGTTCGGCACGCCTCCCGACGTCATACAGAAAGCCGCCGCGGAGCAACAGACCTTTCGCGATTATGCGGCCGATGCGGCCGTGGATCGCGGCGCCGATGAAGGCCTGACCGTCGGCCCGTACACGGTGTATCACGTGCCGGGCCATTCGGCGCGGGACATCCTCTTCGTGGACCACGGCCAGCGCACCGCGTTTACCGGCGATCATGTGCTCGCCACGATGACGCCGAATCCGCTGCTCCGGCGCCCCAGCCCCGGCCAGCCGCGCGCCAGGAGCCTCGTCCAGTACCGCGACTCCCTGCGCAAAACCCACGGCCTCGACCTCGAGGTCTGTTACCCCGGTCACGGCGAGCCCATCCGCGACCATCGCGCCGTCATCGACTCGCTGTTCAAACGGATGGACAGCCGCAGCGCCCGCATCCTCGCCATTCTGGGTGCAGAGCCGCTGTCCGTCTATGAAGTGGCCCGCGGACTGTTCCCGCGCGCGGATGTCACGCAGATGTACCTCCAGCTCTCCGCGGCGGTGGGCCATCTCGAACTCCTCGAAGAGGAAGGCCGGGTTGCCTCCGAATACCGGGATGGTGTTCTATGTTTTCGTACCGTGTAACGCTCGGTTGCACGGGAAACAGGGAGAACGGACCGAAGATGAGCGCGCTGGACTGGGACATCCTCCGGTTTACCGAACGCTATTACGAGCGCGTCTGGGGCGGACGCAAACTGGGGACGCTCTACGGGAAATCCGTTCCCGAAAACGTCCCCATTGGGGAAGCCTGGCTCATCTCCGATCATCCGGGCGACGAGAGCGTCATTGCCGAAGGGCCCTTTGCGGGCCAGACCCTGCAGGACCTCCTCGCGGCGGACGCGCGGGCCCTGCTCGGCGCCACTGCCCGAACCACCCCCTCGGGGCGGTTTCCGCTCCTGCTCAAACTCCTCGACTCCGCCGACAGCCTGTCCGTCCAGGTGCATCCGGACGATGCCTGCGCGAAACGTCTGGGCGAACCCGATGTCGGCAAGACCGAAATGTGGCACGTCCTGCAGGCTGATCCCGGCAGCGAGCTGTTCTGCGGTCTCGACCCCGCGATCGACCGCGAGACCTTCGCCCATGCCATGTCCGACGGCACAGTCGAGACCCTGCTCAACCGGTTTCCCGTCCAGGCGGGCACGTCGGTATTCGTTGCGGCGGGAACCGTCCACGCCATCGGCGGCGGCATCGTCCTGGCCGAGATTCAGCAGAACAGCGACCTGACCTACCGCATTCACGACTGGGGACGTGTCGGGAGCGACGGCCGGCCCCGTGCGCTCCACCTCGAAAAGGCTCTCGAGGCGATCCATTTCGGTTCGACCCACGGGGGAGAGGCGGTTTCACTCGCGTGCACCTCTGACGGCGACAGCCAGAGGACCCTCCTCGCGAGTTCTCCCTATTTTGCCGCTGAAGCGATCGTCTGCCGCGGACGGTATCAGCGGCAGACCCGCGGCGACTCGTTCCATATCCTGCTGGCCAAGTCGGGCCATCTCGCCGTCAGTGTGGGCTTTGGAACGCACTCCATCCACCTGGCCGAGGCCGTGCTCGTCCCCGGCCTCCATCAGCAATACTCCGTCGAAGGCCACGGCGAATTCCTCGACTACTACGTTCCCGGCGCCCCCGGCGCTTCATGACCGGAACACAGGCGGCAGGTCACGGAGGAGAGGACGGAGAACGGGGANNACGTGTCCCCGTTCGAACCGGATGGGCAGCCACGGGGGGCTGCCCCTACAATACAAGGGCAAAGAGAACGGGGACATGTCCCAAGCGCCGTCCGCGGCGCGACTACGTGTCCCCGTTCGTGTTCATGTCGCGGCTTTCAGTCGCCCGGAAACGCGATCCACGACGGTCTCCAGCGTTTGGACCCGCGCATACTTTTTGTCGTTCCCGGCGATGATGGTCCAGGGCGCGCCGACGGTGGAGGTGCGTTCGATCATCTCGGAGACGGCGGCCCAATAGTCGTTCCAGTGCTCCCGGTTTCGCCAATCCTCCTCGGTGATCTTCCAGCGTTTGTGGGGGGTATTCTGCCGGGCTTCAAACCGGGCCAGTTGCTCGTCTTTGGAAATATGGAGCCAGAACTTGATGACCACCGTCCCGTATTCGACCAGCTGCTCTTCGAATTCGTTGATTTCCCGGTAGGCCCGCTCCCATTCGCCGGGAGTCGCGAACCCTTCGATTCGTTCCACCATCACGCGCCCGTACCAGCTCCGGTCAAACACCGTAAAATGGCCCGCCTTGGGAAGCGACCGCCAGAACCGCCACAAGTAATGGTGCGTCCGCTCGTCGCCCACGGGGGCGCCCACCGGCACCACCTCATACCCTCGCGGATCCAGTTCGGCCAGAAGCCGCCGGATGTTGCCGCCCTTCCCGGCCGCGTCCCATCCCTCATAGACAATCACCACGGGAACGCGTTCGCGGTAGCAGAGATGCTGGAGCCGGCGGGACTCGTGCTGGAGCTCCTCCATCCGTTCGTCGTACTGCTTTTCCTCCAAAGCAGCCTTGAGGTCAACCCGGTCCAGCGGACTCGTGCGCCGCCGGGCGGGCGCCTTCTTCTTTGCCGCCGAAGGCGATTTCCGGGCCGCCAGGGCGCGCTCGAAGGCGGCCGCCAGGGTTTCGGCCACCGTCACGCGCGCGAACCGGTCGTCGGTGGCGGGCACGATGGCCCAGGGAGCGCAGGGCGTGGAGGTTTCGCGCAGCATGTCCTCGACAGCCGCGGCATACTGGCGGTACAGCTTGTGGCGGCGCAGCTCATCCTTGCCGACTTTCCACGCGTACGCGGGGTCCTTGCGCAACTTGCGAAACCGCCTGGCCTGCTCCTTCTTGTCGATATGCAGAAAGAACTTGACGATCACCGCGCCGTCGTCGCTCAATTGCCGTTCAAACACGCGGATGCGCTCGTTGGCTTCTTGCAGCGCCCGGGCGGACACGCCGTTTTCGACGCGTTCATTCAGCACCTCCCGGTACCAGCTATGATTGTAGATGGCGATCTGCCCGTCAGCAGGGGTGAGGCTCCAGAACCGCGTCATCGGCGGCCAATACCGCTCCGGCGGCGAGGCGGGACCGATGTTGTGCACCTTGAACCCGCGCGGATCAAACGCCTGCAGGATACGCCCGAGTACGGAGCCCTTGCCGGAGGCGTCCCAGCCCTCAAACACCGCCATCACGGGCACGCCCGCGGTGCGCAAGTCCCGCTGCAACTGCGCCAGATGCAGATCCAGACGCTCCATCGTCGTTTTGTAATCGGCCTTGGCGAGTCTGGCCTTCAGATCAACCGTTTCAAGCATGGCGCCCAACCCTCCCGGAACGTCAGTTTAACGCCGGGACGTTTTTACCACAATACTCCTCTGCGCTTGCCTCTTCAGGACGAAACGCGCTGGAGCATCCGTTTCCGGGGCGCCGTCCGCGGCACGACAACGTGTCCCCGTTCGGACGAGGAAATTTCCGAGGGAGGCAATCGGCGGTGGCGTGGTGGACGTTGTGGACCGTATGGACGTTATGGACCACCTGGACGTGCCGGCCTGCACGATTGCGAAGGGGTTCGAAATCCGGATGGCGACGAGGCGGACGGGGCTGGACTCTTTGCCCCCGGTGTCCCGTCCGGCTTGTCCACCCAGTCCACTGGGTCCATCGCGTCCACAGCTCCGCGCTCGACCGGCGGGCACGCAGCGCGTTCTTCTGGCCCCGTCAGCGGCAACCGCATTTACGCCGTGCTTACCGGGCGATTCAGGGTTTTTCGCGCTCCTTGACACGTCTGCACGCCTTGACCATAATCGCCGTGTGGATGCCGACGGGAAGGGCATGCGCAATCTCCCTGACAGATCACCGGATAGCGTCCAGCAGGATACAGCGGCTCCGCGTTGGTGCGAGCGAACTCCCAATCAGTAACGCCGTGTAAGGAAACGCCCATGAGACTCCGTATTGTTGCCGGTCTGATGATGCTGGTTCTCTTCGTGTCCGTGGCCCCCTCCTCCGCGCAGGAACCTGCCCCGGCGGGAATCCCCGAGTCCCTGCGCAGTTCCGTGGATGCCGCGGTGGCGATGGTGAAACCAGCCCTCGTGCGGATCGAGGTCGTCACGCCCGACTATTACGAAGGGCGCGAGGTCAAGTACGAATCGTCCGGCAGCGGCGTGATCATCACGCCGGAAGGGCATGTGGTCACCAACCATCATGTGGCGGGCCGCGCCACCCGGATGGTATGCACCCTGTCGACCAAAGAGAAGATTGCGGCCAGACTGGTCGGGCGCGACCCCCTGTCGGACATCGCGTTGTTGAAGCTCGCTCCCGAATCTCCCCGGCAGTTTCCCACGGCGCCCTGGGGCGATTCCACGCAGGTGAAGGTGGGGGACCACGTGCTTGCCATGGGCAGTCCCATGGCCCTGTCGCAGTCCGTCACGCTGGGCATCATCAGCAACACCGAGATGATCATGCCGCGATGGTTCGGCCCCATGCGCCGCATGGACGAGGACGGCGAAGACGTCGGCTCGTTTGTCGTCTGGCTCGGCCATGACGCGCAGATCTACGGCGGCAACAGCGGGGGACCGCTGGTCAACCTGCAGGGCGAGATCATCGGCATCAACGAGATCCGCGTGGGCGGACTGGGCGGGGCCATTCCCAGCGAGCTTGCTCAGAAAGTTGCGTCGGTCCTGCTTGAAAAAGGCGAGGTGGAACGCGCCTGGCTTGGGTTCGACATCCAGCCGCGCTTCAAATACAGCCCGATGGACCGCGGCGCGCTGGTCGGAAACGTCATGAAGACCACCCCCGCGGGCGACGCCGGGCTCAAGGCCGGTGACTATCTGCTGCGCCTCGCCGGCCAGGACATCGACGTGGAGTTTGATGAGCAGATTCCGCTCTTCAACCGTTTTGTGGCGGGCCTGACCATCGGGGAACCGGTCGAGGCCGCCTTCTCGCGCGACGGCGTCGAGCAGACCCTGACGATGACCCCTGTCAAACGCAACGAGGCGTCTCCGAAACAGTCGGAACTGAAACAGTGGGGCCTGACCGTCCAGGACATCTCGTTTTTGAAGGCCCGGGAACTGCGGCGTGAGAACCAGGACGGCGTCATCATCACCTCGGTACGGCCCGGCGGGCCCGCGGGGGACGCCAAACCCGCGCTCGAGGAAAAGGACGTCATCACGGCGGTCGCGGACACGCCCGTCAAGAATGTCGAGGAGATGAAGCAGCTTACCGCGGCCCAGACCGAGGGCAAGACCGAGCCCACGCCCGTGCTCGTGCAATTTGAACGGCGCGAACAACAGCTCGTGACCGTCGTCGAGGTGGGGATACAGGAACTCAAAGACCCCGGTCTCGAAGTCAAAAAGGCCTGGCTGCCGGTCGAAACGCAGGTGATCACGCGCGACATCGCCCGCACGCTGGGCGATGAAGCCCTGAAGGGGTTTCGTGTCACGCGGATCTATCCCGGCAGCACCGCCGAGAAGGCCGGGCTGCTCGTCGGCGACCTCATTCTTGCCGTGGACGGCATGGAACTCGAGGCCGACGCCCCGGAGGACTACGAGGAGCTTCCCGTCCTGATTCGCCAATACAAGGTGGGGACCTCCGCCGAACTGTCGGTCAAGCGCAGCGGCGAGACGAAGACCATCCCCGTGGAGTTGATCGCCGCGCCGAAGCTCGACCGGGAGATGAAGAAGTACCGGGATACTGATTTCGAGTTCACTGTGCGTGACATCACCTTCTTCGACCGGGCGCGCGAAGAGTGGGAAGCGGACAAGACCGGGGTGCTTGTGGAGGAGATCAAGTCGGGGAGCTGGGCGGCGCTGGGCATGCTGGGCGTTTCCGACCTGATTATGGAAGTCAACGGCGACAGAGTCGTGGATGTCGACTGGTTCGAACAGAAAATGGATGCGATCGCAACGGAGAAGCCCAAAACGGTCGTGTTCAAGGTGATGCGGGGAATTTACACGCTCTTTCTGCAGTTCGAACCGCAGTGGGAAGAAGGTGTTTGAGGACGTTGTCCTCAGCGGCAACGGTCGGCGCGGGGGCACCCCGCACAACGTGAATATACACTCAAGGAGGTCGGAGATGCGTTCCAGGTACCTGCGGACGGGGCTATGCATTGCGCTTCTGGGGATCTTTGCCTGTGTGGAACTGGCACACGCCGACGCCCTCGCCGATGCGGCGCGCGCCATCGTCGAAGCCAACAAGGACGCGGTGGTCACCATCAAGCTGGTGATCGAAAACCGCTACTCCATGGAGGGCAGCGGTTCGGACAGCGAGGAGAGCATTTCCGAGATCACCGGCACGGTCATCGATCCGTCGGGATTGACCGTCGTGAGCCTCTTTACGACCGATCCGACCTCCGCCTCGCGCAACATGATGGGCATGGACCTCGAGGAGATGGGGTTCAAGATTGAAACGGAGATCAAACGGGCCGACATCCTCTCCGCGGATGGTAATGAAATCCCCGCCGAAGTCGTGCTCCGCGACAAAGACCTGGACCTCGCCTTCCTGCGTCCCAAACAGAAGCCGGAGAAACCGTTTGCCGCACTGGGACTTGCCCAGGCCGGCACGGCCGGTCAACTGGACCCCATCGTGGCCATAAGCCGCCTTGGACGCGTCGCCAACCGCGCCCACGGCGCCCTGCTCGACCGCATCGAGGCGGTCGTCGAAAAGCCCCGGACCTTCTACGTGCCCGCGGGCGGCGGCATGAACCAGAGTTCCCTGGGGGCGCCGGTCTTTACTCTGGAGGGCGATATTGTCGGGATACTGCTGCTGCGCACCATCCGCGCGTCGAGCAGTGGTATGATGGGCATGATGGGCATGATGGGGGCAGGCGGCGGGAGCGACAACGCCGTCATGATCGTCCTGCCGGCCGCGGACGTGCTTGAGGCCGCCGCCCAGGCGCCCGAACACGCCCCCGCACAGCCCCAGGAGCAGCCGGAGCAGACCGAGCCCGCGGACGAGGCGGCCCCGGCCGAGGGAAGCGTCCCGGAGGGATGACCCCATGAAACGGCGGGATTTCATCACGCAACTCGCGGGGGGACTCGCGCTGACGGGCGTTTCGTGCGCGCGCACGACTGCGCACCTGCGCCCGGCCCGCCCCAATGTCGTCTACCTCTTCAGCGATGAGCACCGGTGGCAATCCATGTCGTTCACGGAAATGCCCGAGGTCCGCACGCCCCATATGGCGGCCCTGGCGGCCCAGGGCGCCGAGTTCACCCACACCATCAGCAACTACCCGGTCTGCTCGCCCCATCGCGCCATGTTGATGACGGGGCGCTGGCCGTATCAGCAGGGGATCATTGACAATAACATCGATCTCGACCCCGGGCAGCCCACCCTCGGAAAGGTGTTTCAGGCCGCTGGCTACCGCACCGGGTACATCGGCAAATGGCACCTCGGCGGCACCCGCGCGGAACCGTTCGGGTTCGACACTTCGTTGATATGGACGGGCACTGGCACCCATTACGACAAGTCGGAGTACCACCCCGCCGAGGGAGAACCGGTCCGCCCCAGGGGCTACAACGCGACGCTCATGACCGACCAGGCTATCGAGTTCATCCGGCAGAGCGATGAAGCCGCGCAGCCGTTCTTTCTCATGGTCTCCTGGAATCCGCCCCACGCCACGTTTACCGACGCGCCAGAAGACAAGAAGGCTCTCTATCCCGAGGGCTCGCTGCCCCGCCGGCCCAATGCCAGCGGCGCAAACGAGGCGGTACCGGCGGGTGCGCCCGATATTGCGCGGCGGAACGACTGGCCCAATTATCAGGGCTACCACGCCCATATCACCGCCGTCGACGAAGAACTGGGCCGGGTCCTGGCCGCCATCGACGAATTGGGGCTGGCAAGAAACACCATCCTCGTCTACACTTCCGATCACGGCTCCATGTTCGGCTCCCATGGCGTGGGGAGCAAGCGCCAGCCCTACGAGGAGTCCATCCGCGTGCCCTTCCTGGTGCGCTGGCCTGGCATCATCCCCCCGGGACACCGGAGCCAGGCCCTGTTCGGCTCCATCGACATCATGCCGACCCTCTGCGCTCTGGCGGGGCTCGATGTCCCCTCAACCTGCGCCGGACAGGACTTCAGCCCCCTGCTGACCGGCGGCCAGGGGCCGGACCCCGAAGCCCAGTTCATCATGCACATCGCCAAAGACAACGCGTCGGGCGGCAACAAGCATCCCGCGCCGCTGTTCCGCGGCGTGCGCACACGAAACCACACGTTCGCGGTCAAACCGGACGGCGACGGGTTTCTCTTCGACAACCGCCGCGACCCGTTCCAGTTGAACAACCTCTTTTCGGACCCCGGCGCGGCCGCCCTCCGAACACAGCTCGAGGCGCTCACGCGCCGCTTCCTGGAAACGGCCGGGGACCCCTTTGACATGCCCGCGTAACCGCTGTCCGGCCGCTTTCCCCGGCAGGCGGAAATACCCCGGGGATGCCAGGTGTCCCTCTACGAAGTAACGTTGTCCTGCAACCAAGGAGATACGCCATGAAAGGTGAGCGCATGCTGAAGGGCGCGGCAGCACTCGTCACCGGCGGCGCCAGACGCCTGGGCGCCGCGTGCGTACGTCTGCTGGCCGAAGAGGGCACCAACGTCTGCATTCACTACCGGACCTCCGGCGAGGAAGCGGAGGCGCTTGCCGCCGAAGTGCGCGCCTCGGGCGTGAAGGCCGAGACCGTGCGGGGCGACCTCTCGGATCCCCGGGGCATCGAGAAGTTCTTCGAGGAAGTCGTGGCGGCGGTGGGGGCCATCGACATCCTCGTCAACAATGCGTCCATCTTCCACGACTCCACGATGCTCGACACCTCCATCGAGGACATCCTGGAGAACCTGAACACCAACGCGTTGTCGCCGTTTGTGCTGGCGCGGGCCTTCGCGAAACAGGGCCGCCCCGGCCACATCATCAACTTCCTCGACACGCGCGTCATGGACTACGACCGCACCCACTACGCCTATCACCTCAGTAAGCGCCTGTTTCACACCATCACGCGGACAATGGCGCTCGAACTCGCCCCATCGATCCAGGTGAACGCCATCGCGCCCGGACTGATTCTCCCCCCGCCGGGAAAGGATGCGCTATACTTGGAGGAACTGGCTCACACGAATCCCCTGAACCGGTTTGGCAAGGTCGAAGACATTATGGAGGCCCTGCGTTACCTGTTGAACTCGACATTTGTCACCGGCCAGGTGCTCTACGTTGACGGCGGCCGTCATATGCGAGGAAATATCTATGGCTGAAGGCCAGGCGGACCGGATTCACATTCGCGACCTCATGTGCCGCTGCATCGTCGGGATTTACCCCGACGAACGCCGCGAAAAACAGGATGTGATCCTCAACATCACCCTCTGGGCCGACTACCGCGCCGCGTGCCGGAGCGACGACATCGCCGACACGGTGGACTACAAAGCCATTAAGAAACAGGTCATCCGGATGGTCGAAGACTCCAGTTTTCAGCTCATCGAACGTCTCGCGGAAGAGATCGCCGGCATCTGTCTGGCCAATCCCCGAGTCGAGAAGGTGGCGGTTTCGGTCGATAAACCCGGTGCGCTTCGCTTCGCCAGAAGCGTCGCGGTTGAAATTGTCCGGCTGCGCGAGTAAAACATCGTGGCTACCGCATACATCGCGCTGGGTTCCAATATCGGCCCCGAGAAGCATATTCCCGCGGCCCTGACGGAACTGGCCGCCCGATGCCGGGTAGCCGCCGTGTCCCGCTTCTACCGGAGCCGGCCGCTGAACCGCCCTGAACAGGCCGATTTCATCAACGGCGCCTGCAGAGTTGAAACCGGGCTTTCGCCACGACAGTTGAAATTCGGCGTCCTCAGAGAAGTCGAACGGCATCTCGGCAGAGTCAGGACTGGCGACGCCTATGCCGCCCGAACCATCGACCTCGATCTCCTCCTGTATGAGGATCTCGTCGTCGAGGAGGAGGGGTTGACCCTCCCGGATCCGGACATCTGCCGGCGCCCGTTTCTGTTTCTGCCGCTGCTTGATCTGGATGAACACCTGCGGCTTCCCGGAGCGGAGAGGCCGTTGCGCGAACTGGTCCACAGTGAAGAAATCAATGGGGCCGCCGTCGACGTGAAGTTTACGCAAGCCCTGAAGGAGCAATCGTTTACCCATGAGTAAAGACTACAATCGGTCGCGCGTCGCCGAACTGATCCGGCAATTGCTCGTCGAAATCGGCGAGGACACGGACCGCGAAGGCCTGCAGCGCACCCCCGAACGCGTCGCGAAATCCTTCGAATACCTCACCTCCGGCTACCGGGCCGATATGGACACCCTAATCAACAACGCCCTGTTCGAGGCGGCCACGAACAACATGATCATCTGCCGCGACATCGAAGTCTACAGCCTCTGTGAGCACCACATGCTGCCCTTCTACGGTCGCTGCCACATCGGCTACATCGCCCGCAAGAAGGTCCTGGGGCTCAGCAAACTGGCCCGCATCGTGGACTACTATGCCCGCCGGCTCCAGATCCAGGAACGGCTGACCGCCCAGGTGGCGCGCCGGGTCATGGATCTCACCGGCGCAGAGGGGGTCGGCGTGGTCATGGAATGCAAACACCTCTGCATGATGATGCGCGGCGTCGAAAAACAGAATTCCATCATGACCACCTCGTCCGTGCTCGGCTCCTTCCATAACGACGACCCCACCCGGGCGGAGTTCATGAACCTGATCGCCAAGCCTACCCCGTAAGCCGCCGGTTATCAGCACCTTGGTAAACCCGGGCCGCGCCCGTCCCTGTCCCCGCCCGGAATCCTTACCAATTTACTCATATTTGTCAGGATTAAATCCCTGTCCGCCGGTGTTTCGCCTGCATTGGTTGGAACCATTGCATGCAGTAGCCGCCTATCGAGTGGCGCAACGGAGTAGTGGAATATGAGCGCGAATGAGACCGGACAGGCTGGGTCGCTCAGCAAGATTGAGGGGATTAAGCGCGAGAGCCGGGGGCTTCGCGGCCCCATCGCAGCGGAACTGGGCCAGGCCACGCCGTCGTTTTCGGAGGAAGCGGTCCAGCTCCTCAAACATCACGGCACGTACCAGCAGGACAACCGCGACACGCGCACCGACCGCAAAAAGGCCGGCCTCGACAAGGACTATTCGTTCATGCTCCGCACCAAGTTTCCCGGGGGACGCTTGACGGCGGAACAGCATCTGGTCTGCGACGAGCTCGCCACCCGGTACGGGCAGGATGACCTGCGCGTGACCTCCCGCCAGTGCTTTCAGTTGCACGGCGTGGTCAAAACGAACCTGCGCCCGCTCATCCATGACCTGAACCATTACGCGAACATCACGAGCCTCGGCGCATGCGGCGATGTGGTGCGCAACGTGATCGCGTGCCCCGTGTCGGACATTGACCCGAAATTCGCTGACGCGGATGCCGACCTCGGCCGGCTCGCTCAACAGATCAGCGACTACTTTCTCCCCAGAACCCGGGGCTATTTCGACCTCTGGATAAACGACGAGAAAGTCGCCGTGAATGAAGACGGCAGCGTCCATTTCCCCGAGGATACGGTAGTGAAAGGCGAGGAGGACCCCATCTACGGCGACAGCTACCTGCCCCGCAAGTTCAAGATCGCGCTCGCCCCGGATTTTGACAATTCCGTCGATGTATACACGAACGATATCGCCATTGTGGCCGTGACCGAAGACGGCCGGGTAACGGGCTACGAGATTGCCGTGGGGGGCGGGCTCGGCTTTACCCACCGCAAGGAAGCCACGTATCCGCGCCTGGCAACGCCCCTGGCCCTCGTACGCGGCGACGAGGTGATTCCCATCGTCGAGGCTATCGTAAAAGTCCAGCGCGATTTCGGCGACCGGACCAACCGCCGCCACGCCCGCATGAAATACCTCATCGACGACCTGGGGCTCGACGTCTTTCGCGCCCGGGTATTCGAATACGCGGGCCGCGACTATCCCCCGCCCAGAGGGATCACACCCACCGCGCAGCCCGATTACCTCGGCTGGGCAACACAACGTCAGCCCGGACTGAACTACGTGGGCCTGTGGATCGAAAACGGGCGGATCCGTGACTTCCCCGGCAGCTTTCAGTTCAAGTCCGGGCTGCGCCGGATCGTCGAACAATTCAAACCGGACCTCCGTCTCACGCCCCATCATAACGTCATCCTGGCGAACATCCGGGATGAAGACGTCAGCCGGGTCCAGACGCTGCTCGACGCATACCGCATCCCGACCGATAAGGGCATTTCCACCCTGCGCCGCATGGAGATGGCATGCCCGGCGCTGCCCACCTGCGGCCTGGCTCTGGCCGAGGCTGAACGGTTTCTGCCCAGCGTCGTGGCCGACCTCGAACGTGACGGCCACGGGGACGCCGAGATTGTCCTGCGTATGAGTGGATGCCCCAACAACTGCTCGCGACCCATCTCCGCGGAACTGGGCGTCATCGGTTGCGGATCGGGCCTGTACAACATCTATACCGGCGGCGAATACAACGGGACCCGGCTGGGCCAGGCCTTTCTCGAACGGGTCCATACCGCGGAGGTCTCGGGCGTCCTGTCCGCGCTCCTCGCCGCCTGGAAAGAGGACCGCGACAGCGGCGAACGTTTCGGCGACTGGTCGTTCCGCGTCGGCATCGAGGGGTTGAAAGAAAAGGTCCAACTCGCCGCAAATCGCTAGTCCGCGGCACAGGCATGGAGACAGACGGATACCATGGCACACGAGCATACACCCGCCGCGGGAATCGCGGAGGCGCCCGCATTCTCAAGCGCAATCGACCTGGATACCCTGAATGGCGCATCGCCGGAGGACCTGCTCGCGTGGGCCGCGGGCTTCGGCGAACGCGCCGCCATCCTGACCAGTTTCCAGAAGACCGGATGCGTCATGATCGATATGGCCCACCGCGCCGGGCTCGGGCTCCGGGTCGTCACCGTCGACACCCTGCGCCTGCACCCCGAAACCTACGAGCTTATGGCGCAGATCGAAGCGCGCTACCACATCGCCATCGAGCGTTTTGAACCCGATCCGCAGCGCCTTCAGCGCATGCTGGACGAGCATGGGGAATTCCTCTTCTTCGACAGCCGCCCCAAACAGGAACACTGCTGCTGGATCCGCAAGGTCGAACCCAACGACCGCGCGCTCCGGACACTCGACGTCTGGATCACCGGCCTCCGCCACGATCAGTCCACGCACCGCACCGGCGTCCCGAAAGCCACCTGGGTGGAAAAAGGCGGCCGCAGACTTCTCAAACTCGCCCCACTCGTGGCGTGGTCGGAAGACGAAGTGGACGCCTACCTCGACCGCTACGGCGTCCCGTCCAATACACTCTACGACCAGGGCTACGCCAGCATCGGCTGCATGATCTGCACGACCCCCATCCGGCCCGGCGAAGACAAGCGCGCCGGCCGATGGCGTTGGTTCAATCAGTACGAGGGCGACCACAAAAAAGAATGCGGCATCCACGTCGACGGCAGCGGGATCTGACCCACGCCGCGCCTCCACCCGGGCACCGGGCGTGCTGGAAAGTTCGACTTTCGAGGGCAATTCTGGCTAAATAGGGGGCCTTGTGAGTGTGCCCGCACCGCCACCGCGTGTGCCTGTTCGCAGGTCCGGCGTAAACCGCTCCGGTGGTGCAGGGGCGTTGATTCCGCATGTTCCACCGCGCCGCGGAACGGCGCTTTTCCCGGAGTATCAGTTTGAGCACGATTGGCCAGGACGCAGCCGCGCGCATTACGGCCGGCGCGGCGGCAAGCATACGCGACGCGATTGATGAGGTTGGCGGAAGAGAGGTCTTTTTCGCGGGCCGCGTCAACGAGGCCGGCCTGGTCTGTGAGGTGCGGATCTGTGCGCGCGGCCACGGCGCCGCCGTGCCGGCCTTTGTCGAATTGGCCTCGAACGCCGACGTGGTGCTTCATAATCACCCTTCGGGGGACATCGCCCCGTCCGAAGCCGACCTCGAATTGTCCAGTCTGTTCGGATTTCATGGTCTGGGCGTCTACATCGTCGACAATCCCGTTTCCCGCACATACGTCGTTGTAGAACCGGCGCGCGAGCACGCGGTCAGCCCGCTGGATGTCGCGGAGCTTGAGAAGGCCCTGTCTCCGGCCAGCGCATTGGGCCGGACGCTGCCGCATTACGAGGTGCGCCCGCAGCAGGCCAGGATGATGGCGCTGGTGGCGCAGGCCTTCAACGAACAGGGCATCGCCGTTGTCGAAGCGCCCACGGGGGTGGGAAAGACCATCGCCTACCTGCTCCCGGCGGCGCAATGGGCCATCCGCAACCGTGAGCGTCTGGTCATCTCGACCCGCACCATCAATCTGCAGGAACAGATCATGCAGAAGGACATCCCCGACATCGCAGCGTGTCTCGACACGCCGGTGAAGGCCGTCCTGGTGAAGGGGCGAAACAACTACCTCTGCCCGCGGCGTCTGGAACGCGCCCTGGCCGAGGCCACCTTGTTTGAGGACGACGAGGACCAGGAGCAGCTCAAGGCCATCGCGGAATGGGCCCGGAAAACCGAAGACGGCACCCTGTCGGACCTGTCGTTCGTGCCCGGCTACGAGCTCTGGGAACAGGTGTGCTCGGAAGCCGATACCTGCCAGTCCATCAACTGCCCCAATCAAAAGAACTGTTTCATCGGCAAAGCGCGCCGGGAGGTCGTCAAGGCGGACCTGATCGTCGTCAATCATCACATGCTCTTCGCCGACCTGGCGATCAAGAAGGAGGTCGGCAATTTCTCGTCGCTGGCGGTCCTCCCGGCGTACCGCCGCGTCATCTTTGACGAAGCACACAACATCGAAGACTCGGCCACCGAGTATTTCGGCGCGGACGCCACACGTCTCGGGGCCCTGCGCCTGCTCGGACGTTTCGTACGCACCGAGCGGGGCCGGGAACGCGGGCTCATCCCCTTCCTGAAGGTGAAGCTGGTGAAGCACACGTCCGGAGTGCCCATGACGCAGTTCGACGGGGTCATGAACATCATAGACGACGCTTTGCTGCCCAGCCTCGCCGCCGCCCGGGAAGCGCTCACGGTGGCATTCGACGCCCTGCGGGCCCTCGCCGCCGAGAAATGCGGCCAGATCGGGCGGGACATCAAATGGCGCCTGACCGAAGAAGCCCTGCAAGACCCCCAGTTGCGCGAAATCCATACCACCTGCGTCCTGCCGGCCACCGAGGAGCTTCGCGGTTGCGCCCAGCATTGCACCCAGCTTCACAAGGACCTGCTCAACCTGAACCTGCAGGAGAAGCAGGACGAATCTCCCATTGCCGCCGAAGTCCTGCAACTTGCCGGATACCGCGACCGGATGACGCGACTTGCGAACGTCCTGGCGGAGGGCACCAGCGACGAACTCCAGCCTAACACCGTGCGCTGGATCGAAATCGACGCGCGCAACGACCGGATCGTACGCGTGGCGCGCTGCCCTCTGCACGTGGGCCCGGAACTCTCCGAATGGGTCTACGGCAACCTGAAGAGCGTCGTGATGACCTCCGCAACCCTCACTGTCGATCACACGTTTGACTACCTCTTCGGTAGAATCGGCCTGGACACCGTCACATCGCGGGAAATTGCCGCGGAGGCCCTCGATTCGCCGTTCGACTACGCCACCCAGGCGATGCTGGGCATCCCCACCGACATCCCCACGCCCGATTCGAAGGACTTTCTGCCCGAGGTGGTGGAGTACGTGCGGTCCATTCTCCAGATTACGCACGGTCACGCGTTTGTCCTGTTCACGTCGTTTTACGCTCTGGATTACGTGTTCCGGCGGCTCCAGGACGACCTGAGCGCGCGGGGCATCACGCCGCTGAAGCAGGGGAGTGCGGCCCGCACGCATCTCCTCGAACGCTTCCGCAGCGATGCCTCCAGCGTCTTGTTCGGCACGGACAGTTTCTGGGAGGGCGTGGACGTTGCGGGCGACGCTTTGCAGTGTGTTATACTGCCAAAATTGCCGTTTCGGGTGCCCACGGAGCCCATCCTCGAGGCCCGCGCCGAGGCCATCGAAGCGGCGGGCGGCAGTTCGTTCATGGAGTATACGGTGCCCCAGGCCGTGGTCAAGTTCCGCCAGGGGTTCGGACGCCTCATCCGGCGGAAGACCGACCGGGGCGCGGTAGTCATTCTGGATCGCCGCATTCTCACGAAACACTATGGGAAGGTCTTTCTGCGGTCCCTGCCGGAACTGCACCGCGTCAAGGGGCCGCGGGAGGTCCTGTTACCGTCACTCGAAACATTCTTCGGGGAACGCAGGGGAAAAACATGAACCTCGATATTCGCATCGACGTTTCACGGGCCCGGGACGCCGCGGTCGGACGCGAGCATGGGATCACCCGCGCGGAACTCGACAAGCTCCAGCCCCGGGTCTCCGACGCGCATGCCATCCTCCAGCGCGAGCGCGCCGAAGGCCAATACGGATTCTGGGACCTCTACAAACAATCCGGCGTCTTCGACGACGTCAAGGCTGCCGCGGCCCGGTTCGCCCAAAAAGGGTACGATAATCTTGTCGTGCTGGGCATTGGCGGCTCTTCCCTGGGCACGATCGCGCTCGGCGCGGCCCTGCTCTCGCCGTACCACAACCTGCTGAGCAAGGGCGGCAGGAAAGGCGCCCCGCGCCTGTTTGTCATGGACAACATCGATCCGACGGTGTTCCGCGAGATGATGCGCATCTGCCCCCCGAAGAAGACGCTTTACAACGTCATTTCGAAGTCGGGCGGCACCGCCGAAACCATGAGCCAGCTCATGATCGTCGTCGATGCCATCGAGAAGAAGCTCGGGAGCGGGGCCATGAAAGACCACGTGGTCGTCACGACGAACCCGCGCCGTTCCGATGCTCCGCCCAGCCTGCTCCACCCCGTGGCGGACGAATACGGCCTCACGGAGTTTGCCGTGCCCCTCAATGTCGGCGGACGGTTCTCCGTCTTTTCGCCCGTGGGCATGTTTCCCGCCGCCATGCTCGGCATGGACCTCGACGCGATTCGGAACGGCTGTGCCGCGATGGACCAGCGCTGCGCGGACGCCGATCTCAAATCCAACCCCGCCTACCTTCGCGCGGCCATCCAGTACCTGGCCGACGTGAACAAGGGCAAAAGCATCTCCGTCATGCTGGCCTACGCCAACGGGCTCTACAGCATCGCCGACTGGTACCGCCAATTGTGGGCCGAGAGCCTGGGTAAACGCTACAGCCTCGATGGAGAGGAAGTGTTCGCCGGGCAGACACCCGTCAAGGCGCTCGGGGCAACGGACCAGCATTCGCAGATCCAGCTCTACCGTGAAGGCCCGAACGACAAGCTCATCAATACCCTCGAGACCCGGAAATTCGCCCGGACCCTCCGGATTCCCCCGACCCTGACGTCCATCGCGCAGTTGGAGTACCTGCGCGGCGCCAGCATGAACAAACTCATGGCGGCCGAGCTTCAGGGCACGCTCGACGCACTCAGACTGAGCCAGCGTCCCGTCTCGCGCATTATCCTGCCCCAGATCAACGCGCACACGGTCGCCCAGGTGCTCTACCTCCTCGAGGTGGAAACCGCCATGGCCGGCCGTCTCTACAACGTCAACACCTTCGACCAGCCCGGCGTCGAGGAGGGCAAGAAAATCGCCCGAAAACTCATGGGAGGAGAAGGGTGAAAGAGGCCCCTCCGCAATTCTCCGCCTATGGCGACTCCGGCGATCTCATCGGCGCGCGCCGAACGCGCTGGTCGTTCCGGTGCTGCGTCGTTGCATGTGTGATGCTGATGTCCGTCCTGTGGATTTCCGAGTATTTCATCGGATACGAGCGCGCCGAGAACCTCTATTTGAGCGCCCTCACCAAACACAAGGAATCCGCGCGCCCGCTCCTGCGCCAGGCTGTCCTGCGCGACAAAGCGGCCAGCGAATCTCCCAATCCCCGATATGTGCAGGCCCTGGCCGAACGCGAACTCGAGGACGAGGTGCTCCCTGCCTACAAGCAGGCCTTCGAACTGGATCCGGGAAACGCCACGCTCGCCCTGCGCTACGGCTGCCGGCTGTTTATGGCGGGGCAATTCGAGCAGGCGCGCGACCGGTTCCGTGACGCGGCCCAGTATGCCCCGGACAACGCCCTGCCGCGCTACCTCGAGGCCACCACCATCCCGTGGACCCTCCACGAAGAGCCCAATATTCTCCGGGAATCCCTGAAACTCTTCGCTCAAGCCAACAGCAGCGGCAAACAGATCGCCTTGCCCCGTCCCCTCTGGCACCCCAAACTGCCGCCACAGGGCCGGCAATATGCCCAGTTGCGCCGCGAAGCCATCGAGGAGTGCGTCGCGCCCATCGCCCAGTACCGTGACTACATCATGGGAGTCGCCGCGCGGCAGATTCAGGAAAAACACACCCAGTACTGGGATTCCTGGCTGCAGACCCTGGAACGGGCCGGGGACAAGCTAGCCCGCAGCGCGCTCCTCACCGACTCCGAGGGCGATTCGGGCGCGGGCAGCGCCTCGCAGGCTATGGTGGGTCTCGACCTCCAGTTGCGGGCGGTGCGGCTGCGCCAGAAGATCCTGGAAACCGAATCCGGGCCGTCCGACGACGCACTAAAACAGCGCGAACAGGAACTGGAGAACGCGCTCGCGTCGCTGCGGGACTTTGAGAACGCGCGGCAGCCCATCATCGAACGGGACACCAACGCCCGGGAATTCGCCTGCCTTACGGCGCCGTTTTTCGCCATTCTCGCATTGAGCGCCTTTTGCGGCATCGCCGCGCTGACAGCGCGCCTGTTCGGCGCCACCCGGAACGACTGGACCATTCCCCACGGCCGGAAAGGCCTCCTGATCATGGCGGCGTGCGCCCTGGTGCTCGGCACATTCCTCGCGTGCGCGCCCATCGTCCAGCAGGCTACCGTCAAGGACGCCGTGCCCGCGCTGCGCATGCTCTGGACGGTTCTCCTGGCGGCTACAGCCATCACCGCATTCGTCTACCCCTGGCTGCTGCTCAAAAGCCCTCGAATCGCCGCGGAGGAGGACGGGTTCGGCGCGCACGCCTCCAGCGAACGCCTGGCCGCGGCCAACGTGCGTTTCCGCCGCGCGTACGCCGCCATGACACGGCGTTTCCTCGGGGTTACCCTGGGCCTCTTCCTGTGCGTCTTTTCTCTGTGGGCGATCGTTTTTCGGATGGCGACGGCCCTGTACCCCTGGCAAATCGAACTGCTGGCCACCGGAATGGGGAGCCAGGAAGCCCAGGCGGTCCGCCAGGCCCTGTCGTTACTGCACTAACCAGGCAGCCGGGGAACATGCCCGAAAGTCTCCTGACGAAAACGGGGAAAAACGGGATATCCGCTAGCACTGAGCACTCCTTGAATTTGACAAAGTGCCCCCCCGAAGCTATACTTTCCATATAGTGAGTATACTGCTAATTCCGAACGCCATCGTGTCGTGCCGGTGAACATTCTCTTTACACCTGGAGGCTAGTATCTCGTGAGCGACCACGAACAAAAGGCTTTCACCACTTTCGAAGCCGCAAAAATCTGCCATGTAACCCACCACAGCATAAAGAACTGGATCAAGCAAGGCTTGATCAAAGCCTCCCGCACCCCCGGCGGCCACTACCGAATCCTCGAAGAAGACCTCGACAGCTTTCGCGAAAAATACGACATGTTTCCGCGCGACAAGGGCCCCATGAAGAAACGCGTCATGATCGTGGATGACGAACCCGACGCGCTCGCCCTGATGGAGAACATCCTCCTGGATGAAGGGTTCGAGCTGATCAAGGTCAGCAACGCGACCGAAGTCGGCCTGCGCGCTGCCCAGCTCTCGCCTGACCTGATCCTGCTCGATTTCCTGATGCCGGAAATCAACGGATTTGAGGTATCGAAGGCGTTGCGCAATAATGAGCTGACGCGCAGTATCCCGATTATGGCGGTGACGTGCCTCACTAAAGAACAAGACATAGAGCGGATTTTCGAGTGCGGAGCGGACGAGTATCTGGCCAAGCCCTTTAGAGTCGATCAGCTTCTGGAGAAAGTCCGCGAGCTGATAGGCCGCGGTCGCACTGTCGAATAAGCTCCGCAGCCCGGAGATATCATGAGCGCTTCTGGCCCGCGCCGGGGAATCGAACGCAAGATCCTCAATACCATCCTGCAGGTTGCGATCCTTCCCCTGATCATTGCCGTGATTGTCGGGTACATCACGGCGCGCGAAGGGCAGGGGAATGCCGTAGAGCAATCCCTGCTTACCGCCGCGCGTAAAACCGCCGATGGACTCCGGATCGCGGCTGCCCCCCACCTCCAGAAGCTGGATGCCCTCTCGAAAGACCCGAAAGTCCTGGCCGCCGTGCAGCCCGGCGACCGCGGCGAGCCTGCCGCCCTTCAGGATCCGGCCCAGCGCGAACAACTGCGCGAACACCTCAACAGCCAGATCACCATGATGCTGAGCACCCCCGGGGTGCCTACCATCCTCAGCCTGTACGACGCCGATGGCCGTCTCATCGCGAGCACCCACGAGGAGTTGCACACCATCACGAGCGAGGACAACGGCCCGCAGAAATGGAAAGACAGCGGGATTTCCAAGCCGCGATTCCTCGACATCGACGAAATTGCCAGCGCCTATGCGGCGGAAAGCGTTGCGCCGGTCTACCTGAACCCTGGCGAGCGGGACGGCCTCGTCGGTTTCGTTTCACAGATCCTCGACATCACGCCCCTGCTCCTGTTCGCCATGGGAATCGACCCCGCGGGGGCGGCCGATGAGGCCGAACACGCCGTGTATCAGGTCATCTACACCAGCGAAGGCTACCACCGAACCTCCTATATCGCGCAGGAGGGCGAGCAGGGCCCCCTGAACCTCGATGTCTGCCGGACGGATGCCACCCTCGCCAAGGTCCTGCAGGGGCCGGAGTTTCCCCGCTACGGCACCCTTCGCGTACCCGATTACGTATCCAGGGAAAACCAGACCGAAGACGTCTTTCTGGCCTATGCCCAGATGTTTGACGACATGGACCTCTACATCGTGGTCTACCGCTCGGCGGCCACGGCCCTCCGCAACATCCACCTGGCCGGAATCATCGCTATCGTCTTCTGCGTTGGGGTCATCGCCATCCTCTGTCTGAACGCCTACCTCAATATTCACAACAGCATCGTGCGCCCCTTGTCGCTCCTGAACGAAGGCGCCCAGATCATCGGCCAGGGCGATCTGGACCTCAAACTGAAGATCGGCACCGGCGACGAAATCGAGGAGCTGGCCCAGTCGTTCAACAAGATGGCCCTCGCGCTCAAACGCAATATCGGGCAGCTGGAGGATTCGGAAGAGAAGTACCGCGGGCTGGTCACCTGGATGCGCGACGGCGTCTTCCAGACCAATCCCCAGTGGATCCTCGACTTCATGAATCCCGCCGGCGTCGACATTTTCCGCCACCAGAACGTCGAGGAAATCATCGGCCGCAACATCAGCGGCATGTTCTATAACCCCGACGATTTCACCCAGCTCGCCAGCGAACTCCAGCAGAAGGGATTCATCGAACGGCGCCGGCTCTGGATGCGGCGCCGGGATGAGCGCGCCATCATTGTCGAGCTCTCCGCGAACACCATCTACGGCGATGACAACACCGTGATCGGGTACGAGGGCATTTTCCGCGACCTGTCCAAGAGCGTGCGCCTCGAACGCGAAGCCCGCGACCGGGCGGAACGCCTCAGCGCGATCAGCCAGATCGCGAACGTCATCAACTCCAGCCTCGAAGCGGGCCGCCTCTACGAAAGCCTGGTCGTCGAGATCAAACGGCTGATCGATTTCGATTTCGCCAGCCTGGCCCTCCTTGACGAACTCGGCGAAACATTTGAGATCCGGCAGCTCTGGCCGGAAGCCCGGGCCATCGCGCTGGAAACCGGCGCGGTCCACGACGAAACCTCCTGCGCCGCGTGGGTCGCACGCGAACGCCAGCGGCTCATGGTCGCCGACCTCACCCGGGACGACGTCCGCTTCAGCAATGCCGAATTCGTTCCCGGCACGCGAAGCTGCCTGTGCGTGCCCCTGTATGCCACGGGACGCATCATCGGCACGCTCAATCTGGGTTCCGAACGCGTCGAGGCGTTCCGCAGACACGACGCGGCGGTGCTGGAACAGGTTGCGCCTCACGTGGCCGTGGCTATCCGCAACGCCAACCTGCTCGAAAACCTCCAGGTCTCGCTCGAGGACGTCACCCTCGCCCGGGAAAAACTGCACGCGGCGAACGAGGAACTCAAGTCCCTCGACGAGATGAAAACCAACCTCTTGTCCAACGTCTCCCACGAACTGCGCACGCCTCTCGTGGCGGTCATGGGCTACACCGATATGATTTACAACGGCAAGGCCGGTCCGGTCACCGAGACACAGAAAGAATACCTCGGCATCAGCCTGCGCAACATCGAGAAGCTCGTCACCCTGATCGAGAACCTCCTCGACTTCTCCCGGCTGCACCGCGGCGCCGAGACCATCGTCTTTAGCGTGTTCGACCTCGTTGAGTGCGTCAAGGCGAGCATTCAGACCATGAAGCCGGTGGCCGACTCGCACGGCGTCGACCTCGTACTCACCGCCCCCGATGAACCCCTCCTCGTGGAGGGCGACAAGAGCAAGCTCGGCCAGGTCTTCAATAACCTGCTCTCCAACGGCGTCAAGTTCAACCGCAAAGGCGGCAACGTGACCATCGCCCTCCGGCCCGGAACCGAGGACATCGAGATCACCGTCAGCGACACCGGCATCGGGATCCCTCCGGAAGCGCTCGACAAGATCTTCACCCGATTCTACCAGTATGACAGCTCCTCCACCCGGAAATACGGCGGCACGGGTATCGGATTGTCCATCGCGCAGGACATCGTCCGGCTGCATGGCAGCCGGATCACCGTGAGCAGCGAAGTGGGCACGGGAACCACCTTCCGTCTCACGTTGCCGTTCAAAAAGCTCGCGAAAGAGACGCCCGTCGCGCGCTCCGCGGACGGCGCGGCCGCCCGCCCCGTCGTCACCGAAATCCTGGTTGAGCTTCTGACCCGGGACAGCGATTTGAGCAATCAGGTGCGCGCGTCGATCACCTCCGAGGGCGTGAACCTCATTCAGGCAAACGACGTCTCGCACGCCGTCGCGCTTGCGCGACGCCACAGTCCCGATTGCATCCTCGTCGATATGAACACCCCGGCAGAAAACGAGCGGGTTCTGGATTCCCTGTTGGCGGACGCCACCATCCGGGCCCTGCCCATGGTTCTGGTAACCAACGACGAGGATCTGTTCGAGAAATACCGTCCCTTCGTCTCGGCGCGTCTCAAGCGCGAATTCCGAAAGAGCACGCTGCTCAGCAGCATCCACAACGCCGTGAGCCAGCCGGCCGTGCCCGAATCCCTCCTGGGAGGAAAGATCCTCTGCGTGGATGACGACCCCGATATCCTGATTTTCATGCGGCGCTGCCTGGAAGCCGACGGGTACGAAATCGACGAGTGCGAGTCGGGAGAGGAGGCCTTGAACCGCCTGCGGTCGCGGGAGTACGCGCTGGTTCTTCTTGACATCGCCATGCCCGGCATGGACGGCTGGGAGACCTGCCAGAGCATCAAATCCGACCCGGCCCTTGCCGGCATCAAGGTGTACATGGTCACGGCAAAACCCATTGACGCCAAGAATCCGCTCACCAGGACCTCCGGATGCGACGGTCTCATCCAGAAGCCTTTCCGCGCAGAGGACATCGTGGAGATCGTTTCCGGACTCGTCAAGCGGCCGCACATTGCCAGAAGGGTCTAGGCCGTGAACGAACATGTGCGGGTCGCGTCGCTGGCGCCCAACAAACCCTTCCGCGCTTTCCTCCATTTCAACCGGCCCTACGCCCGGGCCTACATCATCGGGGCGGCGGTGGGCCTGTTTTTCGTCACCATCGACCTGTGCATGCCGATGGTGGTCCGGGCCGTCGTTCAGCGGTTTGAAAACCGCAGCCTCGATTTCCGGTTTCTTCTGTTCAGCTTCGCCCTCTTGCTCATTATTCCCGTCTGCTCCGGGCTGGCCCGCTTCGTCCAGCGCATGCTCATCATCAAGGCATCGCGCAAATTCGAGTACGACCTGCGCAATGTCTACTACCGGAAGATCCAGCATCTGTCGCAGGAGTTCTTCCATTCCCTGCGCACCGGCGACATCATGGCCCGCGCCACGAACGATCTGAACTTTGTGCGCATGTTCGTGGGACCCGGTGTGATGAACACCGTCAACATGGTCCGCCTGCCGTTTACGCTTGCCGCGATGACGTACCTGAGCCCGAAACTCACGGGGATCGCGCTGATCCCCCTGCCGTTCATTTCGCTGGTGGTCTATTTCTTCATGATGTACATGCACCGGCAGTCGAAGCGCGTGCAGGAACAGTTCTCCACCGTCAGCGCGCGCGCGCAGGAAAACCTCGCCGGCGCGCGCGTCGTCCAGGCCTACGGCATCGCCGACCGCGAAATCCGCGACTTCCGCAACGAATCCCGCAAATACATGCGCGCAAGCCTCAAACTTACCCTCATCATGGCGCTCGCGTGGCCGCTGATTGGTACGACCATCGGCGCGTCGGCCCTGATCATTCTGTGGACCGGCGGTGGCATGGTCATCTCGCAAACCCTCAGCCTGGCCGACCTCTCGGCCTTTATCGTCTACCTCGTGATGCTCACCTGGCCGCTCGCGGAATTCGGCTGGGTGCTGACCCTCTACCAGCGCGGCGCCGTCAGCATGTCGCGCATCCTCGAGATCCTCACCCGCGAACCCGCCATTTGCGATTCCGACCGGACCGACCCGGGCATCGAATCGCTCGCGGGCGCCGTCGGCTTTCATGGGGTCTCGTTCGCCTACAACGGACAGCCGGTGCTCAAGGACATCTCCGTCGAAATCCCCGTGGGCCAGACCGTCGCCATCGTCGGCCCCACCGGCTCGGGAAAATCGACGCTCCTCAGCCTGCTGGCCCGCGAATACGACCCTCAGGATGGCTGGATCGCCGTCGATGGCCGCGATATCCGGGACGTTCCTCTCCGGGTCCTCCGGCGCCACATCGGGTGCGTGCCCCAGGATCCGTTCCTGTTCTCGGACTCGATCCGGGCGAACCTGACGCTCGGATGTCCCGGGGCGTCTCCGGAAGACCTGGACTGGGCCTGCGAGATCGCCCAGTTCAACGACACGCTGCAGGGCCTCTCCAACGGCTACGACACGCTTCTGGGCGAGCGAGGCATCAACCTGTCGGGCGGGCAGAAACAGCGGCTCACCATCGCCCGGGCCTTGGTCTGCAAGCCCCGGATCCTCATTCTCGATGACGCCCTGTCCAGCGTCGATACCCACACCGAAGAGGAGATTCTACGCCGGCTCAAAGATGTCATGCGGGAACGCACCAGCGTCATCGTGTCGCACCGCATCTCGACCGTCAGCCACGCCGACCGCATTCTGGTCCTCGACGACGGGGAAATCGTCGAGGAGGGCACGCACGAAGAACTGGTCGAACGTGGCGGCCTCTATGCGGACATGCACCGCCGCCAGTTGCTCGAAAAGGAAATCGAGGAGGCATGAGCGAAGGGTATCACATCGAGGACGAAGCCCAGCAGCGCGCGTACGACCGCCATCTGATGCGCCGCCTGCTGGGTTACCTGCGCGCGTACCGCCCCGCCATGGTGGCCGCGGTGGCGCTCCTCCTGGGTGCGTCGGTCCTCGCCAACCTTGCCCCGTACCTCAACAAGGTGGTCCTCGACAACTACATCGGCAATCCGCAACGGATAGCCCTTCAGGAGCAAGCGGCCGGCGCCGCGGCCTCGCCGGCGCTCGAAGGGCTCATCGCGCACGACCGCCATGGCCTGGGCGCCATGATCTTGATCATTGCGTGCCTGATGCTGGGCGAAACCCTGGCGCGCTACCTGCAAAACGTCATCGTGGCCTATGTCGGCCAGAAGACGATGCTCACCATGCGCCTCCAGATCTTCGAACACCTGCAGCGCATGTCGCTCCGCTTCCTCGACCGCAATCCCATCGGCCGCCTGATGACCCGCGTGACGAACGACGTCGAGAAGATCCAGGAGACCATCGTGGCCGGGATGGTGCAGGTCGTCAGCGATCTGCTCACCGTATTCGTCATCCTGGCGTTCATGCTGTGGGTGAACTGGCAGCTCGCTCTCATCATCATGACGACCGTGCCGTTCGTCTTTGTCACCGGCTTCGTATTTCGCCGATACGCCCGCCGTTCCTACATCGAGATCCGAAAACGGCTCGCCCGTATGAACGCCTACGCCCAGGAAATGGTCAGCGGCATGCGCATCGTCCAGATGTTCACCGCCGAGGAGCCCACCTACGAGGAATACCGGAAACGCAATCAGGACCACCGGGACGAATGGTTCCGGCAGGTCCGCAATTACGCCGTCTATTTCCCAGTCGTGGATTTCCTCGGCATGCTGGCCATCGGGCTGATTGTGCTCTACATCGGCGACCGTTTCCTGCGCTTTGGGGATGCCGTGGGCGCCTCCGTGGGCACCCTGTTCGCCTACATCCAGTGGGCGGAACGGTTTTATTCGCCCATCCGCACCATCGCGGACCGGTACAACCTCCTTCTCGAAGCCATGGCCTCCTCCGAACGCATCTTCGAGCTCCTCGACACCGAGGAAGACATCCAGAATGCTCCGGATGCCATCGTCCCGGACCGGTTCGAAGGCCGCGTCGAGTTCAAGGACGTGTGGTTCGCCTACGAGCCCGGCCAGTGGATCCTCAAGGGAATCAACCTGTCCATCGCCCCGGGGGAACGCATTGCCATCGTCGGACATACCGGCGCGGGCAAAACGACCATCATCAACCTCTTGAGCCGTTTCTACGACGTGCAGCGCGGCAGCATCACCATCGACGGCGTGGATGTCCGGCAGTATGAGAAAACGGCGCTTCGGCGGCGCATCGGCACCGTATTGCAGGACGTGTTTCTGTTTTCCGGCTCCATCGAGCAGAACATCCGCCTGGGCAACGAGGACCTGACCATGGAACGGGTGCGCGAGTGCGCGGCCTACGTCAACGCCGCCCGGTTCATCGAGAAGATGCCGGGCGGATACGCCTACGATGTGGGGGAGCGGGGCAATAACCTCTCCACGGGACAGCGCCAGTTGCTGGCCTTTGCCCGAACCCTGGCCCACGAACCCCAGATACTCGTCCTCGACGAGGCCACCTCCAGCGTCGATACCGAAACCGAAGCCCTCATCCAGGACGCCATCCGCAAACTCATGCAGGGCGGGACCTCCATCGTCATCGCGCACCGCCTCTCGACCGTTCAAAACGCCGACCGAATCGTCGTCATGCATCACGGCGAGATCCGTGAAACGGGTACCCATCGGGAACTGCTCGAACAACGCGGACTCTATCACCGGCTCTATCAGCTCCAATACAAGAACCAGTTCGATGCCTCCGAGAGCCGACGTTCATCCTGAAGTACCACTCCTGCAAAGACTTCCGGGCGTTGGATCCTTTGCAGTCCGAACAGGGGGTTCTGCCCCCCGCGGTGCCGCGTATGCCCGGGCAACGAACACATCCAAGTGAAACAACATTGTTTCAGGAGTGTTTCATTGTGCACCCGCCGTCGTGTCCCGGACTCTACACCCGCCGCTGACCTTGGCACGAGCGCACCCGGGCCTCCGATAAAACAGAATCACGCGTGGGGCAGCGCGTCAGGTATACTGCACGGAAACGATCGGCCCGGGGGAGATTTCCAATGGCGCGTTTTTGGGAACGCCGGGGGGGGAGAATGGACGCGGTTCCATCTCGCTGTGGTCCGAACCGTCTGCAAATTGATGAAAGAACCGGAAGCCGCGGGTGTTTCCCCGGCTCCATGATTTTCAACCCATTGGAGCAAAAAGACGTGAGAGACGACAAACGAGCTTGGTTCGCGATGTTTGTCGGCCGCTGTGCTTCGGGGCCTGCCGCCCGGATGCTGCTGTGGCTGACCCTGGCCGTGTCGTGTTTTTCCGCAGAAGCACAGGTCGACCGGTTTTACGGCGAGCCCATCGAATTGAAGAGCGACTTCATCTACTTCACCAGTTGGAAATACGTGCGCCAGGGGGGATTTGCCTGGCAGATCGAGCATGCCCCCGATGCCACGGAAGAGGAAAAGAACGTGGGCGCGTGGCTAGAGGGCGACGGCACGCGTCCAGCGCGGTTTGCACTCAGCGACATGCCGCGGGGAATCCGGCTCGTTGGTCAAAAGGCGGAAAAACGGCCTTTCCAGCCCGGCCAGCTTGCCGCGCAGGTTTTCGACGAGGGTAAATACAAGTCCTGGTACACCATGGGCCCCTGCGCCGAGCCGGAACCGTACAGCACCAAGGAGCGCATCCTGCCTGGTTACAACGCCCACATCGCGTATGCGGAGTCCGTGGACGGCGTGCACTGGGACCTCCCCAAACTCGGACTCTTCGAGTTCGCGGGCAGCACGGAGAACAACCTCGTGTTTCGGGGCGACCTCAACGGTTCGACGCGGGGATTCCACGGTGGAAGCGTCTTCATCGACCCCTCATCGGCGGAGGAACGCTACAAGATGTTCTATCTGGGCATCATTACCGACGAGGAGTGGGCCGCCTTCGCCGCAAACTACCCCGATGAAGTCGACACCATGGCCCGCCGACAGGACGTGGGGGGATTTCGCTGCGTGGTCGCCGTGTTCGGCGCGGTGTCGCCCGACGGCATCCATTGGACCTCCCTGCCGGAACCCCTCATGATCCAGCACGCGGACACGTTGAACACGTGCTACTACGATGTCGACCGCAAGGAATATGTGGCCTATGTGCGGGCGTGGCAGGCCCACGTCAAAGCGCCCGGCATGGAGGCCGTCAATCCCGACGGCTGGATTGCGGCCGGGCGGCGCTCGATCGGGCGCGCCGTCAGCAGGGATTTCCGGCATTTCGGCAAACCCGAGATCGTGGTATCGACGGGCGCCCACATGCCCCCCAGTCACCTGTATTACACCAACTGCAAGACGACCCTTCCCGGCATACCCGACAATCACGTCATGTTCCCCTGGCTTTGGGAACTGGAGAGCGACGGCGGTTCCACATGGCTGCTTTCAAGCCCCGACGGCACGGTGTGGTCGCAGGTGCCCGGAGGCCCCGTGGTGGAAACGGGCGCAGCGGGAACCTCCTCGGGCGGTTACGTGGTCTGCAGCGGCAATCTGCTGGAGTACCCCGGAGACCTCTGGGGTGTGACTTACGGCGCGAATCCCATTCCGCACAAGTATCCGGGCCGGAACTTCGAAAAGCGCCGGGGGCTGTTTCCAGGGGTGCCGGGTGAGGGCGGCCTCGCCACGTGGGCCAAAGGGCGGCTCGTAGCCCTGCAGTGCGACGAAGAAGGCGAGTTCGCCACGCTGGCCGTCGTTCCCCGGGGCAATGCGATCCGGCTGAATGCGTCGGTCAAGCCCACGGGGTACATCCGGGTGGCCGTCAGGCAATTTGGCTCAGGCAGCGACATCCCCGGGAGGACGTTTGACGATGCCGACCGGATTGTGGGCGATGGACTCGCCATCCCCGTCACGTGGAACGGGGAAGAGAGCCTCAACCACGAGGGAACCCCGGTCATGCTCCGGTTCCAGCTTCGCCAAGCGAAGCTTTTCGGGGTGGAATTCCATTCCTGAGGCCGGGATGCGCGGCAGCGTTGCGCGACCTGAAGCGCCGGGCTGGACCGCGCAGGAGGGGATGCGGACGAATTTTCTCTTGATCTCAGGCGCTATCCTCATTATCATCACGCAACCTCTTTGGACTCCTTTTGCGCGTTGTTCCAGGCTGGGCGGAACCCTGGATGGACGTGGCCGGCAAAAGGAGCCCATGCCATATATGGACCGTGAAGTCTGAAGGACAGGCATATCCGGACGTAAACCATACGGAGAGAACGATGCTGGAATTCAAGAAGGGCGTGGACATCCTTTCCGCCGTCGGTGGGATTGACTCTATCGAGGAGGCCCGAAGACTGTTCAAAAACAAACTGGATAACGAGCACCTCGCCAGGCTTTCCCGGATCACCCATGAAGAAGTCCTGTTGAAGATCGCCAACGCAATCGCCTTGTGCCAGCCCGACACGATCATGGTGCTGACCGGATCCGACGCGGACAAGGACTTCATCAGGAAGTACAGCATCGAGAAGGGCGAGGAGACGCCCCTGGCGATTCCGGGCCACACCTACCACTTTGATCTTCCCGAGGACCAGGGCCGTCTGCTCAGCCAGACCCTGTACATCGTCAACGAGGACGAACACATCTCGTCAATGGCCCAGAAAGAGCTGCGCAGCGTATCGCACGCGTACATCGAGAAGCACATGACCGGCATCATGAAGGGCAAGGTCATGTTCGTCGGGTTTTACTCCCGCGGACCGGTCGGCGCCCAGGCCTCGATACCGGCCATCGAAATCTCCAGTTCCACATACGTGCTGCACTCCGCTGAATTGCTGTACCGCAACTGTTACGCGGATTTCGACGCTGAGGTCGACCGGCGCGGCGAGTTCTTCACCAACGTCCACTCGGAAGGCCCCAACCGGCCGGAGGACATTCCCAACTGCCGCATTTACATGGACCGGTCCTGGCAGACGACCTATTCGATGTTCTGCACGTACGCCGGCAACACGCTGCTCATGAAGAAAGGCAACCATCGTCTTGCTTCCGATACGGCCATCTATAAGCACAAAGGCCGCGAGCTGTCCGAGCACATGTTTATCACCGGCATGACCGGCCCGGGCGGCAGAAAGACCTATTTTGCCGGCGCCGCACCCTCCGGTTGCGGGAAGACCACCACGGCCATGGTCGGTTCCGATTTTGTTGGCGACGACCTGGCGCAGCTCTGGATCGCCGATGACGGCACCCTGCGCGCGATCAACCCCGAAATCGGTATCTTCGGCATCCTTGAAGACGTGAACCGGGAGGGGGATCCCCACCTCATGAAGTGCCTGCGCGAGCCCGGCGCCGAGGTCATCTTCTCGAACGTGCTCATCGACGAGAACAAGAAACCGCGCTGGGTGGGCGACGGCGAGCCCGTCCCGGAACGCGGCATCAACTTCCAGGGCGAATGGACGCCCGCCATGACGGACGTGCCCATGTCCCACCCGAATTCCCGGTGCACCCTGCTCTCGGAAGCCATCGCCAATCACAACAAGGCGGTCAACGCCGACCCGGCCGGCGCCCCCATCGCCGTGGTCACGTATTCGGGCCGCGACTCCGACACCATGCCCCCGATTTGGGTGGCCAAGACCATGGACGATGGCGTGGTCATCGGCGCATCCATTGTGTCGAAAGCCACCGCCACCGAAATCGGCGCCTCCGGCATCCGCCGTCAGCCCTGGGCCAATGCGCCCTTCATCCCGGGCCAACTGGGCGACTACCTCGATGCCCAGTTCAAGTTTTTCAATAATCCCAATCTCCAGAAGAAACCGGTGATTGCGGGACTGAATTACTTCCTCACCCGGGAAAACCGGGGCGAGAACCGGACCGGACTCCTCGGCGAAAAGAAAGACGTGCACGTATGGCTCGGATGGCTGGAATTGTATGCGCACGGCGATGTCCAGGCGCTCGAGATCCCCATCGGCATGATCCCGAAGTACGAAGATCTCAAGAAGATCTTCAAGCAGAAACACAATAAAGACTACAGCGAAGACCTGTACACAAAGCAGTTCTCGCTGTATATCGACAATGTCCTGATGCTGATTGATCTCGAAATCGCAGCATGGAAGAAGGAAGAGGGCGTCAGCCAGACCATCTTTACCATCTACGAAACGCAGAAAGCCGAACTCGAAGCCTTGAAGGCCGCCAAAGGGCCCATCGTCAGGCCGCAGGACCTCTAGGCCGCCCCGCACACCGGTTTACCGCCCGCCCCGGAAACGCCGCGGCGGGCGGTTTTGTGTCTGGCCGGTATGCACGCGGCCTGCACCGCGTAAACGCCGCCTGAACGGGCCCCGGTCTTGTACCGCTGCGGGCGTCTTGCTATGGTTTGGGCAAGACTCAGACAGAGAGGAGCTCGTCCGTGACGGATAAAGGATTGTTCCTGCAGAACGTCATCGCGGTGATCTGGGATTTTGACCGGACGCTGTCGCCGCAGTATATGCAGAAGCCGTTGTTCGAAGCCTACGACGTCGACGAAAACACCTTCTGGGAGCAGGTCGGCAGGTTGCCCGCCTATTACCGGCAGGCGGGAATTCACGTGCAACGGGACACGTGTTACCTGGGTCATATTCTGTCGTATGTGCGGGCGGGGCGGTTCAAGGGGCTTACGAATGCGAGACTGCGGGACCTCGGCAAGAATATCACGTTTTACCGGGGGTTGCCTTTCTTTCTTGACCGGCTCAAGACGATTGTCAAGGAGCCGGAGTACGCGGAGGGGGATCTCCGGCTCGAACACTACGTGGTTAGCACGGGTCTGGCGGAAATCATCCGCGGCTCGGAAATCGCCGAGAAGCTCGACGGGGTCTGGGCCTCGGAATTCATCGAAACCCCCGCCGAACCCGACACCGATCTCTCCGGCGCCCCCGCGCACGGGGAAATCTCCCAGATCGCAACCCTGCTCGACAACACGACCAAAACCCGGGCGTTATTCGAAATCAACAAGGGCGTGAACAAGGAGTCCAGCATCACGGTGAACGACGCCATCCCGGAAGAAGAGCGCCGCGTGCCGTTCAAGAACATGATCTACGTCGCCGACGGCCCCAGCGACATCCCGTCGTTCTCGGTGGTGCGAAAACACGGGGGACTGGCGTTTGCGGTCTACAAGCCCCGGTCTCAGCGGCACTACGAGCAGGCGCTGATGCTTCAGGAGACCGATCGCGTCGACATGATCGGGCCCGCCGACTACCGTGAGGGGGCCTCGACCGACATGTGGTTCCAGTCGCAGATTCGCAGGATCGCGAGCCGGATGCTCGACGAGCGCCGCCGGGCCCTCGAGAGCAAGGTCCGCAAAGAGCCCGTGCATCTGGCCGAGATTCAGCGGCAGAAGAAAGTGAAAGAGAAGCAAGCGGAGGAATAGCGCCTCAGAGTCGCTCGCCCGGCCAGGTCGCGGGTTTGCCCTCAAACACTGCGAAATGGCGGCGCGGCTCCCGGAGGAGGCGTTTCGCCTCGGCGAGTTGGCCGATGCCGCGGCACCGCGCGTTCACCCCGGCCACGACCGAGCCGCAGGCCAGCGCCGTCGCCGGATCATTCCAGCGCATCATGCCCACCAGAAAGCCCGCGGAAAAACTGTCGCCGCACCCGGTCGTATCCACCGCCTTCACGGGCGGAAGAACGTCAATGTCCACGAGATAATCGCCGCCATCTTTTCGGTGCACCGTGATCGCCCCTTCGGGCCCCAGGGTGACGGTCACGGCTCGCGGGCCCGCCTCGCAGACTTCCCGGGCCGCCTCCGCGAAGTCCTGGCGCGTCGCGATATCCCGGTCGAACATCGTGTTGATCTCGAACTCATTGCATTGGAGCACGTCGACGCAAGGGGCCCAGTCGCGCCACTGTCGGAAACCCACGATATCGCGTTTCCCGTCGGCGTCGAAGCGGCTGATCAGATTGTGGACGTCGAGCGAGACGATTCCTGGATACGCTGCGCGAAATGCCCGCAAGGTCTGGAGATCGATCTCCGTGCCGTTGATGAAGTTGAAGTGCACCGCATCGGCATCCAGGATTCCGTCGAGTTCATCGGCGGTAAACGGCGGCATGCGGTGCCGGACCGTCTCGTCCCGCCAGGAATTCGTCCGCCACGTGAGCGTGACATGCGTCATGGGCCCGCGGCAGGGAACGATGCCGCTCGCTTCGACGTGGGGGAGTTTCTTGAACTGCTCAATGGCATCATCAAAACGGTCCTCGCCGATTTTGGTGAAGGGGATGGCGGCATCGCCGGCATTGAGCACACTGGCGAAGGCGGCGGCATTGTAGAGAATGCCGCCGAAACTTTCGCGGCGCTCGCCATCGAGGGTGAAAATCTCGTCGAAACACACGGCTCCGAGGATCGCTATCTTCATGGCGCCGCAGTCTAGCGGAAGGCTCCGCGGAAAATCCATGTTTCCGTCATAGCTCAGACCGTTGAATAAGCATAACGCATATGATGCTGCCGCAGATGGAGGCCGGAAAGCACGGCGGCCGAACGACGAGCGGTGGACCGTGTGGACCGTGTGGACCCGGTGGACGGGGTGGACCGGGTGGATGGGAGGAATGGGAGGGACGAGCCGGCCCTGAACGGCTCCGTAAAACTCGAGACGGCTGCGACCCGCGCGACACAGCAAACCATGTTCTGAGATTCGACCCCTTCGCGAGCGTTCAGGCAGGCGCGTCCATAAGGTCCATATCGTCCATTTGACCCATCACGCAAGCAGCGAGGCGATCCGGGCGTGCGGTTCAAGGCACGAGAGCCGTAACCGGTATGCTGGACCGGTTGCCACCATCCGGCGAACGGGCTAGCGATCCAGCTGGCCGAGGGCCTCCAGGATTTGCGGCGTGACGGGAAATTTGCCCGGGTATTTGAGGAACTCCACGTGGCCGTCCATATACAGCACGTTGCAGCCGCCGGGGACGTGATTGAACTCGGTGACGGTGCCCGAGGTCGAGGCCGCATCGAACATTACAGGCACCTGGCTCGGCTGCCCGCCCATTTCCTGGAACACGCCCTCCCGGAGCCGCAGGAAGGTATCGCCCCCGAACGAGCCGCGGCCTGGTGGAGCGGGGAGGTCCTGGCTGAAATCCGCGCCCTCGGCGATGAAGTTCGGATAACTCTCCAGAAAGGCCAGGAATTCGTCTTCGGTCGTCAGCACGTACCCGAGATAGTAATAGCTGTGGTCATCCACGGCCTGGACCGTGTTGTCCGTGTCGCTGGGACACGCAAGCACGGAAAGGTCGGTCAGGTATTCGGGGTACACGGCATCGGACTGGAACATGAAGGTGCCGTCCGTGCTGTTGAGCGGTGGCCAGTACTGCTGGGGAGCCTCGCTGGCATACATCTTGAAGACGATACCCACCTGTTTGAGGTTGTTCTGGCACGACGCTCTCCGGGCGGCTTCGCGTGCCCGCGCCAGGGCAGGCAGCATGATCGCCGCGAGGATGCCCATGACGGCGATCATGAAGATGGCCAACGCGCCGAGAATGATGCCCACGATGAGACAGGTGTTGGTATCCGTGCGCCGTTGCGGCTGCACGGGTTGCTGGTAGTAGTACGGCGGCGGGGGAGGGGGCGGCGGCGCCTGTCCGGTGTCGGCCGGCCGCGGCAACGGGGTGAATCTCCAGTGTGTGAATGACGTGTCCTTGGACTCAGCGACGTGTGACATGATGCAGGCCCTCCTTCCCAGCAACTCCCCGCTGGAGGACATACACTCTACGCCCCGGGCATATTCACTGTCTACCCCAAGACAGGGGCCGGGTTCACCGTGCTCCCGGGCCCTGCTATACTGCTGCCGCCATGCCTGATCCACTCGTATACGCGCTGATCATCAACTGGAACGGACGCGAGCATCTCGCGGACTGTTTTGACTCCCTGCTGGCGGGCACGTACCGGAACTGCCGGTTCGTGCTGGTCGACAACCACAGCGGCGACGATTCCATCACGTTTGTGCGGGAACGGTACCGCGACCCGCGGGTCGAGATCCTGGCCCTTCCGGAAAACCTGGGCTGGTCGGGGGGCAACAACCGGGGCATTGAACGGGCCCTTGACGCCGGCGCGGACTACATCTTCCTCCTGAACAACGACACCGCCGCCGCTTCCGACGCCATCGAGAAACTCGTCCTGGCCGCCGAGGCCAATCCGGCCTGCGGCGCGCTCGCGCCCAAGATGCTGCTGTTCGACGCCCCGCATCTCCTGAATTCCCTGGGCATCGAATGTTCCATCATCGGCTCGTCGTGGGACATCGGCGTGGGTCGGCTCGATGGCCCCCGGTGGAACACGCCCCGCAAGGTGCTCGGCGTCTGCGGCGGCGCCATGTTCCTGCGCAGCGCCGCGCTGCGGATTGCGGGCCTGCTCCCGGATTTCCAGATCTATCTCGACGATCTCGACCTGTGCCTGCGCATCTGGAACGCCGGGTTCGAGGTGTGGAACTGCCCCGAGGCGGTCATCCGCCACAAATTCAGCGCCACCATGGGCGCGGGGAAACGCCGGCGTCAGAAGTACTACCTGAACACGCGCAACCGCATGCGGCTGGTCATGCGGAACTTCCCGGCCTCGCAACTGCGCCGTGTGCTTCCCCGGATGCTCCTGGGCGAGCTCAAATCCGTCGGACGCGGCCTTCTGGACGGCGAGTACTGGAAACTGTGGGGCCACGCGAAAGCGTGGGGGGCCAGCCTCGCCTACCTTCCTGAAGCCTGGCGCGCGCGAAAACGGTATGGCACGAGCGCGCGCTTCTGGGACCAGATCCGGCACAATGTCCTGTTTTTTCCCGGCGTCGACCTGCCCGAAAACGGCTGGTATGCCGAGCGGTCCGTGAATGGCGAACAGGTGCGCCCCATCTCCCGGACCGCCACGATGCCGTGCGAAGGCGGTCAGTTGCGCATCACCCTTGTCAATTGCTATCCTGCGCTGGGTGGTGCGGAGGTCGAAGTCTTTGCGGGAGGCCACGTTATTGCGCGGCTGGCCGCGTCAGAGCGCACGGAACAGACATTGACCTGTCCCGAAGGAGTGCTCGAATTCCGCGCCCACCATGTGTTCGACGCCGACGAGACGGGAGAATTGTGCGATTTCGGCGGCTGGCTGCGGGTGGAGCGCGCCTGACGGCGTCCGCGCGGCGCTCAACCCTCCGGAACCCCAAGACAGGAAATGCGCATGGCCGGATTTGACCTTGCCACCTACCTCGGCGAACGCAAGACGTTCATCGAGCGTCAGTTGGACCGCCTCCTGCCGGCGGAGACCGAGGAACCGTGCGAGGTGTCGGCCGCCATGCGTTACGGCACGCTGCGCGGCGGGAAACGGCTCAGGCCGCTGATGGCGCTCGTGGTCGCGGAGATCAACGGTTTCGAACAGACTGACGTGAGCGATGCCGCGTGCGCGATCGAACTCGTCCACGCCGCCTCGCTGATTCTGGACGATCTGCCGTCGATGGACGACGCCAGGACCCGCCGCGGCCAGCCCTGTACGCACCTGGTATTTGGCGAATCCACCGCCGTCCTGGCCACCATGGACCTCATTGCCATCGCCTACCGTCTTGTGGCGGACAATGCGGACCGGCGCGGGCGTCCGGCGGCCCCGGTGATTGCGCAGCTCTCGAACGCCATTGGCCACGAAGGCATCGTACGCGGACAGCACGCGGACCTAACCGTACGCCAGAAGCGCGCGACGCTCGACCAATTGACCGAGATCTATACGCACAAGGCCGCCGCGCTGTTCCTGGCGGCGGTTCGCATCCCCGCCAGCATTCTCGATATTGACCCGAATAAGCTCCAGGCCCTCGAGGCGTATGCCCTGAACCTGGGTCTGGCATTTCAGATAACCGATGACCTCCTCGACGCCGGTCACGCCCCCGAAGATGCGGGACGCACCACGTTCTCGACACACCTCGGGGTTGCGGGCGCGGAGACGAGGGTCAGAGAACTCGTGGCAAACGCGACCGCGGCGCTGAACGTGTTCGGCGCCGAAGCGGCCGCATTGAAGGCGCTCGCGGAATATGTCGGAATACGGAAACAGTAAACAGCGGCCTCTGTATGTTTACATTCTGCTGGCTCTGGTGTTCATTGGCGTGTCGGCACTCCTGGGCTACTGGGCCGGCGGGCTGGCGGGGCGCTTCTCCCCTCCGGACATCCTGACCGGCGCAGGGGAAATGCCGCCCGGCGCCGAAGAAGCGCCCCTCGAGGCGCCCGAGCCGGTGGTGTGGCCGGAACCGCCGGTCTATGTCTGCCTGGAACCCGGCGCCCCGGACGCGCTCCGCGCCCAGGTGCAGCAGGCGGCCGCGGAAATGTCCGGTGAGGACGAACGGCCCGTCCGGTTCCACCGGTTCATCGCGGAAGCGCCCTTGCCCTGGCCCGAGCACGGCGTCTCCACCGACACCGCTCTGGCCACAATCCGTGCCATCGTGGATGGCTGTGCTGACGCGGAGATTGTCCTCTCTGTGCCGCTCGACCCGCCCGCGGCCTGGCTTGAGGCGAATCCCGAATCCGTCATGGTGATCGGCGGGGAGAACCAGCCGTACGTATCTGTGGCGTCGAAGCCCTGGCGGGAAGCTGTCCGGGCCGGTCTCGAAGCGCTGATCACGGCCGTGAAAAATGACCCCGCGGGCGCGCAGGTGCGGGGCTACATCCTGCGTTGTCTGAAAGACGGGCAGTGGGTGCACCCCGGCGGCTACGACCGCTCGGAAGCCAACATCGCCGCGTTCCGCGCGTGGTTGACGGTCCGCTATGAGACCATCGAAGCCTTCCGTGCCGCCTGGCGCAACAAAGACCTGGCTATGGAGACGGCCCCGATCCCGAAAGAAGTGCTCAGCGGCGACAGCCACACCGTATTTCACAAGTTTCCCGCGGAACGGCCCAACGTGGACTACCTCGACTATGCCAGCGAGAACACGGCGGAAACGCTGGCCCAGTTCGCGTCCCAGATCAAGGCCATGGCAGGGCACGACACCCGTGTACATGCCCCGTACGGGCTGACGTTCGGCCCGACAACCAATTGCGCGGGCCATGCGGCCTTGAACGCGCTGCTCAACAGCGAGGTCGACGGCTTTGTGTCACCGGCCGGGTACGACGGGTACGACATCGACCAGAGCGGGGGCATCCTGGGCGCGGTTCACAGTGCCCTGCACCATGGGAAGTCGTGGCTCCTTCTGGATGACTCGCTCATGCACTCCGATGCGGCCGCCGGCGATGAGGCCGCCGCGAAAGCCCTGCGCCAACGGCTCGATCACGTGTTCGCGGTCGCGGTGACCCAGGGCATGGGTCTCGGCTGGCGTATTCCCGTCGACGCGCCGGAATTCCCCAACGAGGCCGCGTGGAGTACCCTCAAGTCGCTCAAGGCGATGTACAGCCCGATCGTCGAGGCGAAGCCGGTCGACGGACTGGACCCGTTCGGGCGGCCCGAAAGCCGTCTGATGACGGTCGTGCTGGGAGAAACCGGCCGGTTCCACCAGGTGTGCGATACGGAAATAAACAACGATTTGCTTCGGACCCTGCCAGCCAACGTGATGCGCGCGGGCGTGCCCACGCAGATTTGCCTGCTCAGCGACCTCCTGGCGGGAACCGTGCCCGCCACGCCGTGCTACCTCTTCCTTAACACATTCCATATCCCGGCGGAGAGCCGTGACGTTCTGCACACCATGCTTCGGGAAACCGGCGCGACCGCGATCTGGCTCTATGCGCCCGGGTACTGCAACGGCGAGGCTAACGCCGCCGCGAACATCACCGCCACCGTTCAAATGGAGGTGAAACCGTACGATAAACCCGTGCCGTCAGGGTCCGTGGTCACTCTGGGCGGCGTGTGGATTCCAACCGGAACCGAATTCGGCAATGCCACCGCCTGGTCTCCGTCGTTCTACATCGAGGACGACGGCGTCAACGTCATCGCAACGCATTCGGGCAGCGGCAAGGCCAGTGTGGCCATCGCGTTTCTCGGCGACGAAGAGGGGGAAGAGGGTTGGACATCCGTCTATTGCGCGGAGCCGGTCATGCCGGTGGGCCTGCTGCGTGAAATTCTGCGGACGCTTGAAATCTACCAGTACGTTCGAAGCGCCCCGCCGGAATCCGAAGACTTCTATTACTTTGGCCGCAACTCGCTCGCCATCCATGCCACCACGGGCGGCGAGCGCATCATCGATCTGGGCGGCGTCTACAACGCGCAGGATCTCCTCGATCCCACCGTAGGATGGCCCGAAAAGCGCATCATGACCGTGCCCATCGAAGCCGGACAGACGCGCATCTTCAAGATTATGCCCGTCCCCCTGGCCGAGGACACCCCGCCCGGCGACGCCGAAAGCTCCGCGGTCGAAGAAGCGCCCTCACAAGAAACATCCGAACCCGTCCCCGCGGTGTGACGCAGGCCCGGTCTTCCGCAGACGCCGGCGTCATTCGCCTTCCCGGTCATTCACTGCTCTGGGGGGTTTCGGTGATGAGCACCCTGGCGCCCTCGGGAACGAGTTCATAGAGCGCAATGACGTCGTCGTTGCGCACCCGCACACAGCCGTGAGACGACGGAGAGCCGAGGGCGGCCTCGTTGTTGGTTCCGTGGATGTAGATGTACCGGGCGCGGGAATCGACGTTGCCGCCTCTGTTGAGGCCCGGCTCCAGACCGTCCAGAAACAGAACCCGCGTGAGCACAAGGTCCTCCGCGGCGCCCTGTCCGGGCTTCCACACTTCGGCGGTTGGCGCGCCGCTGCGGAACACCTGGCCCCAGGCGGCGCCATGACCGGTCTTGGCAAACACTTCGTGCCAGCCCAGCGGCGTCTTGAGACTGTCCTTCTCCGAGCCGGTTCCCTTCTCGGCGGTCGCGCAGGGGCTCTCCCAGATGATCGAGTCGCCCCGGACCACGCGCAGAGTCTGGTCATCCACGGAAACCCAGACGCCCGGACCTTCACCCACATGCTGCCGCCAGCCCTGCGCTTCCAGCGCGTCGCGCTCCTGCCCGGACAGGGGCCGTGGCGCGTGGGCGACGACCACCTTGACCCCTTCCGGGACCTCGGTGCGCACGGGAATGCCCGGCGGGGTGGTGAGGGCAAAGCCGTCTTCCCGGGTGTAGCGCACGTCAAGCGTGCCCTGGGGGATGGTGATGCGAAACGCGAAGTGCTCCAGCGACGCGGGCACGTGTGGCTCGAAGGCGATGCGCCGCCAGCCCGGTTCCGCGGGCCGCAGGCCGGCCACCCGTTCTGCAATGAGGTACACGGGACTGCTGCTCCAGGGATGGCACCAGCTTGTGTTCCATTTTTGATCGGGTCCCCAGGCTTCCATGCAGGTGGTGGCGCCGTGCTTGAGCATTTCGTGCCACGAGTGTTCGTCTTTCGACGTGATCAGGTCGTACGCGAGTTCCGGTTCGCCGGCGCGGTAGCACGCCTCGATCACGAACGGGGCGATATACACGCCGCAGCTCAGCCGTTTCTGGCGGATCAGGTCCACGATGGCGGGAACGGCCTCTCCGGGCGCCAGGCCGAACGCCAGAGGCAGGGCGTTCGCGTGCAGCGAACTGTGGCTGGATCCGGGCGCGTCCACGAACAAGCGCGTATCGGCGTCGAGCAGATGCCGGACAAACGCCTCCCGGACTTGCGCGGCCTTGCGTTCATACGGCCCCGGATCCCGGTCCAGGTCGCGGCACAGCCCGGCCACCGCATCGAGGGAAGCAAAGTAAAACGCGTTCAGAACCGTATTCTCGCGCTCTTTGGCGTAATCGTAATCGTACCCGTCGCGGAGGTTGTCGGGCCAGTCTACCAGCACCCACTTCTGGGTCATACCCGCCAGAAGGCCGTTCTCAGACTCAAACGACTCGAAATAGCCGAACAGACCGGGCAAGACCTCGTCCAGCATCCGCGCTGTGAACTCCGCGTCGCCGGTATAGTCGTAGTACGTGCGGAGCACCAGAGGCCATTGCAGCGAGTACTCGGCGATCTCCTGCATGAGACTGCCCGGCGCAACCGCCATCAACCCCGGGCAGATCCGCCGCGAATGCGCGAAATCTTGAATGGATTTCGCGAGGAGCGACCCGTCGCCGGTCAGCACGACGTGAGCATGGCCCGTGATCAGGGCGTCGCCCAGATACTGGCCCTTTTCGCGCGAGGGGCAGTCCAGAAAGCTGCCCTGCGCGCCAAACTGGACCCCGTTCTTGCAGAGCTGCCAGATCTTCACCAGCAGGTCGTCAGCGGCCTTCAGCGTGGAGGCTTCGGGATCAAACGGATGGTGCCGCACATCCACCCACACCTCCGGTTCCTCCGGCGCATTGAGGACCTCCATGTACCGGAACGCCCGGTAGTCAAAGAACTCAATAGTTTCGTCGCGCCCGGACAGAATGGGGAACTCCTGGTACACGCATTTCGCGCGCATCTCGTAGCGCACCGTCGCCGGCGCTGAAAGCTCCTCGCCGTGACGCACCTCGAGCGTATGACCTTCCGGGCCCTGGACCCGGATGCGCGTGTGGCCGACGATCTCCGTCCCGAAATCGTAGAAGTAGTGCCCTTCCGCTTTCTTTTCCACCACGCGCGGATTCGCGCGCCAGTGCTCCAGCGGGGGCGTCATCTGTTCCACAAACACGTGATCCTGCCTGCCGCACAGGGGCGCGCGCCAGTCCGAATCATCAAAGCCAGTCGTCCGCCAGCCCGCCGGGATCGACCGCATGTCAATGTCCTCGGCATATTGCGTGTCATAACCGAAGGTCCGGCCCGTGGGAAAGGCGGTCAGGGTATGCAGTTTCCACGACTCGTCCGTCACGAATCTCTGGCTGGACCCGTCCGCATAGGTGACGGTCAAGGCCATCATGAATCCCGAACGGTTGTCGGCGCTGTTCCAGACCCGATTGAGAAGCCCCTGGTAGAAGACGTGGGCCGCAAGGGTGTTGTCGCCCGCCTGAAGCGCCCCGGCCACGTCCAGCGTGTAGCAGGGATGGGCGAACGGGTAGCCGGGTTCCGGCCCCTGCACCACGAACGCGCCGTTTATGTGGAACGTGTAGTAGTCGTCTCCCGTAATCAGCAGCGCTGCCGTCACCGGCTTCTGCGGAAGCGTGATCTGTTTGCGCAGGAGCGTATGCACGTTGCGCGGTCCCGAGAGTTCCGGTTTCTCCGCCTTCTCCTTGTGAAAAACGTCGATGACCCCGACGCCCTCAAACACAGGATCCCGCAGCCACGCTGCCTCCCCGAAATCGTCCGTTGCAGCACCCGATACCATCGCGATTACCCCGCTTAGAATACACATGGAAACGCCCAACACCAGTCATCCTCCCACACCTTTGGTTTAGCATCGCCGCATGGTATCACGAGTTGGGGGAAAAGAGGAAAGGCGGTTCAGGCTCCCGTACGTGCTTACAGGCCGAGGCGTTCATAGACTTCGTTGAGAACCTCCCCGCTGCGGAGCAGGGCCTCGTGTTCGGAAGAAGAGAGCCCAATCTCCATGTGCGCGTGGGCGCCCCGCCGGTCGATGAGAGTGGGCACCGACAGGCAGACGTCCTGCAGCCCGAAGATGCCGTCGCAGCGGCGGCTCACGGTGTACAGCGAGCTTTCGTTCATGCCCAGCGCCTCGGCGATGCGGTTTGTGGCGACGCCGATCGCGAAGTGGGTGGCGCCTTTACGTTCGATGATCTGGTACGCCGCATTGCGAACGTCGTTGTTGATGCGCTCGACATCGTCGCTCGTCAGGGGGATGTTCAGGTAGTTGCAATATTCGGCCACGCGGTACGCTCCGATGCTCGCGCGGCTCCAGACCATCACCTCGCTGTCGCCATGTTCGCCAATGACCATGGCGTGCACGTGCCGCGGCAGAATGCGGCAATGCTGGCTGATCAGCGTGCGGAAGCGCGCGGTGTCAAGGACCGTGCCCGTGCCAATGACCTGATGCGCAGGCAGACCGCTGAGTTTCAGCGCGACGCGCGTCATCACGTCCACGGGGTTGGTTACAATCAAGAAGATCGCGTCGGGGTTGTTGCGGGACAGCAACGGGAAAAAGGACGCGAATATGGCCGCGTTGCGTTTTACCAAGTCCAGACGCGACTCGCCGGGCTTCTGACCGGCTCCCGCGGTGACGATCACCAGGCCGCAGTCCTCGATCTCGTCCACGCCGCGCACCGACATGGCCGAGTGATGCGTAAACGGCAGGCAGTGCTGCAGGTCCATGTACTCGCCTTCGGCGCGGAGGCGGTCGTAATCGTGAAGCACGAGTTCGCTGGCCGTTCCGGTCTGGAGCATGGCGTAGGCGGTCGTGGAGCCGACCGCGCCCACACCGATAATGGCTGTTCGCCGGGCGCAGTGCGCAAAATGCATCTCGCGCTCTGTCAGGGCTTCCTGTGGCGTCATTGTCGCAACCTCAACTTCCATGCTTATCCTAACACCCTTCTTCGCCGGCTTTGTTCCGGCGGGGCGGCAGAAAGGCATCCCACGAGGGCGTTGGCGCTCGCGTTCGGCGGGCCCGCTCCGCTATCATGCCGCCGTCAACCGCTTGCCGCGTGTTCGGAGGGACCATGCCAGTCACCCAGCACGAAATCCGCCATGCCGGGCTCGCCCGGTCGTACCGCCTGCACGTTCCCGGCCGCCTGGCAGACCGGCCGGCGCTTCTCGCGGCCCTGCACGGCGGTGGGGGAGACGCGCGCCTCATCGCCCGGATCACCCGTTTCGACGAAGTCTCGGAACGCGAAGGCTTCATCGCGGTCTATCCCGAGGCGGTCGACAAGGCGTGGAACGATGGCCGCCGCCCCACGCCCGGGTCGACGCCCGTTCACGACGTGGACGACTCCGGGTTTCTGGCCGTGCTCATCGAAACGCTTGTCCGGCAGTACGGACTCGACCCCGCCCGGGTCTTTGTGACCGGCGCGTCCAACGGCGCCATGATGTGCCACCGGCTGGCCTGTGAGCACTCCGATCTCGTTGGCGGCCTGGGCATGGTCATGGGTTCCATCCCCGCCGCCCTCTACGACACTCTGGCGCCGTCCCGGCCCGTGCCCGCGATTCTCATCAACGGCACCCGCGACCCGATCGTCCCCTGGAAAGGCGGCCCGGTTCGCGTGGGCGCCCGCGAGCATGGGCAGGTGGTGTCCGTCGAGGACTGCGTGGCCTTCTGGGTGCGCCACAACCGGGCCGCGGCTGCCGCCCAACGCGAATGGCTCCCCAAGACCGGGGACGACGAGACCCGGGCCTGGCGCGAAGTCTATCCGGCCCGGAACCATGGCGCGGAGGTGGTCTTCTACGGCGTTGACGGCGGAGGCCATACCTGGCCCGGCGGCGAACAGTATCTCGCGGAATGGATCATCGGAAAGACCAACCGGGATTTCGACGCGTCCCAGACCATCTGGCAGTTTTTCCGGGACATCCGGCCCTGACGCGCGTTCTCCTGTCCCGTTCGCTAAACGGGCCGCGCAAAGCTCATGAACTTCTTCGGCGGTCTCGGCGCCTGCGGAGTCGTCAAGGGCCGGGCCGTCCATCAGATCCATTCTGTGCACAGGGTCCACCAGGTCCACCCGGGCTCGTTCAGTTGACCTCGCCGTCCTGCGCCAGTAGACTCTGCCGCTATGAGCAATTCACCCGACGAGACCCCCGCGCCCGTACGAATGCACCCGCGCGCCCGTTACCCCCAGTTGTTCGACTGGGTCTCGATGGCCGTCTATGTGCTCCTGGTGTTCAGTTGGGCCCTCGGCATCTATCCGATGGGGCGCGATTACGCCGCACAGGACCTGCCGGCGGGACTTGCTCCGGTCTGGCAGGCGCTGCAACACGCGTTTGGAAGCGCATTCTGGCCCTATCATGCGGTCAACATCGTCCTCCTGTACGGGTGCATGATCGCGATCTTTTACCTCATGAAGCTGGGACATCGCGGACCGTGGTGGCTGGGCACGCTGGCTGCGGTCCTCTTCAT